>MVZQ01000019.1 GCA_002068435.1 Euryarchaeota archaeon ADurb.BinA087 | reverse complement strand
CGGGAGCGTAGTTGCCGGTATCGCAGTCCCGTTGCTATCGTCCAGGGCGTTCACGGTCAGGGTGATCCCGGTTGTGCCTTCGAGAACTCCCACGAGAGTAATGGACCCAAGGTCAACATTGGTGAGGGTGCCCGTGAGGGTCTCCTGCAGATCCATTTCATTCATCCAGACACTCTTTTCCGGGAGCGAGGAATTGTCCTGGACGGAGGCCCAGGCCGGGAAGTTCACCCCGGTAATGGTCGCGACAGCAGGGTTGTCCAGTGCAATGCTGATATTGCAGCCGGAGAGGCCGTTTTCGGTCTGGTTCAGGACCAGTCCAAGCGTCGTACTCTCACCCACCGCAGCAACCTCGCCAGGTTCAATGCTCACCGTACTGGCAGCCGTTACCGGTACAGCCAGCAGGATGAGAAAGAAGATACTATACAATAGCCATGAGTAGTTCATGATGCCACCACCTTTTTATAGTACAAATCTTGACAGAAAGGGTATAAAAAGCTATGGGCTGGTTTTCCGGTTCTGTTCGACGTTTATTACCATTCTCGTGAAAAAAACACACCAATAACGGGATGCTGGTCTCATGTCTCCTATGGATGCAGGGCTGTAAATAACCCTCATCAGCACGATGCAATAAAAAAGGGATACTGCTATCGTTTCTCCCTAGACGAGATCAGGGGAAACGGGAATAGCAGTAAAATTGCCTTCTTCTACCGGGGAGGTCCAGATCGTCCAGCCGAGAGTATCCTCATCATAGGGGAGGATGTCATCCATCCTCCATGCCCCGTTGACGACCCTGAACGTGGCATTTGCCGCATCCCAGCATTCCCCATGTTTGTACCAGAATGTGTAGTTCCCGGTTTGAATCGTCGAGCAGGTATACTGGTCATGTCCCCGCACATAGAAGCTCACCACTTTATTCCCGGATGCATAGGGATCCGCCTCGATGCGCAGGGATACCACGGCATCATCTTCATTCTGGTTGTCGATTGTCAGATTCCGTGATCCCTGCATGGATTCCGACAAGAGGGAGGTGCCGGTCGGCAGGCTGATACAGGGGGAGGTGTTCTCCCCGACGAGAATGTGCAGTTCAAAGGTCTGTTCGGTGCCGGTCACATTCATCCAGGGCTGCTTGTATATCGCTGAAAACCTCTGGACTCCTTCCGAGGTTCCGGAGAGGGTCCATACCCTGGTCCCCCCTGCGCCGGGAACACCGAGGGTCTGTGCATTGGGAATAAACCGGTCATCAACGATGGTGAGGCCCGAGGTCACGGTTGCCTCCCAGTGATACCCGGTCGAAGGATTCTCAGGGAGCGTGATGACAAGACCCCCTTCTCCGAGGGGAATCTGCACGGTGGAACCGTTGGCAGCCGGGTCATATCGGTCCATGCCGTCCCAGGGAAGCGGCACTCCCACCTCCTTGAAGAGCCTCACAATATCGTTATAGTCGATTCTTCGATTCCCGTTGAAGTCAAAACAGGCAACCGGTTCATTGTCAGCAATCCACGTCATGTTCTTGAAGAAGACCACGACATCATTGTAGTCAATCCGGTCATTGGCGTTCAGATCTTCATACAAGCCATCAAAATCGGGATCGGTGGGTGTGCTGGTAAAACCCGGTACAGGGATAGGCGTAAGTGCCAATGCCGGAAGAGCCAGCACTGCACACCCTACAATAAGGGAGAAGAGCCACCTTGATTGAATGATAAACCACCTTGAATAAGAATACAAATAACTCGTTATATAAAAAGGTTGGGGGGAGAAAGATACCCGGGGTCACCACTCAAACCGGGCACCATATCCTCCAATGGTGAATGTTTTTGTCGTTGCTGCCCCGTTCCCGATAACAAGCTGGATATTCATACCACGGTCGAAGCGATAGTAATCACCAAGGTCGATGACCTGGTCTGAAAAGATCCCGTTGTTCGAGTACGAGCAATCAAAGGAGCAGACCGGTGCATGGCCATTGAATATATGGATATTCTCGATTTTAGGCCACAGACTCCCATCGGAATCGGATGCATAGTGGAGAGCAATATACTTGACCTTCGGCTGCACTCCCCCGGTTTTATCATAATACCCGGGCATCGGGCAGTTGATGACGGTGTAACCATGCGAGAGCAGGTTGGTCTCATGTCCGGATCCGGTATCATAGACGGAGAGGACATCTCCATCGGGCAGATAGCCGACCGCACTTGTCCCATGGACGAAGAGGGTGTCACGATTGGCATATGCACCACCGGCAAGGACCGGGTTTTGGATTGGCGTACTTTTCGACCCGCTGGAACCAGCAAGAACCGGTTGGGTACATGCAGGTATTTGGAGAGGGATCGATGGTTCTGCATCTTCTCCCCGCGGAAATGAGTCTGCACTGGTATCCAACGATTTTTCCTCTGACATTGCAGGGATCGCCAGGAGCATGAGCATCAGTATCCCGACGAGCACTACCGTACTGTGTTTCATCGTCAAACCTCTTTCCAGATACAAAACCAAAGAAGAGGCGGTGTCATGGGAACAGGAGGAACGGAGTTCAGCACTCCATTTCCGGACGATACCCTCCTCATCCCACCGCAGAGAGGGTATGACCAGGCAGAACCCCTCTCTCTATGCTTGTATCATAGTAGCCCATCTGGAAGGTTCTCAAATAATAAGTTTTGTGAGTCCCCGCTGTTTGTCCGAACAGGAAAATTGGGGCTCGATGCTGCTGCCATTAGGGCACCCCTCCTCGGGGATCCTCCTCAATCCATTCGGGCTCTACGGGTGTTTTACGATTGCATGGCGTTTGACAGGGACCGTCAAGGGAGTATATTCGTCAGTCTGCGAGGGAACACCGATGGTGTGGCAGGAGGCGGAGCCCCTCTTCTCCCCCTAGTGAGGGCGGGCGATTACCGGACCGGCCGGCACCAGGATCTCGGTGAGGATCTCTTCGGGTTTCACTTTCCGTGAATCGTTGAAATAAAGGCAGTTGCGACAATCCCGGTATGCTGGAGGCCTAGCAGGAACAGGGTGGGGCCGGGTGGTTTGTCTTCAGCAGCATACTCGAGATCGGGCGGACGCATGCACACGAACAGAGGCAAGAGGTCTTTCTTATAGTTTTGATTTTACAATTGTGAGCGGGGTCTTGGTTCTCCGGGTTTCCCACAGGAGGGAGCTGATCCCATCTGGTTCTGGTCTGTGATTGCCTGGATCAACGATCCCGATCAGCCATCCCCGCTTTCATCGTTCTTACCGGGAACACCAGCCTGATATCGCTGGAGCACGACAGTACAAAGGACAAAATGGGAGGAAGGAAATCCTGCCATTACCCTATTTTTTACGCCCCAATGAATTTCAGTACCTCATATACCAGGAAAGCAGGCCAAAGCAGTGCTTTGAGGACTCCCAGGAATCCTGCCCAGAAGCTGGTCGCCGTCGTGAGGTAATACACCAGGGCACCGATGAAGCCCAGCCCGTAGAATGCGCCACCCCCTCCATGGCAGTGCATCTGATCTCTCATCTTCCCTTTGAATTTGCACCAATCTTTCGTGCATTGCTCGGGTTTCTCCTGCTCCATAGTTCTTCCTCCTCATATGATGAGATTAAGGACAGTTTCGCTTCGTGTTGAGGCTATATGACTCTTTCCGGTTACCTCAGAATGTGAAATGATACGTACCTGCTTCAATGCAGTGGAACCTATGGGAGGCCTATTTGAGTTTTAATATTCCTGGGATATCGTAACGGAAAGGTTCTGTCCTCTCTTGGAAAAAAGGTGAGATGGCAGGGCAGCTACTTCGCCCCGGCATCCTCTTCCCATAACCCGAAGGGATTCCCTTCAGTATCGATGCAGGTGGCAAGGTACCCCATCGTTGGCACGGCCATCTTCCCCATATCGACGGTCCCCCCGAGGCTCTTCACTTGTTTCATCGCAGCATCGATGGATGTGACGCCGAAATAATTGGTGATACGCTGAGAGGGGTCCATCCGCTTTCCCATACCCCCGCCAACCCCTGGGGCACCCTTCACGTCAGTGGTGGTGATCAGGTGATACTGCATCTCCGGGAACGATTCAAATTTCCAGTCAAAGAGGGCGGAATAGAACTTCTTCGCCCTCTCGATATTCTCAGCAGGGACATCGAAATGAACAATCGTTGCCATTGCTGCTCACCATCCCCTTACTTCTTGTGATTCTGACATGTATGCATCTCCTCATTGTGTTCGGATTTGCGAACTGGGCGTGTATTGTAGGACTGATATGAAAACTCTTTAGGTATTTTTCAAAAAATAGAATCCGAACGTTTTGGCAGTACCACTCAAGACAAAGGGGGACTGAATCGCACTATCGCTGATATGATCTCCTCCAACGAACTATTGCTCACCGTTGAGATGTCATGATAATCGGAAGAGTTACTTCAAAAGGCATTGGAACTATCAGGTAGTTCGAACTGACTAAACAGTTCTGTTCTTTCCCTGTTTGATCAGGCTCCTCTGTTTTCAGAGCCTCGTCAGACATCGTTGATAGGAAGATTCCCCTTCGGAAACGGCCCCCTGGCTTCGAACGACAACGTATTATCTCTCCCACCCAATATACGGGAATAATGACTGATCAGGTTCCGAGGGATACCCGTGCCTGGTTTGCCGATTGGGCAAACGAGTACGACACAACGCTTGGAAAGGTCAGGCGGCATCATGCCATGCTTGACCTGGTGGTGAGCCGGTCAGGAGTCCGGGATGGTGACCGGGTCCTTGATATCGGCTGTGGGACGGGACTGCTGTCACTGAAATTCCTGGAGCGGGCAGACTGTGGCATCACGGCAATCGACAGCTCCGAGAAGATGCTCGGGATATTCCGGGAGAAGATCGAGCAGTGCCATCTCTCTGACCGGATTCACCTGGAAGAACGCTCTGCTGAGGATATGGCGTTCCCCTCCCATTATTTCGATATCGTCGCGTCAACGGTCGCTCTGCATCACGTGAAGGAGAAGGATCCCGTGATTCAGAAGGTCTACGACATACTGAAAGACGGGGGACGGTTCGTCCTTGGGGACATGGACCTTGACACTACGGGTGACCTGGAGGATCCCAGGCGTATCGAGAGGATCCTTCAATTCCTCCAAAAGGAACTTGCCCTTGCCATGGAGGATGGGGGCATCCCGGCATTTGAACGGATGTATGACAATGGAAAAAAGCATATCCTGAACGAGGGGGAATACTGCATCGGGTTTGACCAGTGGATACAGCTCTGCAAGGATGCCGGATTTCTGCAGGTGGAGGTCACCCCGTTGAAGGATTTGAGTGGTTTAAAGTGCTGGTGGCGAGGAGGTAGGGTGAGAATGGTCCCCAGATGGAGATCATCCAAAGGGATCTCCGGCCTGGGGTTCTCTCCTGGTTCACAGAAGACCTGAGCCAAGGTATTCCCTGGAAGTGGCAGAGAATTCTCGGTAACCGGTTGACTTTTTTCTTCACTCCTTCTTCTCAAAGGATCCGTTTTGCCCCTGGAATCGCACGAATGAGAGGGGCAATTACAAAGCAGAGCGGGATTGCAGGGGCACTTATCACGAGAACTCAAGAAAAGAGAGCAGGATCAGAGTCGGGAGGTGTAAGGCAAGGGGGACGAGTACAAGGGGGTGGGTGAGGGAGACGGTGCAGGTATCCGCAGGGACAGATCGTGGCGTTTGGGGGGGGATATGCGGGGCAGGATTCCTCTCTATTGCAGCCCAGACATTAAAGCCCCTGCTGGAGGCAATAGCCCGGTGAAAAGGAGGTTTGTTTTCCTTTGCACTGATGGTGGGATATCCCGAATACAGGATTCATGGGAAATCCGATAAGGAACCCGGGTGAAGGTACCCTGGCAGGAGATGATGAGGGAGGGCTTCCAGAACGAAACGAACAACGATGAACAGCCATGATAACCCTTTTCCCATGAAATGGTTCCGGCACTTTCATTCTTTATGCTCGAACGAACGACAATCATCGATTGTTCGAATGACCATGGCTCCGCCATTTTCATCTTGTATCTTCGACCGCACGGCAGTCATAAGCGGTGCAAATGATGGGGGAGGGTGATTACACCCTCATATCGACAGCCATGATATAGGTGGTTTCGTTCGCACTCATCTTTACGGGAGCATACCCTGAAAGGAATGTTCCCCAGGGGTCAGTGTAGGGACCCACTCCCATGGGTGCGGTAATCGGGGTTTTCAGCTCCTCCGGTGCGCCGGGATATACCATCATGAATGTCGCACTGTTCGGCATGCCATAATCGGAAACGATGACGAACCGGACGATTCCATTCTGCTGTTCAAGAATATACACAAAGGCAATCCTGCTGTCGGTTGCCTGGAATGCCTTGAGCTGTGCGAGTATTGTCGCAAACCCTGTCGAGTTTGGTCCCTCCTTCAGTGCAGCGATAAACGTCCTGTTGTCAATCTGACTGGCAAATGAGGCAGCAAGCTCGGCCAGTTCCGTTTTTTGTGTCTCGTAGCCTGCCGATATTGTTTGAGTGGAAGCGGGTGTTGTTGTTGGCGATGCGGTCTGGGTTGTCTCTCCGTATGGCTGGGTACAGCCGGCACAAACCAGAATTACCACAAGCAGGATGAACAGAGCTCCGGATGTGAATACTGAAATGCGGTTCATGCTGAAGGATCGGTGGACTGATATAAATGTGTGCTTATTGTCAGGAACCATCCCCATCCATGATCGTTCCTGAGCTGGGGTTCAGACAATAATATGCATATTCCCACTGGTTTTCGTATCCACCTTGTAGTATTCCAGGAATCCCTGCATTAACAGGCACATACCCTGATCAGGTGGCCCTGTCTACGGGCAATCGGAAAAATCGACAGGAAGGGGTGTGGTCATCCCGGTCCTCACTATCAGTATTGCCATCAGGATTTCGTGTCCCGTGATATCTCCTCTACCACCAGGTCAATGAGAATCCGGGTAATGCTTCCGGCCGCTGGAAGGGTGGGGAGGGACTCATACGAGTACCAGCCGGCTTCCCCGATCTCATTCGGATCGATCCGGATGCTCCCCCCGGCATACGAGGCGGTGAAGCCAACCATCAGGGAATGGGGGAACGGCCAGGGCTGACTGCACCGGTACCTGATGGTGTCGATCGCAATTCCTACCTCTTCGGCGACCTCGCGGGCTACCGCCTGTTCCAGGGTCTCCCCTGCTTCCACAAATCCGGCAATGACCCCGTAGACTGCCGGGAGAAAGCGGGGCGATCGTGCCAGCAGGATCCGGTCGCCCTGGCGAATGCAGACGATGACCACGGGGTTGATGACCGGGTAGCCGATATGACCGCAGGATGGGCAGAGGGTGGCGATCTCGTCCTCTTTCCGGTTCATCTCCGCCCCACAGATCCCACAGAACCGGTGCGTATGGAAAAATCGGGAGAGGGCAACGGCACGTGACGCAATCCCAAGCAGGTCATCAGGGATAACCCCATACAGGGAACGGAGGTGGGTCCGTGCATAACCATCGGGAAGAAGCACCGAACCGCTGATAGGGACCGCACACCAGCTCCCCCGGGGGTCATAGCCGATCATGAACCGATCGGGATCATCTGCAAGAACCGTTCTGCAGGCAGCCGGATCAGAGAGCAGCGTCCCGTCTCTGCCGGTGACGACCGACGGTCCGTCAACAAGGATCCAATGCTCCCTGGTGCCGGGAGGAGGATCCCGATGATAGACAAGGCCATCTGTTGCAAAGGGGACGGTATGTTCTTCAGGAATCATGGATGCTCTCCTGAGAGCCTGCAGGTTCAATATCACTTGACCTGATGAGGCTTTTTTTGGAAAAGGGAGATCTCTCGTGCGGGTCTGCCCTGCTCCCTCTTCAAGGCGGTTTACTATCAATGGTATCTCTCACAAGGTATTCAAGGATCGGTACGGCCGGATGAGGGATACCGATGGTTTGCTTTCATCGTAAACTTCTGTCCACCTCTGGAATCTGCCAGTGAATCACCTTCCTGGAAATGCCAGTAGCCATGGCTCCTCACGTTATCTGAAGATACTTACATCATCTCTGACACTGTTCAGCACTTAGAGCGAGGAGCCCATGATGTCCCCACCAGATCCCATTGTACACCCAATTGAGCAGATGGTCGTCAACGCGTATCCGTCCACAGCCCCAGGCGCTGCCCTGCTCCTGGTCAGACAGGGAGAGGTGCTCTACCGCAGAGGAATCGGCCTCGCCAACCTCGAACACCAGGTCCCGATGTCGCCCGACATGCCGTTCTGCCTGGCATCCCTTACAAAACCTGTCACCGCGACGGCAGTTCTGATGCTGGTCGAAGCCGGCCGGCTGGCACTCACCGATTCGCTCACCCATCTTCTGCCTGATTACCCCTCAGGCAAGTCACCCATCACGGTAGAACACCTGCTGACGCATACCTCAGGGATTCCTGAGTTCTCCGAGATACCGGAATGGTGGGCAGTGCATCGCCAGGACGTCAGTCTCGACCAGTTGATTGATCTCTTCAAAGACCACCCCCACCCCTTTGCACCGGGGACGCAATGGTCATACTGCAACTCGGGCTATATTCTCCTGGGAGCGATCATCGAAAAGGTCTCCGGGAAGAGCTACCGGGACTTCCTGGCTGACCATATTTTTTCGCCGCTTGGAATGGTGCATACCTGCTACGAACCCACCCCAGGCCGCGTCATTCCCCACATGGTCAGCGGGTATACCGGAACCCCCGATGCCTACCTGCATGCCGAGTTGTTCAGCAACTCCCATTTCTATGCCGCCGGGGGGCTGGTCTCGACCGTGGACGACCTCGCACGCTTTTGTACCGCCCTTCGTTCCGGGAAACTACTCAAGGCAGAGACCCTCCGCAGGATGTGGACCCCCGCACGTTTGCCGGATGGTGCGCAAACCCGCTATGGCTGTGGCTGGTGGGTGAGCACCTGCCGGGGACGACCCGTGATGGAGCATTATGGCATCAGGCCGGGATATGCCAATCAGCTGCTCGTGCTGCCAGATGACGATATTCTGGCCATTGTCTTATCGAACAATGATGGGAAACTCAACCAGACGGAACAACTGGCAGTGGAGATGGCTGCACTGGCGCTCCGCAATCCCTATCAGCCACCTGCACGCTTCCCCTTATCCTCCACTGCATTGAGCCACTTTGCCGGCACCTATACCACGAGTGAAGGGAAGGTGCTGACCGTCGGAGAGGAAGTGGGTCAGCTCATGCTCCAGGCCACCTCTGAAGAGCGATTCGCGCTCCAGCCGCTCTCCCCGCTTGAATTTTTCTTCCCGGAGAGTCCGGAGTCACGCCTCCTCTTTTCGCGTGCAGAGGACCGTGTCACCGGATTTCTCTGGACGCCACGCCGGGGTATGCCCCTCCATGTCAGGAGAACTGAATGAGGGGACGTCGATTTTTTTTTGTACCCGGCCGGCACATCCGCAATCGACCCGGAAAAAGGTGGCAGTGTCACTGGCAGGAGAAGTGGTGGAAACGAGGTTCAGGAACGGGGGAGGATCAGGATATTTAAAAAAAAATGTTTTTCGCTGTTCAGGCTCGGATCAGGCATTGCAGCGCTTGAAATTGCCACTGGCTGCGATATAGGTATTCCCATCACTTCCCTTCGTTAACCGGTAGTACGTGGTTTTGTAGTACAAGTTCGTCTGGACAGGATTCACATAGACATACTCCACCCACCCTGTGCCGTTCTGTAACGCTCCCGAAAGGATCTCATCATGAAGCCGTTTTCCGGTTACATCGGTTTTTCCCCGGAAATTCGTCCCCACGATCAGAATATTCTCCGCATGGGCCACCATGGTCTCATTGCTATCGTAAACAAATACATAGAGTTCCGGGTTCTCAGGGTCGCGGTACGGAGCCTCCCCCGCGTTGATACGACGGAGCGTGTCAGGAGTATCCTGACTGATCGCTTTTGCTGTCGTGTCGACGAGAGCGATGACCGATTCATCGCTGAATGGCTGCTGGGTGCAGCCTACCCCGATGTTCCGGTAGATGATCCGTTCATATTCACTGATCCCCTGGGGATCCTTCTGGTTCCGTATCATCACCAGTGCCTGTGAAAACGCGGTAACCAGTTCATCCGGGACATCTTTACTGAAGATGAAATAGAAGTCATTCTCGCTTAAGGTATACACAATCTCGTACGCATCGGGATCTGCCCCGGCGACCTCCATCTCATATCGCCCGGTTACATCACCGGTCGCCCAGAGATCAATCTCCCCGTTTTCCAGCATCGTCACAAGGTCCGCAGGAACAAGCCCGTTGACGATGTGCGATGGATTTACTCCACGGCCGGTGAGAAGGGTGTTTTCAATGGTACCCTTTACCGCACCGATCCGGTACCGGTTCAGGTCTTCAGGAGACCGTATCGTGATGTTCCGGTCTGCCGGGGCAAAGACAACAAAACTCCCCTTGGTAAACGGTCCTGCCCACTGGTAGAGCGGCTCGCGTTCCGGGGAGAGGACGATGGAGAAGAGGACGGTTCCGGTATTATTCTGTGCCTGGCGGAACCCTTCGGACAGGGGAACGATACGGACATCCTCCCGTGAGCGGTTCACCCCCATCTCGCGGAACACTGCCTCGAGTATCTCCACAGAGATGCCGGCCGGCACCCCGTCCTTTTCGTAATTGAAGGGGGCCCACTCTTCGGTCAGGTAATTGAGATGGGCAAAACCGATTGACGGGATGTATCGGCCGAGGATCCTTTCATAAGGTGAGATGCCACGGGAATCTTTCTCGGTTTTGAGAGTATCGAGGGCCTGCTGGAACGATTGCACGGTTGAATCGGGAACATTCCTGTTGAAAGCATAATACCCCTCAAGGACCGGCATGGTGTACACAATCTTGAAAGAGTAGTAGCTCCCCGTCACCTGCTCGGTGAGGTACCGGCCCGGGGCCTTTGTGTATGCCCAGAGGTCAATTTCACCGCTATTCAGTTTTGCGATAATTGCGGGGACACTTGTCTCGGCAACGAGCTGGCTCGAGTTTACCCCGGCGTCGAGCAGCTGTTGGACTGCACTGTCATCGACGATAACCCCTATCCGGTACGCATTCAGGTCTTCCGGGATGGTGATAACGATGTCCCGTTCAGGCAGGGCAAAGAGGACATTGGGCACCGCAAAGATGGGTCCTGCCCATTTGAAGGAATCCTCCCGATCAGGGGTCCGGGCGGTAGTGAAGAGTACCGTATTGTTGTTGGTGAGAACAGCCTGGTATCCCTCGGTCCAGGGGACAAGGTGCACCTGTTCCCGGTTCACCTTCGTCCCCATTCTTTCCGTGATCGCTTCAAGAAGATCAACTGAAAACCCTTTCAGCACACCATCCTCCTCGTAATTGTAAGGCGGCAACTGTTCGGTATAATAGGTCAGGTTTTCGGGAAGGGATACAACAGATGCCGTCTTGGATGGCGGTTCATTCAGGCAACCGGCTGACAGGACCAGCGATCCCGCCAGCACTCCAAACAGGATGAGACAGAGATATTGCTGCAGAAGTGACATAGCTGCATCTTTCAAAAGGCATAGTACATAAATCTTGATCTTTTTTTCCCTTTCTCGCAAAACGCTCCCGGTCATAGCGGAACAGCGATCCCGAAAACCATGAAAACAGTACAACCTTTATGCCCCTGCACCACCCTCCCGAAACTGAGGATACCCTTCCTATGTCCTTCCTCAGCATCACCATGAAAAACCCGATCAGGGGGAACCGGATCAAGCGGGCGGTTGGTTCACGATGCGATGTGTGCGGCTGTGAGGAATACCTCGAGAACCTCGTGGTGCATTCCATCATCGAAGAAGAGGAGGCCTTCGGACAACCTTCCGAACGGATGGAACCGTTCCTGCTGGTCCTCTGCTTTCCATGCCATGATGCGATCCATGCTCTTGATGCCCCCTGCCGTTCGCAGGAAGAACTGGCCAGGCAACGGCCCGAACCGCTCCGCCGGGAGATCCGCAGGATCCTCTCCTCTGTCCCCCGCCCCTACACTCCGCCAGACACCGACATGGAAGAGGCGTACATCGTCGCGTGTACCAGTCATTTCAGGTTCGGGGTCTGACCCAGGATAGGGTCGGGAACTGGTATTTTCTCCCGGATCTGGCCGTTCTCAATACATGATCTCCGTCATTGAACGCGAGAGGAGAGGAGTGTCAGTGGATTGTTGCTTATGCATCAGCACCTTCGCCTGCATCCGGGAGAATGATCCTGGTAAAAAAATAGGTGAGATACACCATCTCTTCGATAGAAAGCGTCGGTTCGTGCAAAATCCAGTGGAGGGCATCACCGGTGAAAACGAGAGGATCTGGATCTTTCCTGCCTCCGTCCAGAAAATGGTCATAGAACAGATCAATGATCGCAGTACTCCGTTCCAGTGATATTCCGACAATTTCGTGGAGACCTGAGGTGCTCATGATGTTCCCTTCTATGGAGGTGCTCATTCGTGCACCATAACTATTTCAGCAGCCCCGGGGGTGTCAGGTCCCCAGCGAACATCACAGTGCGGGGGAAGTGCCCTTTTCCTCCACCCAGCCTGGAGCATATCGCATCAACCATGACCCCGCAGGAGACCAAAAAGAATCTTCCTCTCCCCTCCAACGGGATCTTTTTTCACGCGTTCTCTTTGGTGAAAAAATGTTAAAAACGTCGCGGGTCCGTATCGATGTCAACAACAACGGGTTGGTTCAGCGCGAGAGCCTTCTCTATTGCCGCTCGTAATTCACCCGGATTCTTCACCGAAATACCCTGGCATCCGCACGCTTCTGCAAACCGGGCAAAATCCGGATTCAGCAGGTCTGTCGCATAATTCGGATATCCTTCGGTCCGCTGCTCGACCTGGATCATGGCAAGCTCACGGTTGTTCAGGACGACGATGACCATGGGCAGATGATACTTTACCGTCGTCACGAGGTCCGGCATTGCCTGGGAGAAACCCCCGTCTCCCGTGATGCAGATCACGCTCTTCTCGGGATAGGCAATCTTGGCCGCGATAGCACCAGGGAGGCCGGTTCCCATGGATCCCAGGTACCCGGAGAAGACCAGCTGCTGGTGTTTCATGCGGAAATTCCGCCCAAACCACCACATGTTATCCCCGGTATCGAGGGATATCACCGCATCATCGGGGACCGTCTCGGAAAGCACCTTCATGATATAGGGAGGCCGGATCGGTGTTGCTGCCGCGTCGGCTTCCTTGTCGCGGAGGTCATTCCAGGTCTTCCTGAGGCTGGCGATACGGGGGAGCACTGACGGATCATCACGCCCCTGCACTTCCTGCACTAATCGGGGCATCTCAAGCCGGGCATTTCCCCAGAGCGCCGCCGTGTAGGGTATCTTCCCGATCGTTCTTGGATCACTTTCCAGCTGGACGATCGGTTTGTGGCGGGGAACCCCGGTCATCCGGGAGAAGCCGACCCCAAGGGCGATGATAAGATCCGATTCATCGATCGTCTTCCGTGCCTGGGGTGAGCCGCTCGTGCCGAGCATCCCGACCAGCCAGGGATGATCATCAGGCAGGATTCCCTTCGCCCTGAAGGTCGTAAGGACGGGTGCCTTGATCTTTTCCGCAAGGGCGACCACGAGATCAGGGAGATCGTGCACCCCCCAGCCGGCAAGGATCACGGGCCGGGTGGCGTTATCGATGGCCCTGGCAGCAGCCCTGAGGGTCGGTTCGTCGGACTGGATGGTGAGCCGGGGGATACAGGTCTCCCTTGAACAGTACCGGGCATCGAGCGGTTCCTTCTGGATATTATTTGGAACGGAGAGCTGGGCCACCCCATGGTCGAGAATGGCATGCTTCAGGGCCATGGTCACCAGTCTTGCGGTCATCGACTTGTCGTAGATGGTGTTGTTGAAGACCGTCACCGGCCTGAAAAAGGCATCCTGGTCGATCTCCTGGAGACCTCCTGGCCCGGTGTACTGCATCTCTACCTGCCCATTGAGGGAGAATACCGAGGCCCGGTCCTCTTTCGCATCATACAGTCCTGTCGCCAGATTTGTTGCACCGGGGCCTGCGATCGTCAGGCAGGCGGCAATCCTGCCGGTCAGCTTGTTGTACGCTGCAGCCGCAAAGGCCGCATTCGCCTCATGCCGGACCACAATCAGCCTGATACTTTTGTTTTTCCGGATTGCATCAAAGATCCCGAGTGCGGAGGTCCCCGGAAGTCCGAAGACCAGATCGACTCCCCATCGTTCCATCTCATCAACGATGATGTCCGAGACGGTGGTCGTTGCCGAAGCATGGACATCTTCCCCGGATTCCTGCACGAAGGAGTCCCTGGGAGCGCCGCAGACCGGACAATGCCAGTCTTCCGGGAGAGAGGTGAACGGCGTATGCGGGGGAGTATCGGTTGCCGGTTCACCCTTTGCTTCATCATACACGTAACCACAGACGGTACATTTCCACCGGGCCATTGGATCCAGCTCCATGAATATCATATTCCCTGTAGGGAGGATCTGCAGGAGGTGCTCTGCAGATTACCGCACCGGATGGGGAGCGGTATACCTCCACCCTTATTATCTTTTGGGAATGTCAACCCCTTGAAACGATGGCATTCTCTGTCAGATCCCGGGGGTGATCCCCCCAGGCACTTGCATCGGGTCGGGTGGCGCTCCGGCTCGTATACCCTTACAATACCGTACAGTATAGCCCTCGGGAATGAGTACCAGATCAGGATCACCAGCACTACATATTCCGGCTGCACCGATACCAGCGATGCCCCCTTCACGGTCAGTACGCTCTGATGAAACCATCAGGATGCAGCGTATCCTTTTTTAATTATGAATTCTGAACCAATCAGAATTCATTAAAACTGTGAAAGAGAGGAAGCCTGTATTATGACGTCGACTGTGTCTCCCCTTCTGATGATTCTGGTCCCGCTGATCATTTCAACGATTATCATCTATGTGACCGTGAAGCTGCTTGGTGAAGATGAGGGTATCATCACTGCATTTCTGGCTGCCGTTGCAGGCACGGTCATCTACGCTGCTTTCTCTTTCCTGCTGGGGCAGGGGTGGATTGCTGCACTTCTTGCGGGGATTGTGTGGCTGCTGGCACTGCGAAGCCTCTACAAGATCGGATGGCTCAAGTCCCTGGTCATTGCTGTCGTTATCTGGATCGCGACTACCATCGCGGGATGGTTCCTGCCAACCCTCACGGGTCCGGTGTGAGGGATGAGAGCCTTAACCGGGATCAGGAATAATCGTTCAGGAGGTGAACCATGGCAATCCATGTGAACTGGGGAGCGCTCGGCCTGGGATCGGTGATCGCCTTCCTCATCGGGTGGCTGATCTTCGGACTCCTGGGCGCTGTCATCCTCGCCATTATCGTGATGGCACTCCTGGGCATCATCACATTCCGCTGAAAGCGGTGCAACGGGAAATTCACCTCCCGGTCCTTTTTCTCTTATGGAAAGAGGGAAGTCCCTAGGATCCATGGTCCGGTCTGGAGGGTCTGATCCTGCCTTGTTGTTTCCTTTGCCGGGAGAGCAAGACCTGGAGCGTCGCAGATCTATCTATCATGATCCTGTTCTCCTATCCCGTTGCGAACAATGGGGAGAACGGTCGTCAATTCCCAGGCTGTTTCCTCTGCTTAGGTCTGAAAGAGAGGAGGTATTCCCCATCGTGGGGCATTCATGCCATCGTTGAAGCTTCATCACCCTGATGTGCCGGTATATGTGCTTGGCAAATTTTAATAACCCGACGTTATGATTGACACATATTGGGGGAACGACTTATGGAGCCACCTTCACTATCAGATCGGGAGCAGTTACGGAGGAGTAAATCTGCTCGGGATGAAAGGATTGCGTTTGCGAAGAGAATTGGGAATCAGAAGGGGAATTCATACCGGTTCCGTGAAGCCATCATCCGTACGGCCAGGCGTCATTTCCAGGCCAGGGGAATAGCTGAGGATCGGCTGAACCGGTTTGCTGCCCGGGCACCGCCACCGGCATGGAAAGGGATGCCAACCACCGGTCCGGTCAGGACATTTGCGTTGTTGATCGAGTTCCCGGAGTATCCGCACAGCAATGAAGCAAAGAAGATCAATGATGCGTTATTCGGCAGTCCCGCCACGGGCAAACCATACGAAAGCCTTGCACGTTATTACCAGCGTGCCTCCTATGGTCAGCTCGACCTCTCTTGTGGCACAACGCTCGGCTGGTACAAGACTGACAAGAAGCGATCGGAGATCATCCAGGATGACAATGGACGGGAGTCGCTGATCAAGGAGGCGTTGCTGCATTTCAAGGCGGAGGGTCACGATTTTGCACAGTATGACAACGACAATGACGGGTTCATCGATTATTTTATGGTGTTGTGGGCCGGCCCGGACAATGGCTGGGCCAATTTCTGGTGGGGATACCAGACTGAGTTCTCTGAGCCGGGCTTCACGCTGGACGGGAAATCGCTCAAGGCGTATTCCTGGCAATGGGAGTGCAGGCCGGTGGGATCGAAGTTCAACACGCGGGTGGTGATCCATGAGACAGGCCATGCCCTCGGATTGCCGGACCTCTACGATTACGACGAATCAGTGGGGCCGGACGGGGGAGTCGGTGGCGCTGATATGATGGATGCAAACCAGTTTGACCTCAACTGTTTCTTCAAGTGGATGCTGGACTGGCTGAAGCCCACTGTCATCAGCAGCGGGACGCAGACCCTGGCGCTCAACCCGTCCGGGACGTCACCGGATTGTGTGGTCGTCTGGCCGTTCCTGGAAGGCGGGGCGATCTTTTCGGAATTCTTCATGGTGCAGTACCGCCAGAACGATGGGAACGACGAACCTCTCCCGGGACAGGGGCTCTGGATCTGGCACATTGACGCGAGCCTCGAGCCTTCCGGATGGAATTTCATCTTCGACAACTCATGGGCCCCGCACAAGATAGTGCGCCTCATGGAAGCAGACGGGCTCGAACAGATCGAAGCGAACGGGAATTTCGAACCCGGCGATCTGTATACCGAGGGGAAGGTCTTCAGTCCGGACACCACCCCGTCCAGCGTACGCTACGATGGGAGAAGCTCCCTTGTGGAGGTGTCGGGCATCGCACCCTCCGGCTCTCAGATCTCGGCCACCTTCCGGGTGGAGTCAGCGGTGAAGGGGATGGCACTGGCGATCGGGCTCAACGCAGTGGATCCCACCCATTATGACGGGTGGTCGGGAGAACTGATCGCCTGCGAACAGGATGCGGCCGACATGTCGGGCATAGCCGCCAGCCAGGGGTTTGCGGTCACCACGCTCCTCACCAGGGATGCAACAAGGGCCAGGGTACTGGCGGAACTCGCCCGGGCAGCAGAGACGCTGCGATCAGGGGACATTTTCATGCTCAGCTATTCGGGCCATGGCGGGCAGTAGCCGGACCTGAACAGGGATGAGATCGATGCCCAGGATGAGACCTGGTGCCTGTTCGATGGCCAGGTTGTCGACGACGAGCTGAACGAAGCGTATGCGAAGTTCGCCGAGGGGGTCCGGATCCTGGTCTTCTCTGACAGCTGCCACTCGGGAACGGTGACAAAGGAGGCGTTCTATACCGGAAATTTCCCGGTCACGGGCCAGGAACAGGTGCGGTACCGGTACATGCCCCGTCTGATTGCGCAACGGGTCTACCGGAAGAACAAGGAGTTCTATGATCCGATCCTGAAAAAGCCCGGGCTGACGGGTTCGGAAGCCGCAGTGCAGGCCTCGGTCATGCTCATCTCCGGGTGCCAGGACAATCAGCTCTCCAGCGACGGTGACTTCAATGGGTTGTTTACCGGGAGGCTGCTTGAGGTATGGCGGGAGGGGCAGTTTGAGGGGGACTACCGGAAGTTCCATAGCGACATCCTGAACCGTATGCCCTACTACCAGTCGCCCAATTATTACCGGACCGGGAGACTGGATGAGCATTTCGACAACCAGAGGCCGTTCACGATTTAGATCGTGAAACCCGCTCTGGTATTTTTTCAGTCCAAGGTGTCAGGTGATGACAGGACTCTCCCACCAGGAGCACTATCCCTCCCCACGCTCGCTGAGGCTTCGTGCCCTGGCGTTTGATCCGGTGCTCAGCCGCGAGATAGAGACCAGTGAGATCAACGATGTGGTCATAAAGATCCCCTGGAACGACGATCTGCAGATCGGGCCGGTTGATGAGTATCTCGAGGTGGTTGACTACGATCCCGCGAGCAGGGTATTTTATGCCCCCGTCAACCTGATGGATCCCGCCCTGCTTGCCCAGGACGGGCTCCCCCCGGAAGAAGGAAATCCCCAGTTCCACCAGCAGATGGTCTATGCAATCGCGAGGACCACCATCGGCCACTTCGAATCGGCACTGGGCAGGCCGATCCTCTGGTCGGTCCGCCTCACCAAAGAGGAAGGGACCTACCACAAAGAGTATGTCGGCCGGCTGCGGATCTACCCGCATGCCTTCCGTGCCGCCAACGCGTACTACGACCCGGAGAAGAAGGCTTTGCTCTTCGGCTATTTCCCGGCATCGAAGACCGTGGGCGGGAATACCATGCCGGGCGAGACGGTCTTTGCGTGCATCTCCCATGATATCGTCGCCCATGAGACGACCCACGCCATCATCGATGGGCTGCATCCACGGTTCATCGAGCCCTCCAACATCGATGTGCTGGCCCTCCATGAGGCGCTGGCAGATATCATCGCGTTGTTCCAGCACTTCACCTATCCCGAGGTCCTGAAACACCAGATCTCCCGGACCAGGGGGCAACTGGAGCAGCAGAACCTGCTCGGGGAGCTCGCGTACCAGTTCGGCCAGGCAATCGGACAGTACGGGGCACTCCGGAGTGCCATTGGAGAGATGGATCCCTCGACCGGGGAATGGAGGTCCCA
This sequence comes from Euryarchaeota archaeon ADurb.BinA087, assembly GCA_002068435.1. GTDB lineage: Archaea > Halobacteriota > Methanomicrobia > Methanomicrobiales > Methanospirillaceae > UBA9949. The sequence goes on along the minus strand of MVZQ01000019.1, from coordinate 6,573 downwards.
TACCCCGGATCCTGAGAAGATCCTGACGACGACAGAGTCCCATGCACGCGGAGCCCTCTTCGTCGCCGCGCTGTTCGATGCCTTCCTCCTGATCTACAAGTCGAGGATCCGGGATCTCCTCCGGATCGCATCAGGGGGGACCGGGATCCTTCCTGCCGGGGAGATCCATCCGGATCTCGCCAACCGTCTCGCCAACGAAGCGGCAAAGACCGCCGGACACCTCCTCCGGATGAGTATCCGGGCGCTCGATTATTGTCCCCCGGTGGACCCCACCTGTGGCGATTTCCTGCGGGCCCTGATCACCGCGGACAGGGATCTCGTGGCCGATGACCGGCATCACTACCGGACCGCGATCATCGAGGCATTCCGACGGTGGGGGATCTATCCCCTGGACGTGCGGAACCTCTCCGCAGAGAGTCTGGTCTGGCATGTCCCGGACGATGAGGAGCAGGCGAAGTTTACGCAGTTGTTCGGCGGTCCCACAGGGATCCGGCAGCTCGTGCCGGACTGGGATATGCGGGCTGACCGGCAGGAGATCCATGAGCAGCTGAGGAAGAGCAGGGCGGAACTGCACGAGAGGCTGATGAGCCCTGCCGGCCGTACAGCGGCAGCGGCGGCCCACATCGTCCTCGATGACCCATTGCCCTCGATCTATTGCACGGATGACGGGGTTCCGGCGGTGGAGATCCACTCGGTCCGTCCTACCCGCCGTCTCGGGCCGGATGGCCAGGCCCTGACCGAGCTCGTGATAGAGATGACCCAGCGCCGCCGGGGATACCTGAACGCCGACGACCAGAAGAAGGTTGACGAGGGGCTGATCGATCCTCCGGAACCGGACTTCATCATGCGGGGGGGGTGTACGCTGCTGGTCGATCCTTCCACCGGCCAGGTCCGGTACTGCGTGTACAAGAACATCACGAGTGAGAACCGGCTGAACAGGATGCGGGTCCTGCTCCGGGAGGGGGTTACCCCGTCGTTATATGTGACCTATTTCGGGAACCCGTACCTGGAGCACTACCGGAATATCATCAGGGGCTCCTCGCCCGATACATCCGGCGTGGAGCTGTTCAGGATCCTTCACCAGCCGTGCGAGTGCCAGGAGGAGGACTGACCATGCCCCCGAGCGATCCCTCCCACCGCCTCTATCCCCCGGAGCGGGGAGTCACGGTGAGGATGTATGCCACGGGATTCGGGGACTGTTTCCTCCTCGCCTTTCCCGGGGAGGATGGCAATCCCCGGTACGTCCTGATCGACTGCGGGGTCCATGACCGGTATCCCAAAGGGAGAGAACGGCTGGAGGCCATTGCCCGGGATATTGCAGAGGCGACCAACCGGCACCTTCACGTGGTTGCGGTCACCCACGAACATTCCGACCATCTGTATGGGTTCATGTATGGAAAAGAGTCCTTTGCCGAGTGCGAGATCGATGAACTCTGGCTGGCATGGACGGAGGACCCGGATCATCCCGTTGCCCAGGAGCTGACCCGGTTGTTCGGAAAACGGATCCAGGCCTTAAAGGTCGCTCTGACCAGGCTGCAGGCAGCCGGGAATCCGTATGCAGAACGGATTGCCCTGCTGTTCGGCTTCGATCTCGGGGCGAACACGGCCAGGGGGATGAAGGGGAACAAGGAAATACTCACGTTCCTGCGGGAGAAGAGCCGGAACCCACTCGAACGGCCGGAGGACTACAAGACCCCCGGACGAGGACCACTCGAGATCCCCGGGGTCCGGGGGGTGAAGGGGTATGTGCTCGGCCCGCCGGAAGACGTGGCATCCATCAAGCGACTGGACTCCCAGAAAGAGACCTATCTCCAACCGCTCACCGAGGAGACCGCGCTCATCTCCGCGATACTGGAGGCAGCCGACGTTCCCCTCGCGGGCGACTCCCAGGAGATCCAGGGGTATCCTTTCGATGCAACCTACTCGGTCTCCCTGGAAAAGGCAGTGGAAATGGACTTTTTCCGGGAGATGTACGGGTTTAGTGACGAGAAAGGGCATGGGCCCCGGTGGCGGCGGATCGAGTCTGACTGGCTGGAGGAGGGGGTGACGAAGCTTGCCCTCCGGGTGAGCGGGATGGTGAACAACACGAGCCTTGTCCTGGCCTTCGCCCTGACCGATGCCACGCCGCCAAAGGTCCTCCTCTTCGCCGGCGATGCGCAGGTGGGGAACTGGTTGTCCTGGCAGAAGGCAGCATGGGAGGGGATGACCGGGAGGGACCTCATCCGGCAGACGGTCCTCTACAAAGTCGGGCATCATGGCAGTGCCAATGCAACACTCCGGGAGAAGGGGCTTGAGATGATGGAGAGTACAGAGCTCGTTGCCATGCTCCCCGTCCACCAGGAGTGGGCGAACAAGCAGGGGTGGCATCACCCTGACGAGAAGGTCCTCGCCCGGCTGCTGCAGCGGGCGAGGGGGAGGGTCATCCGGAGCGATACCATTCCTGACAGTGATTCGCTTGCACCACCGGACGAATCCCGGGAAGCCGAGTGGGAGCCGTTCCGGAAGCACCTGGCATGGGACAAGAGTCCTGACAAGCGGTGGATACAGTATACGATCGAGGTGTGATGAGATGAACGCGAGAGATCGGATCTCTTGCAGGGTGCCGGTCGTCCCCGAGGTATACGATTGAGGGTGGTGAGATGAACGCGAGAAATCGGATCTATTGCAGGGTGCCGGTCGTCCCTGAGGTATACGATCGAGGTGTGATGAGATGAACGCAAGAGATCGGATCTATTGCAGAACACCGGTCGTTCCCGAGAGGAAATTCCGCCTGGGCTTTCCGGCGGGTCCTGCCAGGGCCATCCAGGTGCTCCGGACCAAGTGGGTACCGGGTACGGTTTTACCCTATTGCTTCCTCGAGGAACCGGCAACCCTCGCAGGGAATGATGACCTGAAGCTGATTGCCCGGAAAGGGTTCGATGCCTGGACCAACGTGGGCATCGGGATCGCCTTTGAGGAGGTGTCCGATCCCTCTGCCGCAAAGATACGGATCGGGTTCAAGGAAGATGACGGATACTGGTCCTGGGTGGGACGGGATATCCTGAATACGCATTACCTCTGCCTCAACCCTGACTGCCCCAGCTACGATCCCTTCGAGTCCGATGCAACGACCCCGGTCTGCCCGGTCTGTGCCTCAAAGGATATCGAGCTCGATCCACGCACCATGAACCTCGACCAGGCCTGGCTGCCGCTGGAGCCACGGCCCTATGATGTCACGACCCACGAGATAGGGCATTCGCTCGGGTTACCGCACGAACACCAGAGCCCCTTTGCCGGGATCGAGTGGGATAAGGAAGCCGTGTATAACATGTTCATGGGGCCTCCCAACTACTGGACAAAGGAGGTCGTCGATTCGAACATCCTCGACAAGCTTGACGAGAGGGAGGTGGTGGGTTCCACCTGGGACCCGGATTCAATCATGGAATATGAATTCGAGGAGGGTCTGATCCTCAAACCGGAGCAGTACCAGGCCGGGATCTTCCCTGCCGGGGGGATCTCTGCAATGGACCGCGAATGGATCCAGCACTGGTATCCCCCGTCCTTCGTCACCGAAGCGATCTCGCTGAATATCCCGGTAGTCCTCAACCTGCAGCCAGGGAAGGCACGGGAGTTCGCGTTCTCTCCCCTGGAGACCCGGCCCCATGACATCCAGACCTTCGGGGAGTCCGATACCGTGATGGTCCTCTTTGAGGAGATCAACGGGAGGAGGCACCAGCTCGATGCCGATGACGACAGCGGGGAGAACCGGAATGCCCACATCCTCCATACGCTGAACGCGGAAGCCAGGTATATCCTGAGTATCCGGATGTACTGGAACTGGACGACGCCGAGCGATGCGACCGTGAAGGTGTGGTAACCTGGTTATCGCTCGAGAGATCCAGGGAGAGCCGCCGTTACACCGGGTTGCTGGGAGCTCTCATTCGACCCAGTGCAGGACATCCCGTATCACGGACCACCGTGGCGGCTGATGCTCCTTGTCTTCTCCGAGTACCCAGTACCGGTATTTTTTGTCGAGCGACCCATATTTTTCTTCCATCTCGAGCCAGTAATTGAGAAACATGAGCGAGGCATCGTCACAGTCTTTGGAGACGATATAGACGCACGGGATCTTGTACGCATCGGAGGGTTGCAGGATCGCGACATCGTAGAAGGGGTGGAGCAGCGTCATAGCCGTTCCCACCTCGGCAGTAGTCAGGAGAACCTCGGCCTTGGTCTGGTTGAAGAACTGTTCCGGGGATTCGAGAGGAATGAGGGTTGCCTCCGGGAAGAGCATGCTCGCGGTCTGGTAATATTCTGACCTGGCGGTAATCCCTATCGCCAGGTCTTTTTTCTTCGCCACCTCTTCCCACTGCTCGAACTCGTCCTTCCGGTCATCCCGTGTGACGAAGGCCAGGTGCAGATCGAGATACGGCGAGGTGAACCTCGCTTCATCGACAATTCCCGTGACGAGGACCACCCCTGACATGACGATATCACAGCTCCCGTTGTTGACCTGGTCGAGGAACGTCTCCCGGTCCACGGGGATGAATTCGATGCGGGAGACGTTCAGGGACCTCGCCAGGTCGTAGGCCATGTGGATATCATACCCGACCAGATCACCATCCCCGTTAAAGTAGGCAAGCGGCATCCTGTCGGGGATATACCCGACCCGCACCACATCCCTGCTCTTGATCTTCTGTAAAAGACTCGCCCCGGCAGGTGAGGTATCCTGGATGGGGGGCACGTCCGAATAGTTCCGGTAGATCGTTGTCTCGATCCCCGCTCCCCTGGCTTCCGGAGGTATCTTCAGATGTACGATGGTCTCGCCGCCCTGCGGGGAATCACCCAGGAGCGAGGTGAATCCAAGCCGGAGCCCGAGCACAGCAGCAGAGAGGACAACGATCACGATGGCAAGAGAGATGAGGGCCCTTCTCACCCTGAGTCCACCGAGACCGGTAAGGAACGCCGTGACGATAGTAGAGAGGGACAACATGGACATGCAGGTCAGAGCCGAGGTAAAATAGACGTGGAACGGGTTTGAGATCAGGTAGAGCTGCATGGCGTCGGCGGGCAGCCTCATCAGATCGAGAATGAACTTGAGGGAGAGCTTGGCGGACCCAAAGAGGCTCGGCACCCCCACCAGCGCCAGGTACACCTGCTCCCGGATCCCGAAGGGATCGCCGTAAAACCAGGCAGTGAACAGGACGAAGAGCAGAACGATGAAGACCCCCAGGGACGGGAGGGTGTAGGTCAGGGGGATCAGGATGCCACTGTATGCTTTGGCCTTCTCTTCAACGGTGACTGCTTCTCTGTGTGGAGGGCAGGGCTCCTCATCAGGTCCCAGAGCCTCTCCCCCCTGTGGCCCCGGCTTCTCCCCGCTTGTTACCGCCTCTCCTTTTCGCGTCCTGGTCTCCTCCCCCGCTCTCACAGCCCCTTCCCCAGGCACGACCCCGGCTGCGGGCATCTCCTCCCCGGTCCGGGGTCCCTTGAACAGGCTGGCGACCCCCTCGGTCAGGAAGGGCAGGGTGATGAAGACACGGCCGGTCGAGAATCCCATCAGGACCCCCTTATTGGCAGCAGAGAGGATCTCCCGGTATCCGAACGGAGTCAGGCTGTAGATGAGGAGGGGCAGAATCAGGAGGATCAGAATCAATGAGATTACGATAGTGGAGATGAGGTAGACCTGGATCTCGAGAAACTGGGTGAGGGTAAGGGTCCCGAAGGTGTTTGCCGTCAAGGCAAAAATGCCCAGGGGAACGATCATCATCATCCACCGGGTTATTCTTGAGAGGGCAGCGCTGAGGCTCTGGAGCATATCGATGAAAGGCCGGTTTTTTATATCGCCGATCATGGCGAATCCGAGCAGAATGCAGAAGATCACGATGGCCGGCAGGAAGCCTTTGGCCAGGGATGAGAACGGGTTTGACGGGATGAAGAGGTCGATGAGATCGATCTCATCCGTCCCGGCAGACCGGGTGGTTGAGAAGAGAGCGGGATGCTGTACGTCCGGAAATGCAAACTGCATGAAGAAGAAGGAGATCACTCCCAGAAGCCAGATCAGGAGCAGGACGGCTGCCACCGTCACGAGGAATTTTTTTGCATCCTCGTGACCGATGCTGCCGATCCCCGTGATGATGAAGATGACGACCGAAGGGATGATCGTCACCTGCATCAGCCCGATGAAGATGGTGCCGAAGGGTGCCAGGATCTGGGTGGCCTCCCCGAAGAATAACCCGCAGAGGATACCGGCGAGGAGGCTTGCAAAGACCTGTATCGTGAAGCTGATCCTGGGTGCTTTCATCCTGCCCTTCGCTCCTGCAAAGAGGAGTTACGCTCCTTCCAAGGTAAAGAAAATCATGGTGACGATCTCCGTCTCATCGAAGTCGTCATACAGTTTCTTCATGGTGGAGAAGAGGCCGTTCCAGGTGTGGCACTGGGGATCGTGCTCCACGGAGAGTTCCTGCTCCCGGATATCCCGGAACCGCTTCACCTTCAGCCCGGTTACCAGGGCTTTTTGCGGTTCTCCTCCCTCCCGTGGCTGTACCATGATGGTATCCCCGGTATCCAGTCGGGATGCCCACCGGATCCCTCGTC
>MVZQ01000018.1 GCA_002068435.1 Euryarchaeota archaeon ADurb.BinA087 | reverse complement strand
TGTCATCTGTTTCCTCAAAGAGTCCTATCCCCAGTACCGGGTGGCGGTCCTGACCAACGGGAGTCTTTTCTGGCGCTCCGATGTGAGAGACGATCTCCTCCGAGCCGACCTCGTCCTTCCCACGCTTTCATCGGTATCCGAAGAGACTTTTTCTAAGATCCAGCGACCGGCACCTGGTATTCACGTCGCACAGGTCGTGAAGGGCCTAATTCAGTTCCGTAAAGAGTATGCAGGGGAGATCTGGCTTGAGGTCTTTATCATACCCGGGATCAATACGAGCCTCCGGGAACTTGAAGGACTTCGTGCCGCGATTGAACAGATTGCTCCTGACAGGGTCCAGGTCAACACCCTCGACCGCCCTGGAACCGAGCACTGGGTCCGCCCTGCCTCACCGGCAGAACTGGAAAGGATCCGTTCTGCACTGGGGATTTCCGGGCTGATCCCGGTAGAGCCGATCGGGTATGAACTCACAGCTGGTGCACCCATGACCCCGGAATGGACCGATGCTGTTGCCCTGGTCCGTGAGCTGATCCGCCGGAGGCCATGTACACTTGATGATATTGCCATTGCAACCGGCCTCTCCCGCCGCGAGATCCTCAAGATCCTGCGGGAGATACAGATCAGTTCGGGGATCCAGGAGAGCACGGAGGAGCGGGGAATATTCTTCTTCTGCCCGGAATGAATCTCCGGCTATGGTCACACCCCGAGGGGAATATCCCTCTTATCATTCGGGAACTGATCCATAGTGTCTGATTTCTTGGGGGGTTATTTCTCCACCCGTCATTCGAAGAAATCAGATTTGGAATTCTTCACCTCCTGTTCTGAACCCCCGTTTCTCTTCAAAAAGATGGCAGTATCCGGTCAATAAGTACTGGCCTATCCCAGGGGCTTGATGGGTGGGGGCAAGAATAAGGCGCAGTCCCGGGAATCAATTACGAGATGCAATCCTTTTACAGAATAAAAAAAAGTGTGGATGAAAAGCCACGCAACCCGCTGAACTCAAACCGTTCAAGAAGTGAGGGGTAATCCTGGTCTCCATTCAACCCTGTTCACCCTCTACCAGGGAATAGTCGGTCCGCCTCTGTCGAAGCGGTCTGTCAATATCCCGGACCATGACCTCCATCATAGCAGGATCCAGGTAATCCGAACCAGCCGCACCCGCATCGCCGGATACATCATCCGAGAACATCGTCCCAGCAAGGTCGTTTGCCCCTGCAAGAAGGGCGAGCTGGCCGAGTTTGACGCCAAGTTTGCCCCAGGAGACCTGGATGTTTCTGAAATTATCGAGGAACAATCGTGCGACCGCGGTAAGGAGGAGATCCTCCCTCCCGCTTGCTCCCGGCCCGGCGATGCCGCTCCTATAGAGCCGGGTGTTCTGGTGGATATAAGAGAGCGGGACGAGCTCGGTGAATCCTCCCGTCTCTTCCTGGATCTCCCGCAGCAGGGCAAGATGCCTTGCCCTGTCTTCCTCGGTCTCACAGGTCCCGTACATGATGGTCGCGGTGGTGGGAATGCCCATCCGGTGAGCTTCCCGGATGATGCCGACCCATTCAGCGGTGGATACCTTCCGTGGGCAGATCACGGACCTGACGTGGTCAGCCAGGATCTCAGCTGCAGTCCCCTGCAGGGACGACAACCCGGCGGATCTCATCCTCTCGAGCACCTCGCTGGTCGTGATGCCGCTCTGCCGTGCAGCATGCATCACCTCGTCAGGACTGAATGCATGGAGGTGAACATGGGGTGCTGCCCTGTGCACTGTCCTGAGGATCTCCTCATAGGTCATTATTGTAAAGCGGGGATGGACTCCTGATAGCAGGCAGATCTCCGTGACGTTGCGGGAGGTGGCAAGAGCCACCTTCTTTTCGATCGTTTCAGTATTATCGCAGAAAGCTCCGTCGTCGCCTTCATTCCGGCCAAAACCGCAGAATCCGCAGAGGTTCTTGCAGATGTTCGTGAGGTGGATATTCTGATTCCGGACATAGGTGACCACCGTTCCGGCCCGCTCCTCCCTGAGTGCATCCGCGAGAGAGAATAGGAGAAAGATGTCGCGGCCTCGTACCTTGAGCAGGGCCGCAGCCTCCCCTTCGCTCAGCCGGTGCCCTCCCTCAACATCACGGAGTATGGTTCTGATGTCCATATCGCGCCCTTATTTTTTCTCTTTCTCCTGTTTTTTCCCTGATTCCCCGCTTTTCCTCCGCTGGTAGTATTCCCATCCCACCATCACGAGGATCAGGATAATGGCGACCGGGATGATATTAAGGGGGATATATCCGATGAGGGGGATGGCGAAAAATGCTTTTCCCACGATCCATTCGGGTTTCACCGGCTGAATAACGCCGAGTTCCGACCTGGAGAGGTAGGAGCCCTGATCACTCCGGACATTGTTATCCCCCTTGGTGAGATAACCGCCGTTCCTTGACACCTGTTCAGAGGTGACAATATACCCTTCATCAGGGGTGGCATTGCCCTTGTCCGGAATGATGATCCCGTTCTGTATCCTTGCAACAATCGTGTTGTCCTCAAGAATCCAGGCGTTATCATCGATCGTGACCGTGAGGTAACGGTCAGGGCTGCTCTGCCCCGGGTAAAAATAGTAGTATACCGGGATGCCTGTACCCCCCTCGGTGGTATCCATGGCACGGTGGATGATGGGATGAATCCCGCCACCAAGGCCTGGGATGAGCGCCCCTTCTGCCCCGTTCGGGGAGTAAATCAGTACATCGCCATACTCATCGAATTTCATATATCCGGTCTCCCGGCCTGACTGCCAGGTCTGCAGGGCCCCGTACCGGTTCTCCTCCACCACAAAGACCAGGTCCCCGACGTTCATGTGCGGGACCATGCTCTCGGACTCGATGGTCACCACTGCCGGCCATGTGCCGGAAGCAAGATACAGGACGAGGGCAATCCCTGCAACTACCGCGATAATCCATATGATCTCGCGGGCGAATGCGATCCCGGGATGTTCACTGGTGCGGAGGGCCCCGATAAGGCTCTTTTCCTCTGCTTTTTTTTTCGGATCCACCATACTATAACTTACCTCTATTCGCATTGCTGGCTATTAAGGGATCGCGATGGTGGATCCAGGGCCGGATACCGTCAGACCTTCCCGCCAGGGTCCCGATCCAAACACAGAAATCACGAGATGGTAATACTATTAACGAACGTGGGATGCTCGACACCAGGACAATCGTTCACCGTTTTCTCGAAACGAAGATGCAGGTCCATCCTGATGTGGTGAGATACCTTGCCGAACAGGATGACCCCGGTCTTATTGAGACAATCATCGAAAGCATCCCGAAAGACACCATTGTTGTCTCCGTGAAACATATCCCGGGAATTATCCCCGACCGGGATGGGAGCAGGTTTCCCGCTGATCCCCGTTGCGAGGTCGTGAAGGGGAACAACGGGTCATCAGGGTATGCAGGGACGGTCACCGACTACATCCAATATTTCAGGGACCGGTACAACCGGTTGGGAAGCATTATCCGCTCCCGGTGCACTCCTGTCCCCATCGAAGGCCTGCTCAGGAACTCACGTTACCGTGAGGAGAGCTGTACGGTCCTGGGTCTCGTTATGGAGACACGGAGCACGACCAATGGTCACCGCATGGCAGAGCTGGAAGATCCCTCAGGGACGCTCCCGGTCCTCTTTCACAAGGGACGCCCTGTCTTTGCAGATGGAGAGACCCTGATCCCCGATGAAGTGATAGGGGTGAGGGGGACCCTGTCGGGTGATGGCAGGCTCTTTTTTGCTGACCAGGTTCTCCGTCCGGATGTTCCTATCAATCATGCCCCGTTCATCAGTAATGAGCCAGGATCCGCGGTCCTTATCTCTGATATTCATGTTGGGAGCGATACCTTCCTCGAGAATGCATGGAACCGTTTTTCTGACTGGCTCGATGATGCGGAAGTATCGTATCTCCTCATCGCGGGGGATCTGGTGGATGGGATAGGGGTGTATCCCGGGCAGGAGCACGAACTCACTATCGCCAATATCTATGAACAATACGATGCCTTGGGCGCCATGCTGAGTAATCTGCCATCAAGAATGGTGATCGTAATAAGCCCCGGAAACCATGATGTCGTGCGTGCTGCAGAGCCGCAACCGGCCATACCTCCTGAATTTGTCGGCACATTTCCAAAAAATTGCATGTTCGTTGAGAATCCGGCACTGGTCAGTCTCCAGGGTGTGATGGTCCAGATGTACCATGGGAGGTCGATCGACGACCTGATCAGCCTGGTCCCGGGCGCAAAATATGAAGATGCTTCTCCGATGATTACCGGGATGCTCCAGCGGCGGCATCTTGCACCTACCTACGGCAAGAGAACCCCTATCGCCCCGGGCCGCGAGGATAGCCTGGTGATCGACCCGGTCCCTGAAGTGCTCCATACCGGCCATATCCACATCATGGGAATCTCAGATTACCGCGGTACTCTTTGTGTGAATGCCGGGACCTGGCAGTCTCAGACTTCCTTCCAGAAACAGATGAATATCAACCCGACTCCTGCTCGTGCGGTGCAGCTCGATCTGCAGACGCTGAAACCCACAGTCCTTGATTTCAATTGATATCCGCGGAAGCTGCACTCTGGTAAAGAAAAAATTACACGGGTCTGATTGAGGCCCCCGCATAAAAAGGGTGATGCCTTTTTCAATTCATGAGTCGTTCACTTTTTATTCTCCCATAGTACACCAGTATAAGTACAAAAACACCATTTTCACGAGATTCGGAGGATAGTATTTGATGGATCTGTTTATTCTTGTCCCAATCTGTGCCCTTGCCGGCCTTCTCTTTGCTGCCTATTCCTACATGGTCATGAAGCGTGAAGAGGAGGGAAGCGATCTGATGAAGAAGATCGCGAGCGCAATCAGGCTTGGTGCGATGGTATACCTGAAGCGCCAGTACACTGCGATCCTTGTCTTCATGATCGCAATGGCAATTGTGCTTTCCCTTGCGATCAATCCGTTCACGGCCGTCTGTTTCATCGTCGGGGCTTCACTCTCGGCTCTCGCCGGGTACATCGGTATGAGGGCCGCCACGTATGCGAATGTCCGGACGACGAACGCCGCAAAGAAAGGAATGGCAAACGCATTCCGGGTGTCATACTCAAGCGGGACCGTGATGGGCTTAATCGTCGTTGGCTTAGGCCTGCTTGGTCTCTCAATGCTCTTTTATGCCTTCTCATCATTCATGGCAATGACACTGGCAGACACCGTGAATGTCCTCTTCGGTTTCTCGCTGGGTGCAAGCTCGATCGCCCTCTTTGCGCGTGTCGGGGGAGGGATCTTCACCAAAGCAGCAGATGTCGGTGCTGACCTGGTGGGCAAGGTCGAGGCTGGTATCCCTGAAGACGATCCAAGGAATCCTGCTGTCATTGCCGACAATGTAGGGGACAACGTCGGGGACATCGCAGGAATGGGTGCCGACCTGTATGAATCATATGTCGGGGCGGTGATCGCGACAATGGGTCTTGCAGTCGTTGCCTCCATTGCCGCACGATTCGTGAACGTCCCTGTCCAGAACCTCGTGCTCCTGCCCATGCTGATTGCCGGGCTTGGCATCATCGCCTCCATCATCGGGACGTTCTTTGTACGGAGCTCGAAGAACGAGAGCAGCGCCATCCACAAGGCGTTCAATGTCGGGACCCTGACGAGTCTCATCCTCACGGTGATTGCGACCTGGTGGCTGGTGGATACCCTTATAGGACCCCAGTATTTCGGCGTCTTTATTGCTACCGTCGCCGGGTTGGTCGCGGGATTCCTGATCGGCCTTGTGACCGAATACTATACCTCGTACGAGCGTCCTCCCACCCAGCGGATTGTCAAGGCTGCCGAGACAGGGGCGGCAACGGACATCATCACCGGGCTTGCAGTTGGATTTGAGAGCACCATCTGGCCGGTACTCATTGTGGTTGCTGCAATTCTTCTTGCAGCACAGCAGGCAGGATTATACGGGATAGCCCTTGCAGGCGTTGGTATGCTTGCTACTCTTGGGATCACCCTCTCTGTCGATGCCTACGGCCCGGTTGCTGACAATGCCGGTGGAATCGCCGAGATGTCCCACCAGGAGAAAGAGATCCGAGAGATCACCGACACGCTCGATTCGGTCGGGAACACCACTGCGGCCATCGGGAAGGGATTTGCAATCGGCGGGGCTGCCCTGACTGCACTTGCACTCTTCGCGGTATATACCCAGGCCGTCAGCCTCCAGGTGGTCGATCTGCTCGACCCAATCGTCTTTGTCGGTATCCTCATAGGTGCCGTCCTTCCCTTCCTCTTCTGTTCGTTTGCCATGACCGCGGTCGGGCGGGCTGCCGGATACATCGTCGAGGAGGTACGCCGACAATTCAAGCAGATCCCCGGCCTGATGGACGGGAAGGCTGAGCCTGACTATGATTCCTGCATAACCATCTCGACAAACGCTGCCCTGAAGCAGATGATCGCTCCAGGGCTGATGGCGATCATTGCCCCGGTGCTTGTCGGTCTGGCGCTTGGAACCGCTGCCCTGGCCGGACTCCTTGTCGGCTCTATCGCAACCGGGTTCATCGTCGCAATCATGATGGCGAATGCCGGAGGGGCCTGGGACAACACAAAAAAATACATCGAGGCAGGACATCTCGGCGGGAAAGGATCGTTTGCCCACAAGGCTGCAGTCACCGGAGACACCGTTGGGGATCCGTTCAAGGACACGGCCGGACCGGCAGTGAACATCCTGCTCAAGCTGATGGCGATCGTCTCACTTGTGTTCGCCCCCATATTCATCTAATCTTTTTTCAAGCCTGTGTTCTGCCGAAACCCTGGTTCTTCCCTCAAAGGATCAAAGCAAATAGCTGATATATCTAGCGGGTTGGAAAGGGCTAAAATGGTCTTCATATAATCCTAACCATCTCATCCTATCTCCGGCCTTCTGCAGGGAGGGCTTTTACAATAGTTTGAAAAATATTTGATACAGCCCCTTGTGAACTCAACACTCATACGAAAGGGATGCCAGGTGAGCGGGGATTGCATGATCTGCAGCTATTCAGGATTTTCCAGCAGCGGATACGGGACCTGTGAGCCGGAGAAAAGAGCCTCAGCTTTCCTTTTAGATGTACAATCACTAGCAATACCTATCGTTAGGCATACCGGTAGGCAGCGAGGCGGTGGCTCAACCCCGGCACCTTGGTGTTCATGGATAGTCAACAAAGGACTACTTCGCTTTGTCACCTATCTCTTTGGTGAGTTCCTCCAATGTCTCGTCCGGAGTGATGACACACTCTTTCATGTTCTTCCTGAAATTATACATCATCATCAGGAATATGCCGATGCTGATGATAAGGATCGCCCAGAGGAAGATATCCTGCCGTGCACTGAAGACGGGGAGGGAGGCGACCAGATAGCCGAAGAGCACGAACCCGGTGACCCAGAGGATCCCCCCGATGACATTGTAGAAGAGGAAGGCAGGGTACCGCATTTTGATAATCCCGGCGACGAATGGTGCAAACGACCGGATACCGGGTACAAAACGGGCCATCACGATCGTTTTCTTGCCGTATTTCTTGTAATACTGCCTGGTCATCTCGACATGCCGCTTGTCGACCAGGCACTTTTCACGGTGGATGAGCCAGTTGCCAAACGAGGTGCCTATCTTGTAATTGACTGAATCGCCAAGGATGGCAGCAGCAGAGAGAATGATGATCACCACGGCAACATTCAGCCCTCCGCCCGCAGCGAGGAATCCCATCAGGAAGAGGAGCGAATCCCCCGGGAGGAAAGGAGTGAATACGAGCCCTGTCTCGCAGAAGATAATCGTGAAGAGGATGGCATAGATCCAGATCCCGTAAGTCTCCATCAATCCAGGAATTGCGTCCTGGATATTCAGGAGAATATTGGACAGCGAGAGGAGGTCCGGGGGGATCATTTTCCTATTATTTGAGTTATTTCTTTAATAGCCTGTTCTATCAGAATTGAAAAAATCCATGGTGAAAGGGTCAATTCTCCAGGATATGACTTATTCGGACAAGGAGATGGATTATCACATGTGAATGGCGAGATTCAGTTTACAGGAGCTTGCAGTTCTTCAGGAACCGGATATGCAGCCGGGGGTCGTGCCCGAGCTCAGGATGGAATGAGAGCGCCATGAAACGGCCCTGTTCCAGGGCGACGATACCCTCCGTTATAGAACCTAACACCTTAATCCCATTTCCAGGATGCTCTGCAACAGGTGCCCTTATAAAGACCGCATGAAAGGGACGGTCAAGCCCGGATATCGCGATGTCGGCTTCGAACGACTCGCGCTGCCGGCCAAACGCATTACGGATTACCTTGTAGTCCATCAGGCCAAGGGGGTGGACCCGCGGATCATCCACACTCGCGGCCATCACCACCATCCCTGCACAGGTAGCAAAGATACCTCCTTCAAATCCGATGAGGGGATCGAAAAGATTGTTCTTTTCGATAAGGCGGGAGATCGTGGTGGACTCTCCCCCGGGAATAGCCAGGGCATCGAGATCGATGATCTCTTCAGGCTTTTTGACAGGGGCGACCAC
Source organism: Euryarchaeota archaeon ADurb.BinA087 (assembly GCA_002068435.1). GTDB lineage: Archaea > Halobacteriota > Methanomicrobia > Methanomicrobiales > Methanospirillaceae > UBA9949. Next base: position 17,394 of record MVZQ01000018.1, on the reverse strand, counting down.
AACCGACCTCTCACTCCCGAACGTACGGACTGCATTCCTGAATGCATCGATGTGCTCGCTCACATCACCCTGGAGCGCAAGGACTCCGATCCTAACGCCCACGGTACTGGAGCACCTCGCCCTCTTTCAGGGTGTGGACATCGATGCCCTTCATGGGCTCGCCAAGACCTTTGCTGGCCTCTGCGATGGCAGCCGGATCATCAAAATGGTTCACCGCTTCCACAATCGCCCGAGCCATCTTCTCTGGGTGTGCCGAGAGGAAGATGCCCGAACCAACAAAGACACCATCTGCCCCCATCTGCATCATCATTGCCGCATCAGAAGGAGTCGCGATGCCGCCGGCAGAGAAGTTCACTACAGGAAGACGGCCGCGCTTGACGGTCTCGAGGAGAAGGTCTGCCGGTGCTTCGAGATCGCGTGCCCGGTCAGCAATCTCCTGCGGGGTCCTGCCCTGGAGAGCCCTGATCTCGCCATTGATATTCCTCATGTGCCGGACCGCTTCCACGACATTCCCTGTTCCCGCCTCCCCTTTGGTGCGGACCATGGCTGCCCCTTCCTGGATCCGGCGCAATGCCTCTCCAAGGTCCCGCGCACCACAGACAAATGGGATGGAGAACTGCTTCTTATCGATATGGAACTGTTCGTCAGCAGGGGTCAGTACTTCGCTCTCATCGATCATGTCCACACCGAGCGACTCAAGGACCTGCGCTTCAACGAAATGACCAATTCTTACCTTTGCCATGACGGGAATGGAGACGGCATCCATGATCTCCAGGACGATTGCCGGATCTGCCATCCGGGCGACACCGCCGGCTTTTCTGATGTCTGCAGGGACACGCTCAAGCGCCATTACCGCGACCGCGCCAGCCTGCTCCGCGATCGCTGCCTGGCTGGCATTGACCACATCCATAATCACTCCCCCTTTCTGCATGGACGCAAAGCCGCGCTTCAGGAGCTCGGTGCCGTGTCTCAGCTCCTCGAGTTTCATAATCCTGTATATATTATTCCTGATCCCAATAAAATTAGTACCATACTGATTAGAGCACAAAAGGCAACGGTAACAACCCGGACTGCCCTTGTGATCTCTTTTCCTGCCTCTTCGAGGGTTCGCTCCCCGGTTCCCATGACATATATTCCAGGTTTTTCGAAATGGATCCCAACACCAGAGGCAATGACGGACATCGGGATACCACCGTTGATACCCGGCCGTTTCCTCCGGTCGCTCAGAAGCCCGCGATACGCCTGGGAGAACCTGCCCTGTGTAGCGAAGTACACGAGGAGCAGCCCCCCGGCTATTCGGGCTGGTATGAAGTTTTGGATATCATCCATCCGGGCGGAACACCAACCGATCCGTTTCCGCTCATCCTGATAGCCGAGCATGGCATCCATGGTATTGGCTGCCCGGTATACTGCCGCTCCCGGGAGCCCGAAGAGTCCAAAGTAGAACATGGGAGAGATGATACTATCGACAAGGTTCTCAGCCATCGATTCGTACGCAGCCGATCGTACCTGTTCCGGGGAGAGGTACCGGGTGTCACGGCTCACCATCAGGGAAGCTGTCTTCTGCCCTTCACTGATATTCTGTCCCAGTGCCAGGTCGACAGCGGCAGCATGCTCTTCGAGCGATCGCCAGGCAAGGCAGAACTTCAGGAGGAACGCCCCGGCTGGAATAAAAAGAAACCAGGGAAACAGCCATGAAACAAGGAAAAAAGGAAGCGTGAAGAGGATTGCGGTCACCAGCCACATTCCAGCGCCCGCAATCCTCTGTATTCCTTGTGGCCAGAGCGCCGGTCGTCCCCACCATCCGATAAAGGATCCGACAAGAGCCACCGGATGGTACCTGCTCCTGGGATCCCCTATAAGCCGGTCTACAAGAAGGGAGAGCGGGAGAACTGCTGCATTCAGGAGGAACAGGTATCCTATCGTGTTTGGTTCCATGATACGAGGCCGCACCTATTTTTTGGAAGCCTTTAGAATATCACTCTGGTACCTCATAATCCACTTCCCCTGAAATTCCCGGCAGAATCGAAAGAGGGAGAGATACTATATTCATCAGGCATCCATCAGACTCCGCATGATTTTCTAGTTTATTTCAACTGTAAAAAAGAAGGGATACCTATTGTTGGACCATGCCCCGGGGAAGGAGGTCCGGGATTCCCTCCTCGATTGGGTAATGAACCTGGCATGCGGGACAGTGAAGATTTCCCCTGAGGATCTCCTTATCATCCTCTTCATAAACGGTCAGCACCAAGTCACCCTTGCAGACGGGACAACAGAGTATCGGGAGCAGGCTCCGCCTCATTGTTCGTCCCTGATATCAATAATATGGGATACATCCGGCCCGGTGGAGATGAGGGTCACGGGAGCCTCGATATCTTCTTCAGCTTTCTCAATAAAATCAAGGGCTTTCCTGCTGAGCTTGTCGTAATCGTTAATGCCGAAACAGTGGGGATCAACCCTGTCGATCCCGGTAATGGCTGCCTGGGTACAGCCGTTGATCATAGCAGAATACCGGGCCATCTCACCGTCCCACTCCCCTATACGGCGCTGACGGTGCGTGACTGTACCAAATTCCTGAATGCCGAGACGATCGGATACCTCACGAGTCATCTCGGTAGAGAAGGGGCCTTCACCAACCCGCGTCGGGTATGCCTTGAATACGACAATCACATCATCGATCCGGGTAGGCCCGACCCCATTGTCTGCCGCAATCTGTGATGCTGAGGTATCCTTGCTCGTGACAAACGGATAGGTTCCGTAATAGAGCGAGATGCCGAATCCCTGGGTCCCCTCAAGGAGAACGCTCTCTCCCATATCGAGCGCGGCATTTATCTCCGCGGGGACGTCGATCAGGAATGGTTCGAGTTCAGGGAAATCCTTTGCCTGGCGGGCTACCCGCATAACCCGGTCAGCATTTGCCGGGCCGCAACCGCTCCCGGTGCTCCCGATTGTCTTCGCCAGGTGTTCACTTGAACGGTCCCGCTCGATGTGCTGCTGCTCGATCACCGAACACCGGTAATCAACGAATGTGCGATCCTTCACGTTGAGGAGTTCTACCTCGTGTTTCAGAACCCGCGGATCAACGAGTACTCCTGTCCCGATAAAAAGCCGGGCATCCGGATACACAAAGCCGGAGGGCACCATCCGTACTCCATACTCCTTATCCCCCATCGTGACGGTATGACCTGCGTTCGGCCCCACACCCCCCCTGGAGATGATGGTGGGATGATCTTCGTAGGCGACATGGGCTACGACCTTTCCCTTTCCCTCGTCACCGAAAAAACCCCCGACGATAATTGTGCAACTCATTATCCAACCATCTAGTATAGGGAGGCCGGGGGCATAAAACTATTACTCATCTCCGAACGCCTGGATTCCAACACGCATTGGCGGATTTCCCCCCTCCCTAAAGATGTTTCCCCATGATGTGTGCCATTAAACACTAAAACAGGAAGTACAGCATCCTTGAACAGGTGTCCCCTTTGTGTTCGTATACCGGGACGATTGCATCTATCGGTCTGGGACGTGCCGCTCAATTACCTGAAAAAAGGATAGTATTCTTTCAGCACGAGTTTGAGGCGATAAAATGAGCCATGCGTTTGACCGCCTCCGTAAGATGTGCACGGGAGACCGCGTAGGCGCACCTGAGATGATCCTTCCCGCCCTGCCCAAGAACACTCCCGGGAACGACCGCTACATGCTCTTCCTTCAGCAGGCGTTCAGCAAATTCCAGATCCGACAGTCCCGTCTTTTCGACGGACGGGAATGCATAGAACGCTCCCTCGGGAAGATGACAGGGGAGCCCGATCCGGTTCAGCCCCTCTACAAACAGATTTCTCCGGACACGGTATTCCTGGACCATCTTGTTCTTCTCATCTTCCCCACGGCGGAGACCCTCTAGTGCTGCTATCTGCCCCATTGCAGGTGCACAGAGCATGACATACTGGTGGATTTTCAGCGCCGCATCGCAGATCTCTTGTGGTGCGCAGAGATACCCGATCCTCCAGCCCGTCATGGCATACGCTTTCGAGAAACCGTTGAGAAGAATAGTCCTCTCCCTCAACCCTTCAACGGCAGCAGCCGAAGCATGAGTACCGGTGTAGGTCAGCTCTGAATAGACCTCGTCACTGATGAGGAGGAGGTCATGGTCGATCACCACATCGGAGATGGCTTTGAGATCGTCCTGTCTCATGACAGCCCCGGTCGGATTGTTCGGGAAGTTAATGATCACTGCCTTGGTCTTCGATGAGACCGCCTCCATCAGGTGGTCTGCCCTGAGCTTGAAGTGATCCTTTTCCAAGCACTCGACGGGTACAGGTCTCCCTCCCGCAAGTGTGACACAGGGCGAGTACGAGACATAACTTGGTTCAGCGACGATCAATTCATCCCCTGGATCAGTCACCGCCCTTATTGCGATGTCTAGCCCTTCCGAAACGCCGGTGGTGATGATCATCTCGGTATCGGGATGGTAATTGGTACCGTAATGACTGGAGAGCCATCGCGAGACCGCCTCCCTCAGTGGCTGAATACCCCGGTTCGGTGTATAAGAGGTCCCCCCTTGTTCGATCGAGTAGATGCTTGCCTCACAGAGGTTCCAGGGGGTGCTGAAATCAGGTTCCCCTACTCCAAGGGATATAACCTCTTCCATGGTCAGCGCCAGGTCGAAGAATTTCCGAATCCCGGATGGCGGTATCACCCTGGCCCGCCGGGATACAAAGTCCCGCATGGTGTTCCCTCACGGTGAGTAGGGCAAGCGTTCCCCTGGCTCTTTTTCACAAAAATTCTGGCCGTTTTCCTTGTATGTCTTCATGATGATGTGGGTGGCGGTCTCGCGAATCCTGTCCATCGGTGCGATATATTCGGATACGAAACGAGCCACGTCCTGCATGGTTTTCCCGGTTACATGCAACTGAAGATCGTAGACTCCGGTTACGAGGCGGAGTGACTTGACTTCCCGGAATTTTGCGAGCCGATCAGCAATGCGGTCGTAGCCATAATCACGTTCAGGATTTACCTTGAGCTCGATGATGGCTGCGACTCCCCCGTTTGCTGCCCGTTCCCAATCGATGATGGTGGTATAGCTTCTGATGATCTTCGCTTCTTCCAATGCAGCAATGCGGCATCTGACATCCTCTCCCGAGAGTTCGGCCATGATCGCCAGCTCTTCAGGGGAGAGCCTGCTGTTCTCCTCGAGAAGCCGCAGGATGAGGAGGTCTTTTTCGTCCATCTTCGTTTCACCTGAACAGGGTCTTCACCCAGGTCACGTCCATCTTTTCAAGCCCATGGGCACTCAGACGTGGATCGCTCAGGATGACATCCCGTATCTTATGATTATTTGAGTCAAACCACATCTCTTTTGTCCTCCCGTATCTCCCGCGACTGACAACCCGGGTATTAATGACTCCCAGCATGTTCAGTTCGGAGATGAGATCGGTAATCCGCCGGTGTGTGAGGATGTCGAGATCCATAGCCGGGGCGATCTCCTTGTATATTTTACTCACTTCCCCGCTGGTGAAGATGTTCTGTCCCATCTGGTCAAGGAGCATCATGGAATAAAGGACGATTTTGCTCTGCGTGGGAAGGGTGGCGATACACTCCACCATGCTGTCGGTCTCTATCTTGGCCTGAGCTATCTTGACATGCTTTTCAGTCACACGTTCTGCTTCATCTCGGTCGGCGATTTCCCCGGAAACGCGGAGGAGATCAAGCGCTCGGCGCGCATCCCCATGTTCCTGGGCGGCGAGGGCAGCACAGAGTGGAATTACCCCGTCATCGAGTGCCGCTTCAAGGAACGCAATCTCGGCGCGCTGGAAAAGGATATCACAGAGCTGCGGGGCATTATAGGGGGGGAACACGAGTTCCTCTTCGGAAAGCGAGGAGAGCACCCGTGGATCCAAAAAATCCTTGAAGCTGAGATCATTTGAGATCCCAATCATGCTCACTTTAGACTTTTTGAGATCGGTATTGATACGGGTGAGGTTGTAGAGGGTCTCATCACCACTCTTTTTTACAAGTTTATCGATCTCATCCAGCACGATCACCAGGACCCCGCCAGTCGACTCGAGCTGGTTTTTCAGCTCCTGGTACACCTGGTCGGTCGGCCAGCCGGTCATGGGGATGATAGACCGGACCTTGTCGCTTGAGACCTCATCATCACCAGAGAGACTCTTTGAGATCTGTGCCAGGACCCGATACTGGGTGTCAATAACCTCACAATTCAGATGAACCACCCTGCAGCTGGTTCCCATGTGAGTGCTGGCATTCTCAAGCTCGGTCCCTACATACCTGACAACCGCAGTCTTCCCGGTCCCGGTTTTCCCGTAGATGAGTATGTTTGAGGGTGTCTCGTTTTTCAGGGAGGGTGCAAGAATAGAGGCAACTTGATCGATCTGAGGCCTTCTGTGTGGAAGGATCTGTGGTCTGTAGGAATGGCGGAGGACTTCCCTGTTTTTAAAGATTTTATTTCCTGACAGATATTTTTTGAATAGTCCTACTGATTCAGGTGTGTCTGGCACTGGTGATCCCCCGGGAGTGATTGGTTTGGTATTCTATGGTAAAAACTTGTTTATTTGTAGACCTTATAAACCCCTTTATTTCCACTCCAAAAAAGAAGATTATTATTTATTTTTTAAAAATTCAAAGGAATTGAAAATTTATTTTAGAGAGGAAATTCCATGTTTTCCATAAGAGTGCTCAGATACTTTCTGGTCCCCCACCCCATAATTTCCACTGGAGATTGAATTAATGATACAGGGCAAGCTGTATCTTAAAATTAGAATGAAAGCATTTGGTAAATAAAACTTTCATATTATAAATAAATTTTGAAATTAATCTCGAACGAGACAAAATTGTGAAAAGAAACCAAAATTTTTTGAAAGTAAAAAAGTATAAAGGAACTGTTACGTTCAGACAAGGGTTATTCTAAGGAATGAATGAATATCTGGATATAAAAAAAAAACATCTGGAAGAAACTTTCAAGCTTCAAAGAATTTTTGAACATTGACCACCATTTCCGAATATCACATATGTAATCTTTTTTAAAAAAATAGGGTAAAAATGAAATCTCCCGATCTACAAATCTTTTAGAAAACATATCAGATCTGACAACCTCATGCCATGAAGGTATAAAAATATGTACGGATCAGAACTCCTCATCAATTATCGAAGACCAGATAGTCCGGATTGTAATAGAACGCTGTCCGGATCAAAGCATGGGAAAGAAAGGGGTGGTTGTCGTTCCTAATTCCACTGGAAATGAAGGGGTAGGGCGACCTTCTGGTCAGGCGGAAAAAAAGACAGGTTCAGTCTAAAAGTCCTCAATATTCCGATAAAGGCTTGATCGATATTCTTGACAGTTCGAAACCAATCGGTGTGTTGTACCTGAACATTGGTCATCTCTGCTCGTAGTGATACCCACACGTTCACTCATGATGACCGGGTAAGATGATGACAAGAATACTCTCACACATGGAAACACTCATCATCCAGAGCATCTCTTTGCAGGATTCACCATACCCAATAAGGCATTCAGACTACCCCATGTGGATACCTGTTGCTCTATTATCTTTTGTGTGTAATCTTCCTCCAGATGAATCCTGAACACGTGAAACCCCAGACAATCCGGGGAGCCGTAATTACGGTTTCAAGCTCACGGATCAAAGAAACTGATAAAAGTGGAGAGGCACTCATTCGTCTCCTTGAACAGGCCAATATCCCCGTCTCCCATTATGCGATAGTTCCTGATACTATACCGGCAATCCGGAACGAGGCATTTAAAGCAGGAGCGGCTGCTGAGTGCATCATATTGAGCGGAGGGACCGGGCTGACCCATGATGACTGCACGATAGAAGCAATCAACCCCCTCCTTGACAAAAAGATTGACGGATTCGGAGAATTATTCCGCCTGCTGAGTTATCAGCAGATCGGAAGCGCTGCCATGCTTTCAAGAGCCCTGGCAGGCATCTGGGGTGGAAAAGCGGTATTCTGCATCCCTGGCTCTACGGGAGCGGTCGAACTGGCAACGAGTAAACTCATAATCCCGGAAATCGCCCATATTCTTACCCATGCCAACAAGTGATTCACGACTCATTGGAGAGATCAGAAAAGAAGTACAACACGTCAGTTCCAGGCTTTTTGCTATATTACTTAGGTAAGAGTGATGAACCAGATACTTTTAGCGGGGGCTCTTTGCCTCCCTATCCCCACCTGCGATGCATTGCGGAGCTCCTGAAGGATGCCCCGGCTGCGGTTCATTGACTGACTGGAGGTGAAAGCCATGATTGATTCCGCCTCTCCATACCAAACGGCGAGGAGGCATTTTTATGGATTAACGATATACTTCCAGAAGAGCAACCCGTTCTATTACCAGGTCCTGTAACCGGCTGATACCGACCACAGCAAGTTCTTTATCGGTAATTCCAAAGAGCTCCTGAAGCAGGCATTGTTTTTCCGCTGAGAACTGTTCCCAGTCTTCCTCGTTACAGTAAACACCCCTTTGCTCAAGATCTTTCTGAACTGGATCATTTCCCGGGCAGATGCAGAGGTATACCCGGTTCTCTCCCGGATGTACGCCAAATTCCATCCCTACTTCACATTGCCTCGATCCCGCGGCATAAAGAAGTGACTCCATCTCCACTGTGTTGGAAATGGCCTCACCCCTCTCAAATGCCCTGAATGCATGGCATAGTGCAGATACTACATGCGCCCGCCCGGCCATCCTGTCAGCATTAAACAGGATAATGGTAGCACCCTTGGAAGCACCAAGATCCCTGGAGTAATTCAGAAATTCACCCGGGCAGGTGATATCTAGTCTGAACTGGTGGATGTCACAACGAGCAGTCTTCAATCGGGCACATCCCTCTTCTGCATGATTACTGGTTGAGGCGTGATCTGCCTGTACATTCTCATAACCCTCCGGTTATTTTTTTCGGGGTCTCACCTTGAGGGACAACCCCCTCTCTGGATAGCCCCTCTCTCCTGCGTACGTTCATATCAGATTTTCTTGATGAAGAGATGCATCCAATATCTTCGATTGTAGTTGTTCCAGTGCAACAACAATTTATCCCACCTTCTGGGAGAGGATCTCCCGCGTACCAACTACCCAGGGTACCCGGGCGGGAAAAGATCTCCTCTCTAACACATATGTTATTCGTCACTAGTTTCATCGCCGAAATGGAAAAGGGTGGGCTGGAACCGGAGAGATCCTTTCCCCGGCATGCTTCTGTCAGTTGCCTTCAGGTCTCTCATTATCATGCTGGTCACCCCCTGCCCGAGGATTGGTATGATTCTCTCTTCTCCTGCTTCGAGGATCTTCTCAGGGGTGGTAAAGCCATTGTTGAACAACCGTCGTGCCCTGACACGTCCGATATTTCTGATCTTCACCAGAGGGATAAGTTCGCGCTTTATGCCATGTTTCATACAATATTCAAATTCCTGGACCGATGAGGAGAAGACCCCTCTGAACATCCTGCTGAGCCGGCTGGACGCATGCAGGAGCCAGTTGGCCCCTTCAAGGAGGTTGTAAATATCACCCGATCCTATGGAATAGCGCTCACAGATAGTCGCCTCGGGAACCTCACGGCTCCAGTCGTAGAGTACCATTGCGGTCTTCACCGCCCTGAAATAATTCTCGGATTCATCAAAGGTGCAATCAACCCAGAGCTCATGCTCGTGTTCGAGTACAAACCGGTCCAGGTAATGGCTGTCCCTGTTCCCGACAAAGAGGGTATACATATCAGTGGTACTACAGATCAAATGAAGGAGACCGATATCTGAGTAATCCTCCGCGGCCAGCAGTCCCTCGAGGATGGTATCCGCACTTGTTGGATCTATATAGAGTTGGGAGACGATCCTCCCATATTCTGTCGCTGAGAGGAGATCATCCTGCTGCACAATCATCTCTGCCTGCTCCAGGAATATGAGTGCCCGGTCGATGACTGATTCCAGGATCCTGTCCTGTTTCTTCTGGTGAAAGTAGAAGGTGGAGCGCATGAACTCACGGAGGTCAGGGCGCGTGCATACAAATCCTGAAGCGATCAGCGAGAGGATATGGGTCGTGAGAGCCTCTTCTGAAGAGCACTGTGAGTGCACATCTTCCGGGGGAGCATCAATGTAATAATCGAAGAGTTGCCCTGCAGCTCTTGCATCGGTGGTGATAAGGATGGCCTCGCCGTATGGATCGAGGTGTGGTCGCCCGGCCCTGCCCGCCATCTGATGGTATTCACGTGCGGGAATGGGAACCATACCCTCCCCGCTGCTGTAACGGCGATACTCTTTGATAATGACCCTGCGGGCCGGGAGGTTGAGCCCTGCAGCCAGTGTGGGAGTCGATGCGATGCACCTGATATGTCCTTTTCGAAAGCCCTCCTCTACCAGCGTCCGTGCCTCCCGCCGGAGCCCTGCATGGTGGAACGCAGCCCCGCTCCCAACACAGAGTGCGAGCGCTTTCTCCTGTTCCGTACCGGCCAGCTTCTCGAGGCCCTGCCTGTATTTCCGGAGGTCATCACTATCGATACAGATTGCTTTTGCCGCTTGTTTTGCGAATGCCTCTGCGTTCTTTCTCGATGAGACAAATACCAGACACTGACCACCTTCTGCAATCGTATCCATAACGAGATTAATACTTTCCTGGCGGGAGATGGAGGGCACAGGCCGCGTTTCGGTCTGGAAGTGGATGGCACCGTCATAGTACACTCCCTGCCTGAGGTCGACAGGTCTCCATGAGCTGGTTACCAGGTCTGCATCAAGCCAGCGTGCGAGCGTACCTGGATTTCCTATCGTTGCTGAAAGGGCGATCACCTGCATTCCTGGATTCATCCGCCTCATCTTGGCGATCACCATCTCGAGGGTCGGACCCCGATCCGGGGAATCGATCAGGTGGACCTCGTCAATAACGAGCAGGGTGATAGCATTCAGCCATGGCGATGCATTCCGGAGCAGCGAATCGACTTTCTCGCTCGTTGCAATGATAAAATCGTTCCTCCCAAGATACTCATCACGCCGGTCATAGTCCCCGGTGGAGATGCCGACCTTTGCACCCTTACTACTGAACTCTTCGAATTTTTCCGAGGCAAGTGCCTTCAGGGGCACGATGTACAGGCACTTTCCTCCTCTATTGAAATGATACTGCATCGCAATCTCTGCGATAAAGGTTTTTCCACTGGCAGTCGGTATGGCTACAAGGAGGTTTTTTCCGTGAAAAATCCCTTTATCTACGCACTCTGCCTGTGGAGGATACAGCTCATGGATTCCTGAGGACTTGTACAGCCCGATTAGGTCCTTGGAGAGTGGGAGATCTTCAACGTTCATCCATACCCCTTTTATTCCAGTCTATATCACTTGCAGGTTCGTTTTTTTTACTAACCATCTCTTTGCCGCGCATAAAAATTTCCAATGGAAATATACCCATCCACGCATAAAAACCACCTGGTTCCGGCCTGATCCGGGTGAGAAACACCATTAATTTCAGTAATAATAATCGATCATATCCTGTTTCATCTCGCGGCGCTTCCGTTCCAGGAATGAGAACACCATCTCGTGCGGGAGTCCCTGGAGGAGCATATCAATAGCACTCCGCGCGATCTTGATCTGTTCCGGCAGGCCGATTATTGCGACCGTCTTGCCGAATACTGAAATCTCACACTCGGTCATATGCTCGATCTGCTCCCGCGAACGGCCGTCCTTGCCAATAATCCTCCCCCTGAGCCGGTCCAGCTGGCGGGGGCTGTCGGTAAGACCTGACAGATCGATAACATCCAGAAGCAGATCCTCATCCTCAAGCAGCATAAATGCCCGTTCGGGTGAGAAACCGCGGTTGACTGCCTGGACGACCTCGATACCCCTGAGAAGGAGGGGTGCATCCTCTCCCTCCAGTTTCACACTCCCTTCCTTGCTGTCGATACTGATGCTGGTACAGGTCTTCTCTTCGAGTTCCTTTTTTACCGAACCATTCTTTCCGATCAGCACCCCGACACGGTTTCCCGAGATCTTGATCTCCTGTATCATTGTTTTACTCCTTGCCCAGAGGGTCAAATCCCTCGCTCGTTCCATCGGTAATCCTTGTAAAAATTTCCTTTTCATCCATGACCGTGCAGAATTCCCTGAAATACCGGTTTATGTTGGCAATGTCCCGTTTGAGGAAAAATGTTGCCCGGGGATGATCCGGGGTTACTGACTGTCCCATGTCGATCACGTAGAGGCGATCACCATAGAGAATATTGAACTCAGACAGGTCGGCATGCACAAGCCCGGCTAGCTGGTAGAGCCCCCTCATGAATGCAAGTACCTCACAATAGACCCCGCCGGGATTTTCCAGCTCGACCGTCCTTAAGTGGGGAAACGGCCGTTCATCCTCACCAAGGAATCCCATGAGAAGGATATTCCGGTCCCATACTAACGGTACTGGTACAGAGAGTCCAGCATCAACTGCTCTCTTCAGGTTTGAATACTCTTTCCTGGTCCATGTAAAAATGAGATCCTTTTTTGTCCGTCTGATACCGGCAAACCGCCGATCACCAAGGATATACTCACTCATTGCGTTGAAGTTTGCCGTCCGTATACGATAGATTTTAATGGCAATATCCTGATCTCCCCGTTCCCCGAAAAAGACATTCGCTTCCTTGCCGGTGCTGATCGAGCCTCCTATCGCGGTGATCCACCCTTTATGAACCAGTTTGTACAATGCCAGCAGGGTCACCTCGTCAAAGACATCGTCGCGGACTTTCAGCTGGTCCATATCCTTAATGCGTACCCCGAGTCGTTCAACTTCGCGATCGAAGTTGCTCTCAATACGATCGAGGCTCACAGAGCATATCCCTCGCTATACATGGTCCCTTACACAGGAGAGCATATCAGCAAGATACGTGCCTGCGGCCTTTTTCAGGTCAAGGGGATGGATTTCACCTTTGCGGTACGCCTCTTGCAGATCTTCAAACCGCTCGAACTCCCGGTCACCGCCAAACTTGGCAGGCCGCTTTATTATGACCGTACCCAAACGCGGGAAGATATGGTACTGAAACATCTGCAGTAATGGATTTTCTTCGCATTCGGGTGGACAGAAGGCTTTCTGGCACTTCTTCTCAATTTCCTCTACAGAATCGGCTACCGAGATATAATTCCCTGAAGAAGAGGACATCTTCTTTCCGTCGAGCCCGTTGAGGATGGGAGTATGGATACATACCGGGGCCGGGTATCCGATACTGACAAGGTGCTCACGTGCCAGCATGTGGATCTTCCTCTGATCGATCCCCCCTACCGCGGCATCAACGTTCAGTTGGGCGATGTCCACCATCTGCATAATCGGGTAGATCATCTGGGACACGGTCGGGGCGTCCATGTTTCTGCCGACCTCGTCCATGCTCCGTTTTGCCCGATTCAGGGTGATCTGCTGGGAGAGCCTCAGCACCATCAGCTGGTAATCGGGAGAGAGCTGCAACTCAGATCCGAGCACGTATTCGACATCACGGAGACCAAGGCCTTCAAAGCACCGCCTATTGTACTCAGCAAGCTCTCCAACCCGCTCCATGGTTCCCTTCCGGTTGAGGAACGCATGGAGATCCGCGAGGAGGACGACTACTTCGAAACCGGCTTCCTTCAGATCAATCAGCTTGTTGACCGTCACCAGATGCCCGAGGTGGATCTCACCGCTTGGTTCATACCCGGCATAGACCCTTTTTTTGCTCTTTACCAGAAGAGCTCTGAGCTCGTCATCTGTGACGACTTCCACGGCATTTCTCGTCACCAGCGAATAAGGATCCATTTACAATGAATGGGTTGTGGTGGGTGTTAATGATTATGAGAGGGAAAAATCTCCAGCGTTTATACCAATTTTTGACGATTTTCTCTCTCAACCGGATTCAACTCTTACATGTTGGTTGAATGGTGAATCATTTTTTTACCTAGATTTGAAAATTCTGACTACGGATATTTTACAATGTAATTTATGAGAACGGTTGGTGGTGAAAATAGGACTAAACCTAAAAGAAGAGTTAGAACTGGACGATAACTGCTTGTGAATCGGGTCTCTGCAAGGGGGGGACACTCCTGATAACGGATCTCCCGAGATGACAGGAAGGTCAGAGTATATCAGAAATGAAAAAGGCTGAATTCTCTTTATTGGCACCTTTTCCTGGACTAAAAAAAAGAAGAGGCAGACCCGCGCTGCTGCTACCCGGTTATTATATCGCAATAAAATTGAGCGCCTTGTTAGTCATCGCCACCGATTTTGCCGGATCCTTCTCGATGCCGGTCATCGCACGGATGCAGTCGATATTCTCGACAACGACATCGGCTTCCTGGTGGATGGCCTGGAAGAGGTACAGCTCGTTTCCGAGGCAGGATACCGATTCCTCGAAGATCCCATTCTCCCAGAGGTCCGAGCGGTGGCGGCCCATGTCCATGGCATACTCTTTCAGTTCGGCGGTGCTCGTAATCCCGGTGGCCTTCCGGACGAGGCCCATCCGTGGATGCTTCTCGATTATATCAAGAACCTTCTCACGGGTGACCTCTCTCTTGAGGTCCATCTGGACAACATGCATATGCATCATGGTCACGGGAACAATCATGGCAAGGGTCACGATACTGATGTTCGGGAGAACGCTCTGGACATCAGGACCGTGGTGACTGGGGATATGTACGGGATTCAGGACGATAGCATCGATCGGACCGCGCTTGATGTCGGCCGGGTCACCGCCTCTCCGGACCATCACAGCCCGGACCTTCGCCACCCCAAAGGCCTTGTCCATGGCATTGATGATTCTGCAAAGCCCGGTCGTGTTGCAGGAAACGACGCGGGCAAACTGTTTTCCTATGGCCTCCTTGTAGTTGCAGTCAGAGTTGAATGAGAACCCAGCCACCTCGTGCTCCTCTCCTCCCTGCCAGATAGCCTTGACTCCCAGTTTCTCGTATACCGGTTTGTTCCTCTCCCCGATTCCTCCAGGGGTGGCATCAACAACGATGTCGGCAGCTTTCAGCATATCCTCAACGCTCCCGGCCACCGGCAGTCCAGTCTTCTCAAAAGCAGCCTTCTTTGAGATATCAGCGATGTAGAGAGGATATCCTCGCGATTTGGCGATGAATGCCTCGTGACTTGGTTTCGTTTTCGACACCCCGATGACTTTCATATCCGGCTGTGCGGCAACCGCATCAGCAACGCGCTTCCCTATCGTTCCGTACCCGTTGATGGCTACATTGATCATATGGGAGGGATGTCGGAGGAGAAGCAATTAAATGTTGGGGTTTTAGGCCAGGGGGAGGGATAGACAACCCATCATGAAAAGATATGATCAGGGTGAATATGCGTAACATCACCATATGAAAGAAAAAGTAAAGGAAAAATCCAAGACAATTCATCGAGAAAGTCGTTTGGAATCTTTGGAGATATATCGATTCTGAAAGGAATGGAAAGGATAATACCCCGTACGGCCCAATTCTGGGCTGTTTAGCCGCTAGGATTCCTGATATTATTACCCTTGTTATTTTCAACCGGTGGCTGATTAATTTGCTGCCAGTAGAGGCCGAGATCCCGGATTACGTTGGCGAACTGATCAAACTGGACCGGTTTGACGATGTAGATGTTCACTCCGAGTGAATAGCTCTCGACAATGTCACGCTCTTCACGGGAGGAAGTGAAAATGACGACGGGTATTGAATGAGTTGCGGGTTCATTCTTAATTTTCCGGAGTACTTCCAGGCCATCCACTTTGGGCAGTTTCAGATCAAGCAGTATGACTTTCGGCCGGCCGATGGATTTTCCTTCATATGGTCCAGTGCCGAAGAGGTAATCCAGTGCCTCTTCACCATTCCAGGCAACATGGATCCTGTCTCCAAGATTGCACCACTGAAAAACGTGAAGGATCAGCTCGACATCGTTGGGATTGTCTTCCACGAGGAGTATCTCTGCACCGGTCGTGCCCGAGTTCATGTTTGATACTAGCCCAGCGTAAAGAAAAAGGTTGTGCCCTCTCCCGGGACTGACTTGGCCCAGACACGACCCCCGTGACGGTGAATTATCCGTTCGACTATCGCAAGTCCCACTCCGGTTCCCTCTATTGAGGGATCATCATGAATTCGCTGGAAGACTCTGAACAGCTTATTAGCATACTTCATATCGAATCCGATCCCGTTGTCCTTCACATAGTAGACGGTAGTTATATCTTTTACGTATGATCCGACCTCTATCCGGGCAACATCGCGCCCCCTGGTGAATTTTAGGGCATTGGAGAGAAGATTCGTATAGACGTGGTTCAGGAGGGCTGGATCAGCCGAGCATGGGGGCATCTCTTTGATCACCAGATCAATCTGTCTCCCCGCAGTCTCCAGCCTGAATTCCTCGTATGCTTCCCTCACAATGGAGGAGGGATCTACCAAAAACCGGTTGAGGGGAACCCTGCTCATGCGGGAAAAATTCAGGAGGTCATCAATCAGGATACTCATACGCCTGGTATTTTCCCTGATCTTCTCCAGATACGAGACAATCTCTTTAGGGAGAGTCTTACCGTATTCCTGGAGCAGGATCATTGAAAATCCGTCGATTGCCCTGAGTGGAGCACGAAGATCGTGAGATACCGAATAAGAGAATGAATCGAGCTCGCGGTTTGCCATCTCCAGATCGCGTGTCCGTTCTGTCACCCGGATCTCCAGCTCTTCGTTGAGTCTCCTGATATCGTCCTCCACTTTTTTGAGCTGGGTGATATCAACGAGAATGCCACGGATTCCGGCAATGGCCCCCTCGCGCATGATCGGGGATGAGTATACCATGGCGTTCAGATTCGATCCGTCTTTTCTGACCATGTTATATTCCGCCCCTTCCGTCTTTTTCCCTTCAATGGATTCTTCCAGATTTATCAGAGCCTGCTCATGCTCTTCAGGGACAATAATCTGAAAGATAGTTATCCCTTTTTCCAGTTCGCCGGGATTATAGCCAAAAATCTGATATGCTGATTCGTTCACATAGGTTATTCTGCCGTTTAGATCAACCTCGAATATCACTTGGGGGAGGAGTGTTGCAAGATCACGGAATCTCCTCTCACTTTCTATCAGATCCTTTTCAATCTGCCGTTGTTCAGTGATATCCCTGCCAATGGACTGGTACTCAATAACATTCCCGTCCGGGCTGAATATTGCGCGGTCATTCCACTGCTGCCACCGGGGCTCTCCATTCGGCAGGATGATCCTGTGTTCTATCGAAAGTTCGGGATTTTCCGGGGTAAGGTTACGGAAACCCTCGTCCAGTCTCCTTTTCTCTTCCTCAGGAATGGTAGGGATGAATTTTTTTCCCGTGATATCACAGTCCGGGAGGCCAAAATAACGGCAATACGCCTCATTTGCAAACGTGATAGTTCCATCAGGACGGAATCGCGTGATGAACTCTGACTGGCTCTCAACAACACCCCTGTA
>MVZQ01000017.1 GCA_002068435.1 Euryarchaeota archaeon ADurb.BinA087 | reverse complement strand
ACCTATCGTGGTAGACGATACCCTGAGTTTCCCTGCAAGGTTCTCGGCACCCCTGACGGTAAAATCAGCTCCTTTTAAAAGCAGGATAAGTCCGATTGCAAACTGGACCAGGGGAATAAGAATGCCGCACCACTCCGGATAAAAGGAGGCAATAGCTGACCTCCGTATTATCAGAGGTAGGACCGGGAGGTTAAAAAAAGTCTCTTTACCGGGGAGGATCCTCACTTCTTTTGCAAGGTATCTTATGACAAAACGGTAAGAATGGAGGAAGTTCCTCCGTTTTTCGAATAAAAAATAATCCAACAGGCTATGCTCGATCCCACGGCGTTCATTTCCAGGTACAATGAAATTTTGAAGTCCGCACTCCAAATCCTTAATTGGTGGATAATCCAAAAGACTCTGATAAGAAAAGTCGTATACCCATGTCCCGCCACAAGCACAAACTCTCCAGGAAAGCCGGCCAGCCCCCCGGGACCATCCATGCCGAAGGTGTCCCGTCAACGGAAGCGGTCCGGATCACCGTCATGGATTACGATGCGACTCGCTTCACGGAGAAGGTCGTCGACCAGATCACAGAATGTTTCCCGTTCCGTGATACGGAGACGGTGACCTGGATCAACGTTGACGGGCTTGGGAATACCAAAATAATCGAGGAGCTTGGGAAATGCTTCACCATCCATCCGCTCATCCTTGAAGATATCCTGAATACCGATCAGCGGCCGAAGATGGAGGATCTGGAATCGTACATCTACCTCAACATGAAGATGCTCTCTTTTCTGGACCGGGACAAGGAGGTGAAGGTTGAGCATGTGAGCATGCTGATCGGGCACACCTTTCTCATCTCCTTCCAGGAGGATGTGGGGGATATCTTCGACCCGGTGCGTGAACGGATCAGGAAGGATGGAAGGATACGGAAATTCGGGCCTGATTACCTGGCGTATGCCCTCATCGACAGCATCGTGGATAATTATTTCGTGGTTATGGAGAAGCTCGAGGAGAGGGTCGAGGAGCTCGAAGAAGAGCTCGTGCTTCATCCCACGCAGGCGTCACTCGCCCGGATCAGCCGGCTTAAAAAAGACATGATCTTCCTGAGAAAATCGGTATGGCCCCTCCGGGAGGTGATCAGCACTCTTGAGCATTCCGAGTCACCGCTGATCAAAGAGACGACGGCGATCTACCTCCGCGATGTGTACGATCACACCATCCAGGTTATCGATACGCTTGAGACTTTGCGTGACATGGTCTCGGGCATGCTCGACATCTACCTCTCGGGCCTTTCCTACAGGATGAACGAGATCATGAAGGTGCTCACCCTGATTGCCACCATCTTCATCCCGCTCACCTTCGTAGCGGGGGTCTATGGCATGAATTTCCGCTACATGCCGGAACTTGCCTGGGAATACGGGTATTATACGGTCTGGACCGTGATGATAGGGATGGTTGTGCTGATGCTCATTTATTTCAGGAAAAAAGAGTGGATTTAAGGAAAATACTCAAACATTTCTCCGTTCTGCCATCCAAACCACCTATTATCATCCTTTGTGTGAAAGGTTCTGTCTGGAATGGAGACAGGCTACCTTTTTCTTCTCGCAGTTGCCCCTGCAGCGTTCTGGCTCTGGTATTTTTACAACAAAGACCGGTACGAGCCCGAACCCCTGTCGTGGATCCTCATGGTGTACATATTCGGTATCGTTGTCACCATCCCTGTCGCTTTTATCGAGGGTACCTTGAGCATAATCGTTCCCGAATTCCTTATCGTGGTGATGGTAGCGCCGATTGTTGAAGAGGCGGGAAAATATCTCGTTGTGAAAAAGACGGTATGGGAATCCCTCGAGTTTGATGAGCCGGTCGATGGAATCATCTACGCTGCTGCCGCCGGCCTCGGTTTCGCCACTCTGGAGAATGTGATATATGTCTTCTCTGCGGTAGAGACCTCCCTGCTCCTTGCCCTCCAGACGGGGCTGCTTCGGGCACTCATCTCGGTCCCCGGGCATGTCCTCTTCTCTGCGATGTGGGGGTATTCGCTTGGGAAGGCTCGGTTCCTTCCCCAAGAGCAGCGAACGGGAGTTATTGCCACCGGGCTGATCCTTGCAATAGCATTCCATGCCCTGTTCAATCTCCTCTTATATGATGCGATCGGTTTTGCGGTCCTCATCCTGGTCGTGGTTCCGGTACTCTGGTTCTCCGTGCAGAAAAAGATCGACCAGGCACTCCTCTCATCAGGGTATCGCCCTCGATAAGAATGAGCTGCCTTCGTGGCAGGCAGGTAAATCCAGGGCGGTAAGACCTGGATCTGTTCCGTATTGAGGGCGCAGAACCGGATGGCAGATGCCCGGTCTGGGAGGGCGAATCTTTTTCTTATTCAGAAATAAGGTTTTATTCGTGAATAGATCGGTGATCCCTGCCCTTTCAAAACAACGGTGGATCGTAATTCTGCTCCTCCTGGCATGTATCGTAATAGCCCTTATTCTCCGCATGCTTCCGTGGTTCCAGATGGATTTTCCGGCTCTGTCGGTTCATGGCGATCCGGATGTCTGGTATAACTTCCGGCAGATCGAGGTGATGGTATCAGACTTCCCCCGTTATAACTGGTTTGATCCCATGACTGCGTACCCTGCAGGGAAGGAGCTGGACTGGGGGCCGCTCACTCCCTTGCTCGCTTCACTGATCTGTCTCCTGGGAGGGGCAGCCCAGCTGGCCGATATCATGGCGGTCTCATCCTGGATGCCGGCTCTCGCGGGTATCGCAATGATTCCGGTTGTTTTTTTCCTTGGCAGGCTGATTGCCGGATGGAAGGCCGGGATCATCGCTGCCGTCTTCATTGCCTTTGTATCGGGCGAGTATTTTTACCGGACGATGGCCGGAATTGTTGATCACCACGCTCTTGAAATACTGTTCTCAACGGTTTTCTGCCTTTTTTATCTCTGGGCCCTCAGGCGGTCATCAGAGCAGGAGATCGATATCCGGAATCCGGCTTCGCTGAAACCTCTTCTTCTCCCCTCAGCATTAGCGGGAATTTCCATGGGTCTGGGCATGGCGGTCATGCCTACCCTCATCCTTTTTGGCCTTATCGTGGTGCTTTATTCAACCATACAGTATTGCTGGAATGCATTTCATGGGAAGCGATCGGACTATCTCCTTCTCATCAATGCAGCGGTATCACTGGGATCGATCGCCGGTCTGGCGGCTGTTGGAATCCATTCGCCGGTCTATAGCCTCTCTACCTATTCTGCAGCACCGTTCCATGCTTTCATCGCCCTGTTCTGCTGGACACTCCTCCTCCAGATCTTTTCGATGACAACGAGAGGAAAACCGTGGTATTTTATCGGACTGTTAGGTTCCTCCGTTGTTGCGATCATTGGTGTGGCAGCCGTGCTGGATCCCTCCCTCCTCTCATCATGGGCTGGTTCGTTCTCAACATTTTTTGGACAGAGTTTTTCGGCTGCCCCTATTGAGGAACTGAAGCCCTGGTCGCTGGGTCAGATGTGGGCGAGTTTTAATATTTGTATCATATTGGGGATTGTCGGGTTGGCTCTATTTGCTTATTCTTTCTGGAAGAAGGAATGCCCGCTGTATCTCTTCTCCCTTGTGTGGGGGATCGTGCTTTTATTTGCGACAATCCAGCATTCCCGGTATGAATATTACAGTGCCGTGATTATTGTTATCGCCGCTTCATTTGCGCTTGCAACTGCGTTCTCTCTTGACAAACCGGGAAAACCGCACCACACTCCTGCTAAAGATAAAAAGGACCCGAAAGGCAAAAAAGAAAAGAAGAGAGCAAAAGATGTCAAAAAGAATACCAATGAAGGGCTGTTTGCCGCTCTTGAGGGGACCGGAACCTCATTGGTGCTGGCATGCATGATCGTCTTCTGCGGCTTCTCCGTTCTTGCGGATTATTCCATTGCAGTCCCCCATAACAACAGAAGACCTGATCCCACGGCAGTGGAACGGCGTGCTCGGATGGGTTGCTGAGTCGAGCCCTGATCCGGGCGTACCTTATCTGGGATCCTATGGGGAGGGGAACCAGTGGAGCTATCCTGAAGAGTCCTATGGAGTGCTCTCATGGTGGGATTACGGGCATTGGATCACTGTGATATCCCGGCGCATCCCGGTTACCAATCCCTTCCAGGATAATCTCGTCCCCTCTGCAGCGTATTTCTTTGCTGATTCTGAGGAAAACGCCAACGCCATCGCCGATGAGTACCGGGTAAAATATGTGATAACCGACTGGAAGATGGTCGAAACAAAATTCCCTGCAATGGTTGCATTTTACGATAGTTCTCTTGAAGATCAATCACTTCCGGCTGATTATTATTACCAGGTATTCCGTATTGCATCACCTGATATGAAAGGGAACCAGACCCTTGCCAGGTTACATTCATCACCATTTTACCATACCATGGTAAGCAGGCTTCACAGCTTTGATGGCTCTCAGGCCGCACCTCAGACGGTAATGTATGTGGAATATGAAATTCCGGCAAGCGCGAGAACCACGCCAGGTATATCGGTCTTTGAGAATCTTGATCCGGAAACAGCCCGTGAAAAAATTGCCCTGTTCAACGCAACTCCTCACGAAGGACGGAGGGCAGCCATCCTCAACGCCGGGCTTGATACACCGGTTGAAACAGTCCCCGCCCTCCGCCATTATCGCCTGGTGTATGAAGAAGCCGGCACTGGGAATGAAACGAGCCCTCCCTACACCCAGGCAGTGAAAGCATTTGAATATGTAAAGGGAGCAAGGCTGAAAGGGGATGGCGAAATCGAAGTCACCATCCAGACCAACCTTGGCCGGACCTTTGTCTACCGCCAGCAGAGTGAAAACGGATCGTTCATCCTGCCCTATCCGACGAAAGGATCTCAGTATCCGGTACACACGCTCGGTCCGTACCGGATGATCTCTTCAGGCAGAACGGTGGAGGTCACTGAACAGGATGTGCTTGAAGGGAAGGCCATATCCGGATGAGGTGCAGGGA
Organism: Euryarchaeota archaeon ADurb.BinA087; assembly: GCA_002068435.1. Taxonomy (GTDB): domain Archaea; phylum Halobacteriota; class Methanomicrobia; order Methanomicrobiales; family Methanospirillaceae; genus UBA9949. The sequence goes on along the minus strand of MVZQ01000017.1, from coordinate 21,130 downwards.
AATTCCCCTGCGCTCTTAGACATTCAGGAGGACAAGGGAGAATGTCTTCATTGTTCTGACCAGAAGGTAATTTTCGTATAGGAATCATTATGCGATCTCCCGCCGAACAGCACTCTTGCTGTTCAATCTCAAATCAATAGTTCCCGCTCGATGTGGCAGGTGATGACACCGGTGGACCCAGACAACGATACAACCTCTCCTGACATTTCCGTGGTCCTGCCTACCCTGAACGAGGAGACCACGATCGCCATCTGCATTAGCAAGATTCAGGAAGTTTTCCAGTCGATGAAAATAAGGGGCGAGATCATTGTATCCGATTCCTCGACCGATTCGACGCCCGAAATCGCCCGGTCACTAGGTGCCGTCGTTGTGCATCCCGAGCATCGCGGTTACGGGTATGCGTACCTTGAAGGGTTCCGTCATGTACACGGACGGTATATCGTGATTGGTGATGCTGACAACACGTACGATTTTCTGGAAATTCCTTCTCTTCTCAAGGAGCTTGATGATGGTTCCGATCTTGTGATCGGTTCGCGTTTCCGAGGGGAAATTAAGGAAGGAGCGATGATACCTCTCCACCAGTATATTGGAAATCCCCTCCTTACCTGGATCCTGAACCATGTCTTTCATGCCGATTTTTCAGACACCCATAGCGGATTTCGTGCCTTCCGGGCTGAAATCCTAAAAAAATTGAACCTGCAGAGCTGGGGAATGGAATTTGCCTCCGAGATGGTAATCAAGGCCTCCCGTGAAGGTCTGAAAATAAAAGAAGTTCCCATCACCTACTACCCGAGGGCGAGCCCGTCAAAACTGAGTAGTTTTTCTGATGGATGGCGGCATCTTCGGTTTATCCTTCTGTTAAAACCGATGCCATTTCTCACCATTCCCGGTATTCTCTGTACTTTTTTTGGATTGATCCTGATGGCAGCGTTTTATACGTCAGCCAATGATCCCACCGGCCGATTTCATTCCTTTATTCTCGGGGCTATTCTCATCAGCGGGGGTCTCCAGCTCTTCCTTTCAGGGATACTGATCAAGGTCTATTCGGTTATTCACGGGTTTGAGAGGAGAGTGGGTTTTGTTGAACATCTTCTCAACTATCATACCCTTGAAAGGTATCTGTTTGTGGGGATCGTGCTCACCCTCATGGGATTGTTTATCGGGAGTTGGATTCTGAAAAGCTGGATATCGACGGGATTTGGAGAACTCGCCCAGATCGGTAACGCGGTGCTCTCTCTGTTACTTATCATCATTGGGCTTGAGGTTGCATTTACCACGGTCTTCATCAGCATGATGTGCCTCAATGATGAGACTTCTCCATAGTGAGGAGGGGATCTATGCGGATTGCTTTCGTGTACGATGCGGTGTATCCCTATGTTCTTGGGGGGGGTGAAAAAAGGGTCTGGGAGATTGCCCGACGCATGGTTGCGAGGGGGCATGAAGTTCACGTGTTCGGGATGCAGTTCTGGGAAGGGGAGCAGACCATCACAAAAGAGAGCGTCATCTTCCATGGGGTATGTAAGCCATTTTCCTTCTACCGGAAAGGAAAACGCAGGATCCTGCCGGCATTTATCTTCGGATTCCTGGTTTTTCTGGCCCTTGCACGAGAAAAATTTGACATTGTGGATTGCCAGCAGTTCCCTTATACTTCAGCCTTCGGATCTGCGGCTGCCTGCAGGATCTCCAAATCTCCCCTGGTTATCACCTGGTACGAGGTATGGGGAGACTACTGGTACGAATACCTGGGACGCAGAGGTGCGGCAGGCAAAGTAATTGAACGGCTCACCGCCCGGATTCATGCCCATTCCGCAGCTATTTCTCATACAACAAAGGCTGGTTTAACCAGACTGGTCAGGGACAGAGAGATAACGATCCTTCCGATAGGCATCGATATCGCAGAGATTGATGCAATACCAGCTTCAGAATGCACATCGGATATTGTATTCGTCGGAAGGCTCATCCGGGAGAAGCATGTTGATATTTTGATCGATGCAGTCGCAAATCTTAAGGAGGACCATCCAGGAATACAGTGCCTGATTATCGGTGGGGGACCCGAACGCTCTGATCTTGAGAACAAGGTAAAAGAGCAGGGACTCTCTGGTTCTGTCACCTTCACTGGGTTTTTTAACGATTCACGGGAAGTAATTGCACGCATGAAGTCATCACGGGTGTTCGTGCTTCCCTCTACAAGAGAAGGATTCGGGATCGCAGCCCTTGAGGCGCTCGCTACAGGTCTCCCGATTGTGACGGTTGATCATCCGAAGAATGCGAGCAGTATGTTTGCCCGGGAGGGATGCGGAGTACTGACCTCTCTCGATGCTGGGGATATGGCGGAGAAAGTCCGTGTGCTGCTCGGAAGTGCTATCGACAGGAACCAGATTCGCAGAAAAGCATCAGGCTTCGACTGGGGGCCAATTACAGAAAAGATAGAGGGATATTATTCCAGAGTAGTTGACAGCGTCAGCTGAACTGCAAATGCCTGATCCGATTTGAGAACCTGATGAATCCGGTTTCTCTGCTCGTTATCCGTTGGTATCAAAGTAAAATTCAACAGCCGATAGAAAGGAAGAATCGGTTGGAGGAAAAACTGAGGGATTTAACGGGTACGAGGGGATGGTAATGAATTTTTTATGAGTGATTGTACTATAGTACACATACTTTTCCCCTGGAGAGTATCGAAATGAAGATAACGGTTGTTGGAGCGGGATATGTAGGCCTGGTTACAGGGGCATGTTTTTCTGAGATGGGGCATACCGTCCATGTCATCGATCGCGATCCGGATAAAATCGTCGTGATCAATGAGGGCAATACCCCGATATATGAGCAAGGGCTTGATGAAATTCTGAAGAGAAAAATTGGGAGATACCTTTTTGCAACCCATGACTACGAACCAGTCAGGGACTCCGATCTGGTCTTCATCTGTGTGGGCACTCCCTGCTGCGATGATGGATGTGCAGATCTTTCAATGATCCGTGCGGCCAGCCGATCAATCGGGGAAGCTCTTTTGAGATGTGATCATCCACCCGCTGTTGTCGTCAAGAGCACAGTCCCTCCAGGGACGACGGAAGATATCGTCCGGCCCCTTGTCCAGAAAGCTGCAGGCCGGTCTGATATCCGCTATGCAATGAATCCTGAGTTCCTTCGTGAAGGCAGGGCTATCAGGGATTTTTTCCACCCGGATCGAATTATCATTGGAAGCTGTGATAATGGATGCTTTGACACAGTCGCCTCAGCCTACCATGGAATTGATGCCCCTGTCATCCGGACATCAGTCAGTGCTGCAGAAATGATCAAATATGTCTCCAATGCCTTTCTCGCGACAAAAATCTCCTTTTCCAATGAGATGGGGAATATCTGCAAGAGGATCGGTATCGATGTGTACGAGGTCATGAAGGGTGTTGGAATGGATACGAGGATCTCACCGCATTTCCTTGATGCCGGCGTGGGATTTGGGGGGAGTTGTTTTCCCAAAGATGTTACTGCACTGATCAATTTTGCAGTTTCAATCGGAGAAGATCCAATTATCCTCAAGTCGGTAATGAAAGTAAATGAAACCCAGGCAGATCGGATGCTCACCCTCCTGAAATCGCGTATCAACGCCATCCGGGGAAAAAAGATAGCCGTCCTCGGACTCGCCTTCAAAGACAATACCGATGATGTCCGCGATTCCCGGGCAATACCCGTTATTGCCGGACTGATAAAAGAAGGTGCTCTTGTTGCTGCCTTTGATCCAATGGCAAATGCCACGATGGCAAAAATTTTCCCTGGGATTTGCTATTGCAGTTCAGCGGCGGAGGCACTCACCGGTGCTGAAGCCTGTCTCGTCATGACCGAATGGCCGGAGTTCTCCCGGCTTTGTGAAGAATTTGATCTGATGAAATCCAGAGTGGTGATTGAAGGGCGGAGAATTCTGTCGTACCGCGACCGGGAGGGAGTTTGCTGGTAGGCTGCAGAATCACAATGTGGGGTATGTGGGATTTTTAAGCAGTAAATCCATATAATGGAAAGAAATAACAGGTATTTATTGATGAACCTCGTGGAATTTTAATTTTTGAGAAGCGATCTATGAGACCGAACACCGTGAAAAAACTGGTTATCCCTGCGGCTGGACTTGGAACCAGGTTTCTTCCGCTCACAAAAGCTCAGCCAAAAGAGATGCTTCCGGTGGTTGACAAGCCGGTAATCCAGTATGTTGTTGAAGAAGCGGTCGTATCAGGGATTGATGATATCCTTATCATCACCGGCCGGAACAAGAGGGCAATTGAGGATCATTTTGACAAATCATTCGAGCTGGAATATAATTTAAGGGAGCACCGAAAAGTGACCCAGTTTGAACTGTCGGAGCAGATCTCCAATCTTGCTGAAATTCATTTTATTCGGCAGAAAGAACCACGAGGCCTCGGAGATGCCATTCTCTGTGCAAAAAAGCATTGTAATGATCAGCCGTTTGCGGTACTTCTGGGCGATACAATCACCGTTCCGGATGAGGGATTTGCCTCCTGCACTACCCAGATGATCGATGCGTTTTCCGAGTACGGGTGCCCTGTTGTTGTTGTGGAGAAGGTCCGGAGGGAGAAGATAAAAGACTATGGAATAATCGGCGGCAGAGAAATAGCTGAAGGGGTATACGATATCAATACCATCATCGAAAAGCCTGCTCCGGATAATGCACCGTCTGATCTTGGTGCGATAGGAAGGTATGTGCTCACCCCTGATATTTTTGATATTCTGATCAGTATTTCCCCGGGTCGTTCCGGGGAATTGCAGCTCACCGATGCCCTGCAGCAGCTCCCGCGAAAGATCGGCCTTGTGAGTCATTGCCGGCGCTATGATATCGGGGATAAGCTCGGCTGGATGAAGGCGAACCTTGAACTTACGCTCCAGAACAGTGAATTTGGAAGTGAAATAAGGCAATTCATTCAATCTCTTGAGGCTGGTGAAAATACGTGACCCTTGATCTTTCAGAAGGCCTCGAAGGAATACGTCGAAACCTTGGAAATCCGGATTATCATGGTTCCCGTTTCCTTGTTACTGGCGGAGCAGGCTTTCTTGGAACATGGTTATGCAGTTTTCTGGTCAAGCAGGGAGCCGATGTTCTCTGTCTCGACAATTTATCGAGTGGATTGCGAGAGAATGTTTCCCATCTGGAAGAAAATCCCCGGTTTTCATTTATTCTGCATGACATTTCTGAACCTATCCATTTCAGGCAGAACATTGACTACGTATTTCACCTTGCCTCGCGTGCTTCTCCCCTGGAATTCGACAAGTTTCCCCTTGAGATCATCAGGGCAAACACGCTTGGAACTATGCATGCCCTCGACATTGCGACTGAACATGGAGCGAGGTTACTCTTTACTTCCACCAGCGAAGTGTACGGGAACGCCGGAATCTTTCCCACTCCTGAAACCTACCATGGCAATGTGCATACGCTCGGGATACGGGGATGTTACGATGAATCCAAGCGGTTGGGTGAGGCACTATGCCTGGCATATCTCCGTGAAAAAGGGACGGATGTCAGAATTGCACGGATATTCAACACCTACGGCCCACTGATGAGAGCTGACGGGGTATACGGACGAGTCATACCCCGGTTCATCTCCCAGGCTCTGAACGGTGAGCCGATGACTATCTTTGGGGATGGGTCACAAACGAGAAGTTTCTGTTATGTCACTGATCAGGTAGAGGGTCTTTTACGATTGTTGTATTCCGACTCAGCAAAAGGAGAGGCTGTGAATATCGGGAACGATAAGGAACTGGCCATTCTCTCCCTGGCAGAGCTTATCAGGAGCGCAACAGGTTCAAGCTCCGGGTTCAATTTTGAACCATTGCCCGAAGATGATCCGGTAAGAAGATGGCCGGATATATCGAAAGCAACGCGCCTTCTCCAATGGCGACCGAAAGTGAACATTGAGACGGGTATTGCGTCAATGATTCAGAAGGGTTGAAACCCTGCGATCGCACCCTTTCAGACTCAAATCCCCCTGATCCCACATAATTTTCCGATGTGAGGTCTTCTGTGAATGCTGACCGGTATCCTGTCTTCATCTCCTATTCCGTGTGATTTTCCGGTTTTAAAACAGGACTGAAAATAAGCGAATGAAATGATATTTTGGGTATAGTACAATTTTTGCCACCAATCTTTCTCATTAATCACTTCGGAGAATAGACCGTTGGTGGAGTTCTCAAATCTATGCAAAAAAAGGATACACCATGTAATATGAACAATGAAGAAATGTATGTGCTCGATTTTGCCCTGTCGCATCCAGGGGGACGCCACAGCGGCGGGGGTTAGCCGAAGGCGCAACCCCCAGGAGCGTTTTGAAAGACATGAAACACTTTGAAGGATAAAAAAATTGGTGGATGAAATGCCATTATACCCATATTGAATCGCCAATTACTGATGTTCCCGTGTAATTTGAAGGTATTTTTCGATGACCTGTGAGGTATCCCCAATTTGAATGATTTTTCCTTTGGAGAGAAGGAGCGTCCTCGAGCAGTATTGCTGGACCAGCCTGAGAGCATGTGATACAAAAACGATGGTAACTTCTCTCTCTTTCATCTCGTTGATCTTCTCAACTACCTTGTAGTTGAACTCTTCATCTCCCACTGCGAGCATTTCATCGATGAGCAAAATATCAGGATCGGTTTGGATCGCAGTTGCGAAGGCCAGTCGTGCCGTCATTCCCGATGAAAAGTTCTTGATTTTCATGTTCTCGAATTTTTTCAGTTCGGAGAATGACAGAATTTCGTCATACTTTTCCCGAATCTGATTTTTTTTAAGACCCAAAATTGATCCATACAGGAAGATATTCTCCCTTGCCGTAAGTTCAGGGTGAAATCCAACCCCCAGTTCTATAAAAGGGGCTATCCGGCCGTATGCCCGGGTGTATCCTTTGTCCGGGTAAAGAATGCCTGCGATTAGTTTTAAAAGAGTACTTTTACCACTCCCGTTTGGCCCGATGATACCAAAACTTTCACCGTGATTGACCGTAAATGAGATATCATCAAGCGCGAGAAATTCATTATATGAATAATATCCTCCTTTAAAAATTCCGAAAAGGTGTTGGTACACGGTGTATTTTTTTTCCAGGGGGATGCGGAATTTTTTGGACACATGGTCTACAACAATCGCGGTTTGAGGGGTTTCTTTGTCATCTGATGGTCCTGTCATCCCTTTACACCTCCTCTGCAAATCTGATTTTTAACCGGGAAAAGAGGTAATGCCCGAATATCAAAAGAAACAGTCCCCATAAAGATACGTATACCACGTCCCAGAGGGGAGGGAAAATGCCATTAAGGAGAATATCCCTGAATATTTCCATGATGACAGTCAGGGGATTCAGCATATAGATATCAAGATACTTCTCCGGAATAACCGTGATTGGGTATACGATAGGGCACAAGAAGAATCCCGCCTGGAGGAGAACATCCCAAATCTGGTTTAAATCCCGGTAATAAACGAAGAGCGAAGAGAGTCCAAGCGAAAAGGCATAGGCTATCCCAAAAAAAATCAGTATAATGATGGGAAAGAGAAGAATGCTCGACGAGATTGATACCTGCAAGATGATGAGAATACAGAACAGAACAGCGAACTCCAGGAGCGAACTTATCAGGCAGGATAATACGGAGCTGAACACCAGGATCTCTCTTGGGAAAAAGATTTTTTTGACCAGTCCCGGTTGTGATACAATCGATATCATGCCGAGGTTTGTTGCACTCGTAAAAAACCTCCAGGTCACAATTCCGATCAGAATGTAAAGGGCGAACTGTTTCTCGGATATTTTGAAGATCCCGCTGAACACGATATACAGGATGATCATCATGAACAGGGGATTGATGAGGGACCAGGCGAAACCAAGGACAGAGCTCTGGTATTTTATTTTAAGATTGCTGATGGTGAGAACCTGAATTAAATCCCTGTATTCAAAAATCCACATGACATATATCAATCTCCCTCACAATTTTTAATAACTCCGTAATTCTTATCTGACCCCCGCAATGAGAGAAACGAGGATTATTCCTGAGAAAACCTGTCATTCATCTGTCGTGGATATTGAGAGACAATCAGAAGAGGAGAGGGATATCTATCCCTTTTATTTCGTGTATATTCTCCGGACCTTTCCTATTTTTTTACCCGGAAATAATTGTTCAGTTCAGAAAGAGTTATGTCGTTGAGAGAATTTTCTCGTCAATGAGAAGGGAAAACGATTGAATTTCAATTCAAACCTCTCATCCCTGCGGACCTGCCATTTGAGATAAACCGGAGGAATATCTTGTTCCTGCTCTTTGGAAGACCGTCAGATTGGAGTGGAGGGAAGGTCGTCAAATTGCCAGGTCACATGCCGGACTCCTTATCTTAGGGAATCGGTTTAACGTCTGGAAAATAAGGTACGAAGAAGGATCGACATTTGAGTTACCAATGAGCCTTCTTCATTCCGGTCGATAAAATACTGGTGTATTGCTTTCCTGATCCCATCTCTGTCGTCAGTCAGTTCCCAGAGGCCATCCTCATTCTTTTTCAGATCGATATCAGGATTAAACCGAAGCGATCCTATCTTCCCGTGTCGATCGTCATAGTCACGGTTTTTCCTCTCACCATGCCACAGGTGAAGGATCACGCCTTCTGTGAAAAACATACTGTTGTTGATCTCTTTTGATGCCTTCTCTGACCATTCCAGGTATTTTTGTCTCATCTCATCCGTGTAATTTTCCAGTATTTTCCAGGGATAGCCCTTCGTAAATGCTTCCGCCATGAAATAATCCCCGGACCCGATTATTCCATAATCGAAGAAATGAATGGTATCAAAGATTTTTTTCCTTCCCGCCCAGGCATACCCGGTCCAACCGGCATAGGGAAATCTCTTCGTGTCCTCATGAAAGATCGAATAGATCCTTCCTGGCATAATATCTCCCGGCACATTCCCGGAGATCATCTGGTTGATCACGGGATTGGGCAGGTCCTGTTGTCCTTTCGAGAGTCTCACACAATACGTGAATGGTTGGACGATTGGATAGCTCTCAAGCAGTTTCGCTGTTTCTGTCACCCATTCCGGATTTTTAAAGATGATATCACAATCGAGCCAGACAATTTTGTCACAATCAGGAGGGAGGTTTTTCAAGGCGATATTGAGCATCGCCTCTTTCTGCCACAGGATATTCTCTTTTTCTGTTCGCAGCTGGATTAACCTATCCGCATCCCTGTCTCCCAGTTCAAAAGAGGCAGTATCGAATGCGAGTTCTACGGTCAGAAGGTTCAAACCCTGATTTTTACATGATTCCCTGAACAGTCGATAGAGGGTGGATTTGGTTTTGTAGCCTGCCGGATTGAAATAGGTGGTGATCCCCCAGAGTTCTCCAGGCAGAGAGAGCGGGAATTCATGAATTTCATCCTTTTTGATCATAGAATTGTGTAGGAATATCCACGTGCTATTGATTAATCATTACTGGAGCGATCATCAAAAAATTCAGGCTCCGACCTTAATATCGTTCTCAATATTCGAACAATAAAAGAAACGTTTCAGGTAGAACGCTATAATGTGGCAAAATTGCTGTCCTTACCTGGTTGTTCTGAATTTTCTCCTGCCGTGAACTGCATATATCATTCCTGTGAAGGATGAGAAGCATGGATATCCGACTGGAAAATATCGTAGAGTGTTCGAGAAAATACGGCCTCACCGGTCAGCGACCTGATTCAGGAGCCGGTTCTCATGATTCATGGATACATTCACCCATTGCCAGGAACCTCATATAAATACCATAATGATTGATTGTGCAAATAATTTTTAATAAAAGAAGATGCAGGAGAGCAGCAATTTTTCACAAAGGGATAGGATACAATTTTCACAAAGGGATAGGATATAAAAAATGATCATTGCAGAGGTAATTCGCTGGAAAGAATGGTATCATTCGAAATTAGCCCTTTTCGTATTCGCCAATTATTACCTGCTGTTCCTGTCCGCTGAAATAACGTTCAGGGATCTTTTCCCGGTCATCCTCCTCATATGCTGGTTCATTCTGCTGATGGCATTTGGGTATATGATAAATGACTATGCCGATCAATTCAGCGATAGAGCTGCCGGAAAAGAAAAATTGTTGAGCAAATTGAAAAAAAATCACCAGATACTCATATTGCTCCTCATATTTTGTAGTACCTTTCTTTTTCTGCTCCCCTTTTACAAGGACCCTATTGTCATCGCTCTCTCAATCTGCAATCTCGCCCTTGCCATCATGTATTCGGCACCGCCATTCAGACTCAAAGAAAGGGGTATCTGGGGCATTATCGGGGCGTCAATGGCACAATGGATGGTACCGGTTGTCATGGTGTTCGCTGTCTTTGGGCATTATGACGTTGACACCTTTATCTTTGCAGTATTCTATCTCCTGATCGGGTTGAGGTTCATGTTCACCCATCAGCTGCATGATTATCCGAATGATATCCAATCAGGCACGCTCACGTTCGCAGTCGAGTATACTCCTGAAAAAACCTATCGTCTTGCCCGATTCCTCTTCAGCGCTGAACTACTCTTCCTTCTTGCATTAATTGCGTTAATAGCGGTTTTAAATCCGTTTTTTATTGCTTTGATGATCGTCTATCTGCTGTTTTTCATGACCTGCCTCTATCCGGTTCTCCGGAAGAAAGGGTTACCTCAGTTGTTATCGTCCTTTGACACCATACCCCTTGCAGATTTGTATTTTTTCTGGCTTCCCTTCTGCCTGTCACTCTTCCTGGGCTTAAAAAATCCGGTTTTTTTCATCGTCACCCTGGTTGAACTCGTCTGGAAGATGGGTTACCTCAGATACTATAAGGACATGATCTGGTTAAAACGAACCCCCGGAGTGTGAGTTCCTGCTTCTGAGGGCGTAGAGGATATCCATAAACTCCCCCGATTTCCGTTGCACACACAATTTCAGAGCAGAAAAGAATAGTTACTGATGTACCCCTCTTAACAGTCCTGAAATCTCTCCCAATGTGGTGAACGCCCAGCATCTCTGGGTAAATTCATCCGGATCGTTGGTATGGTGCAGAAGTCTTCTGGCTTTTCCAGAATTGAACAGATACTTTACCTTGGATAGTGCAGAGGAATATCGGTCCAGTCGGGAAGTATCATGTTCCATGAGCTGCATGACTGAGTCAGAAATACCCTGCCAATAATATCTCCGCATGAAAAAAGATTGACTCAGGCGTGACTCGAAGATGTGATGTCTGACAACAATCTCAGGATCATAATAACAGGAATATCCTCTTCTCATGATCTCCCGTTGCAGGAAGGTATCCTCGTTTGAGAGGAGATCCTTTCCAAACCGCCCCAGCTTTGTATTGAATCCACCTGTCTCTCTTAATAGTCCGGTGGGGAAGGCGATGCTGGCACTTACGAGGTGTTCTTTTTTCAGATCATCAATCACATGGGGGGATTCAGACCAGTCAATGAGTGCCAGGGATAAGAGCAATGAATCTGATAACCACTCAGGCCTTTCTGATTCCCATAACGGAACCACCCTGCCCCCGACACAGCCCGGCCGGGGTTGTACCGTTTCAAAAACATGGAGTATCTTTTCCAGCCAGTCCGGACAGGTGATTACATCGTCATCAAGGAAAGCAACATAGGTTCCCCGTGCGTGCTGCAGACCCGTATTTCGTGATTGTGAGGATCCCAGCTCGGGTTCAAAGACATACCTTACCTTATTGTTCGCTGATAATTTCTCTACTGTTTCCCGGGTCTGATCGGTCGAACAGTTATCCACCACAATAATCTCGTACTGGTCCTTCGGGAGACTCTGGTGAAGCAGGCTTTGAATTGCTTTAATCAGATATTCTACCCTGTTATGGGTGATAATAATGGCCGAAATCCGGGGATCCACGTAGTGGAATTATTTCTCATTCATGGGATTATATTTTTTGTCAATTTTTTATTGACAGTCTAAGTCAGGATCTTACTTTTAAAAATCCTGGCATCTTTAAAATTACCAGGGGATACATATCCGGCTCCGGCAGAATGCTACAATTCAGCTGATTTCTCCTGTTCAGAAATCAATTCCGACGGGATGAACTTCCGGATATCAGGATCATTCACCAGGTAGTGGATTGGAACAGGTCCGGAAATTCGTTTACAGCCTTCCCTGAACATCCTCCAGAAATTGGTATTGTTCCGGTAATGCCCTTCAGCCTTTATCAGCCGGAGATATTTTTCAGGATGCTTTGAAAATAAGAGAGGATCGTTTTTAAAGAACTGGTCCCTCTCCTGCTTTGATTCCCCGTTCTCATTCCGGAGATGAGGTGGGTGATATACCCGTACCTTGTCGCTGAAAGGGATCTCACCGTAGTGCTGAGCCCTCCAGGCAAGGTCGGTATCTTCCCTGAAATGAGGTTTATCGAACCGTTCATCAAATCCAGCGATACGTTCGATGACATCCCGGCGAAGAAAGAGGTTCGCCGTCATGAATCCAAGCCCATGGAATCCCTCATTTGTCACGATCCGGTAGCGGGCATCCTCTCGTTTTTCATTATCAGAATAAATATCCCCTTCAATCCCGATGATATCCCTGCTCTCAAGCATACGTTTTGCATTCTCGAGCCATTCAGCATCAGGCCTGCAGTCATCATCAGTAAAGGCGATTATTCTTCCGGTTGCATGCGCGATACCAATATTTCTCGCCCGCACGGCTCCGGCAGAGGTATCATTGATGTACACAACCGGAAACGTGCATTTTTCCTGCAGGGACGCTTCGCGATTCTCTCCTGCATCAATAATAATCGCCTCAAAATCCCTGCATCTCTGATTATTAAGCGCTTCTATAAGAACGTCCAGATTCCCCCGTTTTGTGGGAACAATCACCGAAAAGTATGGCTCGCGGGATTTGTGCAGCAGGCGGATCTTCCTGCCCAGGTCATGAGAGATTTTATTCCAGTCATAATGGTCCGCAACAAGGGATCGTCCCTTCATTGCAAGTTCCTGATACAGGGTCGGAGTTGAAAGAACCCGGTACATTTCATCCGAAAATCGGGCAGGTTCAGCCACAATAAAGGATCCATTGTCTCTGATACCCCTGGCCCCGATTGGGGATGTTATTGTTGGGAGCCCCGCAGAGAGAAAATCAAACATTTTGATGTTGGTCCCTGAACCACGAAACATCGGATTTATGGCGATATCAGAAGCTTCAAGAAGCATTCGTTTCTTCTCATCAGATACCAGCCCACATATCCGGACATTCTTTTTACCCCTCGCATTGAGCTGGTTGCCGACCCCTCCCACCAGTACAAAGGTGACATCTGGACATTGGTCCGCAAGGGTATCAATGATAAACTGACCCCCTTCGACATTGGGCGGGTATTCACTGCCAATAAAAAGGGCAATTTTGTCAGGCAGTTCCAGCTCATCTCTCCTTCTCTTTTTGATCTCTGTCGTAACAGGGACAATGGCATGTATATCAACCCCGTTTGGCACTACCTCAATTTTTTCAGGATCGATATGGTATTCCTGTACAAACTGAAATTTATCCTCCTCAGAACATGCCAGTACAAGATCGGCTTCCTCACACAACTCTCTCTCGACAAATCGGATAAAATTTGAAATGCATTTTGCAAATGGTGTATTTCCAAGCAGTTGTTGCCGAAGTATTCCCTCACAGTTATGACTGTCATAAATTATTGTCTTTTTTGAAAGATCAACGTGGGTCTTTATCAGCGGGTACATCCACGGATGGCTGAAAATGATGACCTCTGCACCTTTTGCATTCTCTCTTGCTCCACGCATCAAGTCCGGAGAGGCTTCTCCAAGAAGGGGGAATAAGAGATCAATCAGGGTCCTGCCTGATAGCAATGTGCTGAAATAATCATTCAGTTTGAACTGATCTTCATGAAGGGGGATGTCCCATTCTTCGAGGGATTCAGTGATGGCAATCTCTCTTTCATTTTCACCTCTCCAGTCAAAAGTGCCAATATAGCGGGCGTGTATCTCTTCTCCGAGATGCGAGTATAATCCTTTCAGCCTCAACCGCCCCCCCCGGTAGCCGGTTCGATGGGTTGCATATCAAGGACAAGGACGTTTATCGGGGACACTACCCGGCGGTTCGGTGTAACCTCGATATCCCCCAGTAATCTTTCCACCACGCTGTCCCATGAAATACCCTGGATCGATTGATAGCCGTTCTCCCCCATCCGGGCAGCCTCCTCGGGATTCCGGACGAGGTAATCTATTCTATCTGCGATAATCCTGGGATCGGGTGCAACGACAAACCCGGAAAAACCATCGCGGACAATATTCGCAGGTTCTCCCGAATCAAAACAGGTAATGACCGGTTTCCTGCTTAAAAAGGCTTCAATGGTAATATACCCATAATCCTCTCCGATTGGCACAAATGGAACAACGATCGATCTCGAATAGAGGTCAACGAGGGTATCGTCGTCAACCGGTCCTAAAAATTCAATTCGATCATCAGACCTGGCGAGTGAATGGCTCGCTCCCTCATACTCACCAGTTCCACAGATGACCAGTCTCACCTCGGTCGTCACATGCTCCATCGCTTTTATGACAAGATCCTGTCGTTTCCATTTGTGGATTCGCGACGGTAGGAAAATGAACTCTCCTTTTTTTGGGGGGGGAAATCTCTCAATTATTGGAGGAGGATACAGGATCTCGAACGGGATATCTTTCCAGAATGGATCTACGGCAGTCAGTCTCTCGCAGACCGGTTTGCCTATCGCAAAATGCTTCTTCACCCTGATGGGATCAAGCCCGTATTTGTCAAACGCATGGATAATTCTTCTCTTCTTCTGTAGTTCTTTATTCTGAGCATCGAATTCACTCTCAAACATGTCATAGAAGGCACGCATGGTATGAACGAGATATGAGATGTGATTTCGATGCCTGACCATATAGGTAGGTGACTTTGTCGAGATGACAACATCATAATCATCCAGATCCAGGTCGAAACACCTGCAGTATGCTTCCAGAATCCCTTCGAAGGTAGATTCATCGATCAAAACATCGATCTGATGGGCGATATGTCCTGCCCTGTTCAGGGCACTCACCAATCCTGCATAAAAATTTTCTGCTCCCCCTTTCTCACCATGGAGTGCCTTTGGGGTGACAACCGCGATTTTCAAGCATTCCATCCGATCTTATCTCCTTCCTGTTACCGTATAATAGAATGGACCGTAGAGAACCTCGTTTACCATGTCAATGTTTTTATTTTGTATTTCTATCCGTTTTCGGGTCTCTTCATCATCCTTCTCCGTGGAAGGCAGTCTCTGTAATCGGGCAATATCGGGCATCGAATCAGAAAAACGGACCTGAACTTCATGGAATCCCACCGATTCAAAGAGATATTTCAGGGCATCGGGATGGATTGGGTTGACATCAGCCATGGTATGGAATACTCTGGTAAAGGATGTGTATGAGAGTGGATTTATCGATTCCAGGATGCAATAACCTCCGGCCTTGATCTTCTGGTGGCAGAGGTATAAGAGCCGGATTGCAGGCTCCGGTCTTGGTTGCCCCCTTTTCCAATCGATAACGATTCCATCGAGACTGGCGTCTTCCACCTGCTCCAGATACGGTAGTGCATCGTTGCATTCTGCCTCAAATCCCCGCGATTGACAGAACTTGACACAGGCTGGATCAGCATCTACCCCCATGGCGACAATGCCCCTCTGCCTCATCGCCTCAAGGAGATCCCCTCTGCCGGAACCGATGAGAAGGACATTCCGGGCGTTCTCTAAGTAGGGAAGGAATTCAGCCTGACACTCCATGATGTCGTGCTCTGCGGTCTCACCATAATCGATGAAAGAAGGCAGAGGTAAGCGGGGGCTGTTCTTCTGTTGGCAATGGCTCTCGATCCCAGTAACCCGTTGATTGAGACGGGAGATCTGGGTTGAGGCAGCCCGGTTGAACTCGGTCTGTCGCCAGATTATGGGATCAATATACCGGCGGACTTCTCCGTGAACAAGATCGCGACCCTTGACCAGCAGTTTTCCAACGATTGGTCGATGGGATCTGATGGTATAGCTCGCATTCTGGATATCCCAGTTACTTGACAGGCATGCCATATCCCTGGCATCATCAGGATTCATCCCAGAGATTTGGATGGTCTGGGAGGAGTCGGAATGCATCCTTGGGAATTCAGGATATGGTGATTCAAGCGTTTTTTTCTTTTTCCTGCTGATATTTTCACGTATTTTCTTCATACTCTCTTCTACATTGATCTCGTCATCATCTATCCCGAGCAATCCTTCTTTATCCATGAATATCCATCCGCATTCTGCCACAGCGTGAGGTTTTCGGGATGGTGTTACCCTTCGTCGCGCGAATACCAGAGAATGTTCTTCTCATCAACTGTTTATAACGTATGCGGTTATGTAATTGAAATGAACTGTGTAAAAGAACGGCTCGGATAGAGGGCGACTTAGCGTGGATCGCACGGTGGGGGATACCGATCCTGTATCCCATCAGATTCATTCCTGTTTCATACCACATCGTGTATCACCTGCCATAACTGCTCTTTGAAAATCGAACGATCGAACTTCATTGCCCGGGCAAGGCAGGCATCACGGTACCTGCCAGGATGTTCTGACACGGTCTTTACAGCAGGTATGATCGTTTCGATATCAGCATGAACGAGTATACCGGTCTCTTTGGTAACCGTCTCTTTAAAGCCCCCTTCATCCACCGCAACGACAGGTTTTCCGGCAGCCATGGCCTCGACAGGGGTCATCCCGAAGTCCTCATCCAATGCAGTGCATATCAGACCCCGGCAACGGGAATAAAGATCGAGAAGCCGGGATTCTGGTACCTCTCCCAGTAGTTTGACATTTGGGGGGAGATCTGTCATGAGCCGCGCTGCATATCCTTCCGCGTGATCCCCGGCTGCATATCCGCCAACGATACAGAGGTGTTCATCAGGAAGTCTCCGGAAGCTTTCGATCTGAAGTTCTATTCTCTTCTCGGGATACAAACGGTTTACGGAGAGCCAGAATTCTCCATATTCCTTACAGGAATAATTCGAAGTGTCTATGGGAGGGTAGATAATATCGGCATCTCTTCGGTAGTACGTCTGAATCCTGCCCTGGGTATTTCTTGAATTGGTCAGAATCCGATCGACCTGGGATACGGCACGCTGATCCATACGTCGATAAAGAGATGACCAGAGGAAGAACGCCTGCCGCTGAAGAATGGATTGACGCTTGAGAAACGTGTCATACAGATCATAAAAAGCCCTGACCGGGGTATGGCAGTACCAGATATTCGGATGGTGCCTTCCAGCGGCATGGTGGGCCCAGTTTCCACTGAATATAAAAAAATCGTATTCATGTGAGAGATCGCAGGAAGAGAATCGGTGGGATGCAGAGATTTGCTTGAGCGGTGGTACGTGAGGTGTCTTCCCAAGGCTTTTTATTTTCAGCCTGGATCCGATTCTCTCGATGCTTTCGACGTCGGTGGTAATTATATCGGCATTCAGAATCTCTGCGATGGCAACAGCAACCTTCTCTCCTCCCCCGATCGCTCCGAAATAATCATGAAACACTGCAAACTTCATCGGAATCAGCCAGATCTCAACAGGATTTCATCTGATAGTATGCCAACATCTCGTACCGACAGGATATCACCTTGGGGGTTCATATGGTATCCCATGAGGGAGGATTGGATGTTCCTATGGATGGAAGGGTAACCCATAACCTGCTCTCTCGCATCGAGGTAAAGTGCTATAAGAATCCTGCTACTACCTGCAGATACGTGGGGTAACTAACTGCTTTAATATTTTGTGATGAAATGTTCCTGTGAGGAGATACCCATCTCATCCCCCAAGATACTGCCAGATGAAGAGCAGGGATGATGGGGAGAGGCATACAAATGTTCCTTTCCGGTTCGGGGGCTCAGTAAAGAATCTCTCATCCGGAGATACGTGTGGTGATTCTCAAGTTGCATCCTTCTTTCGAAATATAATTATCTCCACCGGAATCTCCCTGATCTCATCTCTATGAAAAGCAAACGTCCGCCTGATCGGAAGCAGGCCGCCAATCACCTCGTCAATCTCTCCCCGTCCGGCAAGATACGTTCTGATGAACGAACGGCTGCCTGCGTTGAAGATCCCGTACGTTACCGGTGCTATTGTGAGGGCTGCATCGATGAACGGCCGATCGGCATGGATCTGCTGGGCACCGAACGGGGGGTTCATGACAACGGTATCGCAGGCTCCGGCCAGGGTATGGATTTCAGGATTCTTTATGTCTGCTTCAAGAAAAGGTATCTCCACACCGGCCCGGTCTGCATTCCTACGGGCGATTCCGAGCACATCAGGATCGATCTCCAGAGCAACCACTTCCCGGGCACCAAGGAGTGCTGCCCCAATGGCAAGGATCCCGGAACCACATCCAAGATCACAGACTCGTTTCCCCTCAATATCTCCCCTCATCGCTGCATGGAACAGAAGCCGTGCGGCGAGCGGAGCCGGTGTCCGGTACTGTTCAAGGAGGGGAGAGGGGTCGGAAAATCCCTCGAGGTTCTCAAGGAGCCTCTCGAGCTGGTTCAGTTTCATTGACAGAGCATCTCATCGATGGTATAGTCTTCCCAGGTGCGGGTCCCGCAGAGAATTTCATATTCCGCCGGAGTAAGTACCGGTACCGGGAACCTGACCTGGTCGTCATATGCAAGTCTGGGGCATGCGGTGTTCACGTAGGCATCAAATCCAAGATTCAGGAGCTCGTCGGGGCTCACCTCCTTCATGAAGACGAGGAATGCCTTGTCAGAGAGGGAGAGGAGGCGTATTCCCAGGTCATAACGGTTCTGGCCCTGCTTTGTGCTGATGATAATTCCGATATGGGCCGCATCGCCTGCTTTCTCAATGAGGGCATGTCGTTTCCTGAGAAACTTTCCTGCATCCACCTCAACGGCATGCCCGGAGAAGGGGTCAAGGGCTACCACGTGAGCACCAGTGGCAAGCTGCACCCCGAGGGGATGAAATACCCCGGTCCCGATAAACAGGATATCCGATATCCCGGGTATCCGGGCAGCTTCGAACGAGCAGCCAAGTACCTGGCCGGGCTCCGGCGTTCTTCCCCCTGCTGTCCGGTAGACTGGTTCAAATCCTTCTTCTCTGAGCAGATCCACGATGAACGGGAGCAGGTGGGTATGTTGCGCAGTGGTGATGATCCCGATCGCTGTTCCCTTGAGGAGGGGCAGGGCAGAACGAACGATGACCGGATCGAAGTCGACCCGGAACGGTATGTGCAATACCCTCGGGTGAGTGAGCAGAGGGGTATGGCCGAAGTTCACGAGCACATCGGCATAGTCGAGCAGCTCAAGCGACAGGTCACAGGCACCGTAACAGGGATCGCCGCTGATGATGACAGAGAATCCCTGGCGGGAGAGGGCATCTGCTATACCCGCTGCCTTACGCTTGAGGCCGGCCGGGAACTGGAGGGCGACCGACCGTGCTCTCTTCTCCCGGAGCCATGTCACCAGGTCAGAGATGTTGTTCAACCACACGCACCCTGTCAGATACCTCGACGGTTACCAGCACCTTGTAAGGCCTTCCGATATCAGGATATCCCTTCCGGATGGCAAAACAGATATCAGCAACCTCTGCTCCTGCCACGTGGAGTGCGGCAAGGATCCCCCTGGTAGTTCCCCCGGTGCTGACCACATCGTCGACGATAACGACCCGTTCTCCCTCCCGCACACCATTCAAAAAGAGCTGACCTTTCGAGTATCCGGTAACCTGGTGAACCGGGATCTCACCCCGCAACTGGTATTCGCGTTTCCTGACGATGTTCAGAGGGAGATCGGTCATGTGGGAGATGATGGACCCGATGGGAATCCCCATCGCCTCGGCAGCAACGATCCGGTCGACCCGGTCCAGATCCATGATCTTGATCATGCCAGTTGCCACTTCGCGGAGCACGGCAGGATCAAGAGAAGGTACCCCGTCCGTTATAGGATGGATAAAATAATTGTACTCGCCACGTTTGACAACCGGGCACGTTTCAAGCGATTTTATCAGTTTTTCAAGCATACTGCTCACCAATAGCTTCAAGAAATGCTTCAATGATTCCTGCATGCACATGGGGCATGCAGACGATTCTGAGATGGTTATTCCGGGTGTACGAGACCTGCCAGGGGGAAGGAACCGGCGATTCCGGGGCTTTGAAGGTGGCAACGTTGACATCGGGAGTGACAACCGGCCGGATTCCGTAACTCTCCATCCCGTTGATCAGCCGTCTTGTATTCTTCATGCACCCTTCGACCACCGCCGCCATCCCCTCATATCCAAGATATTCGAGCACCGCGAGTGCTCCGGCAACGGATCCACCGGGCCGGGTGCCGGAGAGCGTAAACTCCTGTTTCACCGTAAGGTAGGGGGTATCTACTGATAATGAACAGAGATCTTTTTCATTCCTTAAAAGGAGGCAGCCGGCTGGTATGGTGCTCATTCCCATTTTGTGAGGATCGACAGCGATAGACATCACCCCGGGGAGCGAGAAATCAAATTCGGGAGCCCCTTTGAGGAACGGAAGGACCATACCCCCGAATGCAGCATCGACATGGAAGAATATCCCCTCCTTCCGCGCATAGGCTGCAAGGCTCCTGATGGGATCTACCATGCCATACTCGGTTGTTCCTGCAATTCCAACCATGCAGCAGGTATTGGCATCAACGGACTCCAGGTACCGTTCACAATCAACCCGGTAATCCCGCGTGAGGGGAACCGACCGCATCTCAACCCCGATCATATCGCAGGCCTTCTTAAATGAGAAATGGGCAGATTCAGGTATGACCACATTGGGTGACGCAATCCCTGCGGTCGCCCTTGCGATCCTGAGTGCCTGGATGTTTGATTCTGTTCCTCCGGTCGTGGCATACCCGCAGGCATCCGGGTGGTGGAAGAGGGTCCCGATACGGCTGATAAGCGTTCGTTCGAGCGAAGCGGTTCCCGGGAAAAGCCCCGGATCCCCGAGGTTGGTCTCCATGAAGAGGGCATGTGCCCTGACTGCCACAGGATGCGGGATGGTACACATCGAGCTGAGGATGAACCGGTGGTTTTTATCCTGTAGCTTTGTTGACTGCAAAAATGAGAAGAGGTCTTCTTCAGGGATTCCTTTACTCCGCATGTGACCTTCTTGCACTCTCAAGAATGA
>MVZQ01000016.1 GCA_002068435.1 Euryarchaeota archaeon ADurb.BinA087 | reverse complement strand
CTGTATTCTCCTGTTACCCAATCTGAGTAGGATACAGGGCCTTTTCCAATTTTACATCACTTCGTGTACACTGCCTGCCTTTCAAGAGTCGTTATTTTATTAACACGATTTTCTTCTCTTAATCTTCTCTCCGTTTTTGTGTTAACCAAATTGGTGTGATTGTGATGAAAGGAAAATATCAGTATCTAATGATTGCCATGGCACTTGTCTGTGCCATGGTAGGTATCGCAACGGCAACGACCGTCACGCAGAGTATCACTTATCAAGGGATTTTAACCGACAGTAGTGGAAATCCTCTTACCGGATCATATTCGGTCCTCTTCAGTCTGTATGATGTCGCATCCGGGGGAAGTGCGCTGGGGACTGATACCCGAACGGTGGACTGCACGAATGGCCTGTTCACAACGCCGGTCACTTTTGATTCAAGTTTCTTCGATGGCCGGGCGCTCTGGCTGGGCGTCAAAGTTGGTAGCGATCCTGAAATGAGTCCCCGGCAGGAGATTCGGCCAGTGCCGTACGCACTGAGCATACGACCTAATGCATGGATTACGGAAGAAGGAACTAACTATGCATTGAACCTACTGAAATCAACGAATAGTGGGGGAGCATTAAACGTTGTCACCAATGGGAATAGTAATAATGGGGTGCTCGTATCCACCGCTGGCGATGACAGCCTTGCCATCTGGGGAAGAGTTACCGGTGCTTCAAGCTGGGCGGTATACGGCACAGCATATCACGAGAGCACTGCTGGGGTTGTTGGTGAGGCAAAAGGTCCTGGGAGTGTAGGAGTAATTGGAACTGCCAGTAATGCATCATCCCAGGGAGTCCGTGCCACAACGTCGGGTTCGAACAGTCCCGGGATAAAAGTGGAAACGACCGGCCCTGGCAGTTATGGAATCCTTATAGATACCTATAATAATGCAAGTCCGGGAGTGCTTGCACAGACTCATAATAATAACAGCAATGCACTCTTTGGAGCGACTTCGGGGTCGTCAAGCTATGGGGTCTATGGAATTGCATCAGCAGATAGTGTCTGTGGAGTTGCTGGGAGTACGACCGGCAATGGAAGTGTGGGAGTCTGGGGGAATGCTGAGGGAAGTGATGCGCAAGGTGTCCGGGCAACAACTTCGGGAAAAAATAGCCCCGGTGTTATGGCAAAATCCACTGGTACCAGTAGCCCCGCAGTTTATGCTGAAAGTGCTAAGGATGACGGGGTATATAGTTATGGGTTGAAAAATGGCGTGGTTGGGAAAAGTGGAGATGGTCCTGGAGTTCCGTTCTACGCTGGAGTCTACGGTGAAAGCGTGTATAGTCCAGGCGTATGGGGCAAGAGTACATCTGCGCAGGGGGTTCTCGCACAAAGCACTTCATATACCGGTGCTGAAGGCATTAGCGAGTCAGGTTTTGGTATTTTAGGATCAAGTTGGTCAAACGATGGAGTACATGGTGTCACCAATTCAGGTTCCGGGGTATATGGTGAGAGCAGTTCAGGGCTGGGTGTGCATGGCGTTAGCACTTCAAATTCCGGGGTATACGGTGAAAGCAGTTCGGGGCTGGGTGTTTATGGTCATAGTTCTTCAGGGAATGGAGTGTATGGGGAAAGTCTTTCCGGATATGGAGTGGTAGGCTATAGTCCATCAGTTGGAAGTATTGGTGTCGAAGGGGTAGGGGAATACGGAGTCTGGGCAGAATCCCGGTTGGCTGGCGGTACTGGTTTGCTCGCAAAAGCTCCAAATTCCAGCCTGGGTGGAAAGGCTGCAGTATTTTACGGGAATGTGGTAATAAGAAGCCGAAGTACAGAAGCGGTCCTTTTAGAACTGGGAGAAGGCCTGGATTATTCGGAAGGATTCAATGTTTCTCAGAATATTGAAATTACCCCGGGAACTGTCTTGGTCATCGATGACCAGAATCTCGGTACTCTCACAGTGAGTAATGAATCTTATGACCGCAAGGTTGCAGGTATTGTTGCTGGAGCAAATGGAATTGGTTCCGCTGTCCGGGTTGGTGGAGACCAATTCGATTACGATGTGGCACTTGCAGGACGGGTTTACTGCAATGTTGATACCATGTATGGCGCTATTGAACCCGGTGATTTACTTACTACATCACCGACGCCGGGCTATGCAATGGTTGTCAAGGATCATACCCGGGCTCAAGGAGCCATTCTTGGTAAAGCAATGGAACGGATGGAAGAGGGGCAGCAAGGCCAGATTCTCGTACTTGTGACGCTGCAGTAAAAAAAGAGGTGGGAATAATGAAAGGTATTATTCTAATCCTCCTGATCACTTGTCTAGCCCTGGTCATCTTAGTACCATCGGTCAGCGCCCAACATGTTACTGAGGACGAAGCGCTGATAGTTGGAAAGCATTGGCTCACCCTCATGATTAATCAAAAGGGAGACTGGGGGGGGTCATCGAACGCTGAAATTATCAATATTCAAGAGTTTAAACGGGGAGATCGACTTCTCGGGTATTATTGCCCTATAAGGCCTCAGGGATTCCTGGTTCTATCGCTGCGGAAGGAGTTAATGCCCATTGCTGCATATTCAGAGACTTCTGATATCAATCCCTATTCTGATGAGGGATTAACAGATTTGATCAAATTGAAAATGGAGGGAACACTCAATCAGATGGAGATGGTTACAGGCCCACTCGAGTCTGTTTCGTCAGAGGAAATCGTCCCACTACTTGAGTTCAATTTTCTTCAGTCTTGGGAGTTACTTGGGAAGGATGAAATGCCATCTAAGTCTCAACTCCAGTCAGGAATACTCCTATCTAACTATGAGCAAGGGGATATCTTGCTCACTTCAACGTGGCACCAACAAGATCCCTATAACCGATGGGCTCCACCACCACCCCCAGGCAGTTCTTGTACTTGGGCTCACTGCGCCGTGGGCTGTTCAAATATCGCTAGTGGGCAGGATATGCGCTACTGGAATTGGCCGCCTTATCACGATAATCCATCTCAACCGTATAATTGGGTCGAAATGCCGGATTACCTGAGCATCGGTTCAACACAGTCTCAGATTGATGCCGTCGCAAGATTAGTCTACGAGATTGGAATTGAAGCAGGTTCAGATTGGTGTGGGGGCGGTTCCCCTTGTGAAACAACTACCTGTTGGGCGAGTTGTGTATACCCCGCTAAGGATACCTTAGATGCCTTTGAAGATCATTTCCGATATAGCACTAACGCTGAAGATCGATATCGAAATGATTATTTTGCAGATTCTTGGTATGCCCTTATCAAAAAAGACCTCAATTTGAATCGCCCTATACCGTATCTGGTGAAAAACCATGCCATTGTATGTGATGGGTGGAAGGAGTATTATATTGGCAGTGATTTCTACCGAGAATACCACCTAAATTATGGAGGGGCTCTGGCAGCATCTACGTGGTATGCCCTGGATCAATTACCCCCCTATGACCCAGGAGAAGAGGGACTATTAGAGAACATCTACCCCGCCCAATCATTGGGGAACTCAATAACCGGGACCTATTCGCTTCAATCGTTCCCATATCGGTATTTTGATCAGGACACCTTGGGCGACAGTGCGTTCTTCTCTGCGGGGCAAAATCTCCAATTTCTGCCGGGAATCACGGTATCCTGCAATAGCGGGACGGGCAGTGCAATCCGATTTGAAGGATCAGATACATCCAATACCCTGCTTTACACGAGGGGGGACAAGACAAAAGGCATCCAAATCTCAGGCGGCGCACTTGAACTCACACCTGGGGGGGAACTGACATTACTATGATATCGAGAACAATTGTAGGAACCGGGATCAAAATCGACGGACAAATCCATGTCATCAATGGAGGTAGTCTATGGTTCAATCCATAAGCTATATCACAGGGCGTGGAGGAAAAGGGGGGAGAGAAAAGGGAAAAAAGAGGAGGAAAACATTCGGTACATCGTGGTCCGCCCTTATTCTTATCTACATAGTACTTATGATGTTTCCAGAAACCGGTTTCATTGTTTCAGCTGCAGCCTGGTCTGAACCTTTTGAAGGCTATTATTTGTATATCGGTGATGATCCTGATGAAGTTGAAAGTCCTTTTTGGACTGCAGACGTGCAGGGGATAACACATGATGATAATAATTGGTATATTACACAAGGTGGTGACCCACTAGGTTCTGATCCTTGGGGATCACTATCGAAGATCCCAATTTCATACAATTTAGCTTCAGTATCCCAATTTGATCCTGGTGTATTAAGAATAACTCATAGTAGTGTTACACCAATTTCTCAATATTGGCACTATGGCGGATTGGATTATTATGAATATAATAACATTGGGTACCTCATAGTCCCGTTAGATGTAAGTCCTAAACCTTTTTTGCTTGCATTTTTTAAAGCCGATGACTTGTCGTTTAAACGAGCTGCAATTCTATCCCAAACTAGTGCACCTTGGTGTGCTGTAGATAGCAAGGGAGATATTTATTCTGGTAATAGATCCACAGAATATTATCATTACAGTCTTTGCTGGACTTCGGTGCAGGAGGGAACAGGTCAAACAGATCTTACTCTGACAGAAATTGAAACAATTCCCTTTTTAAATTATGATGGAACAGCATTAAATCTTGAAAATCTCCCCCAAGGAGGGGACTTCACATCGAGCGATAAACATCTCTACATAATTACAGGAGCTAGATCGGGACCTCGGCAGTATGATGGTATAAGTGTATTCGATACAGAAACACACCGTTTGGTAGCTCATTCAACAAAAGGGTACGGAATTTTTAATTATTATATGGAGCAAGGATTTCCAACATACGAAGAGCCAGAGGGACTGACTATATGGGCAGTCGAGGATTCAATGCCTGGTTATGGAATACTTCATGCACTGTTAATCGATAATGATGAAGGTTTTAGTGACGATGTTGATCTCAAACATTATACAAATACAATAACGATTGACGCCTCCTATAGCGGTACAGGAAATGGAAGGCCAGAAGCACCATTCACTACGATGGCAGAGGCTCAAAAAAGAATCAACTGTTTCTATTGGAAAAATTGTCCAGCTTACTGCCCATGGAATTCTTATCAACTGCCGGATCCTTCTGTCTTACCCGAGGGTGTCTGGTGCAGGTGGGGGGATTCTGAGATTGAATGCTTCATCACAATTTGCAATGAGGAGGGATGTTATGATCTTCCCTGGACACCAAATTTTACCGCCTGTGGTCTATGCGAACATTCATGGCAGGTATCCAATTTAGATGAATGTTACTCGTGGGAAGGAGCCAGGTTCAAAATTCATGATGGCACCTATCCAGAGTCATATCCTGAATCAATCCTATTCGATAATCATATGCAATTATTTGCAGATGGGGGTACTGCTCATATCAGAAGTCGGTTAGCGCTCTCATCCCCTGGAGCCATCAATATTGGCAGTAATGGAGGAATGATCATCTACTAGCGGAGGAAAAGAGTATGAAAAAAGTCTTACTAATTACCTTATTAGGGCTCCTTTGCCTTGCAGGAACTGTCAGCGCCATGAATTCACCGAACTATGCCATCAATTGGAACATAATCGGGGGAGGTGGTGGCGGGAGCAGTTCTTCCTCGTATCAGGTCCAAGGCACGTTCGGAGCTCTTGACGGGTACTCGAGCAGCGCCAACTATCGGATCCAGGGAGGATTCTGGCAGCCGATGACAACCCCCTCTGATACCACCGCACCGGCCAGCATCACGGGACTCCACAACACGACTTACGCGAGCACGTACATCAACTGGAGCTGGACAGACCCGACTGACGGCGATTTCAGCCACGTGCTGGTCTACATCGATGACATCCAGAAACCCAATGTCAGTAAAGGCATCCAGTGGTATAATGCGACCGGCCTGACCGCGAATGCGGATCATACCATCAGCACGAGGACAGTCGATACTTCTGGCAATGTGAACACGACCTGGGTGAACCAGACGAGACGGACGGCACCATCACCAGATACCACTCCGCCTGCCAGCATCACGGACTTGCACAACACAACATACGCAACCATGTACATCAACTGGAGCTGGACGGATCCCACGGACAGCGACTTCAGCCATGTGCAGGTATACGTCGACACCGTCCCGAAACCCGATGTTCCCAAAGGTACCCACTATTACAATGCAACAGGGCTGACCGCGAATGCGGATCATACCATCAGTACGAGAACGGTCGATACGACCGGCAATGTGAACACGACCTGGGTGAACCAGACGAGCCGGACGGCTCCGTCGATTAGTACGACGCTCACGGTGGCAGTGCCAAACGGCGGTGAAATATACTACCTCGGCTCTACCCTGACCATGGGCTGGGCCTATACGGGTAGTCCTGGAACCACGGTGAATATCGAGGTGCTGAAGGGTGCAGGCACTTTGTCAACGCTCACTGGTATTCCCATCGGGTCGGGGGGAACCGGTTGGTATAACGTGACAATTCCCGGATACACCCCATTGGGGAGTGATTACCGGATTAGGGTCACAAGTACCAGCAATCCCTCGTATACCGATACGAGCGATGGAATCTTCACGATCTCCGGGCCAACGATAACCGTGGGAGTACCAAACGGCGGCGAAACGTTCTATCTCGGCAATACTCTTCCCATGAACTGGACCTATGCCGGCAATCCCGGAACCACGGTGAATATTGAGGTGCTGAAGGGAGCCAGCGTCCTGAAAACGCTCACCGGCATTCCCATCGGGTCAGGAGGATCCGGATCGTACAGCGTGACCATCCCTGCCAGTACGCCACTGGGGTCTGATTACCGGATCCGGGTTACCAGCACCAGTTATCCCACCTGCGCCGATACGAGCGATGGTCCTTTCACGATCGGTGTTGACAGCAGTACATCGATTACCGTAAGGAATCCAAACGGCGGCGAGAACTGGGTGCAGGGATCCCATCAGACCATCCAATGGACCTACACCGGCAGTCCCGGAACCACGGTGAATATTGAGGTACTCAGGGATACCACCATCGTGGCAGTTATTCCTGGCATCTCTGTCGGGGTTGGAGGTTCAGGGATATTCAGTCTTACCGTCCCCTACTCTACTCCTGTCGGGGCAGACTATCGTATACGGATTTCCAGCACCAGCAACCCTGCATATACCGATATAAGCGATGGTCCGTTCACCATCAGTCCCGCGATAACGGTAGTGTCTCCCAACGGCGGTGAGACATTCTTCCCGGGCAATATCCTCCCCCTGACCTGGAGCTATAGCGGCAATCCTGGAACCACGGTAAATATCGAGGTGCTGAAGGGAACCAGCGTCCTAAAAACGCTTACCGGCATCCCCATTGGTTTTGGAGGATCCGGATTGTACAGCGTGATCATCCCTGTCGGCACGCCAGGGGGGTCTGATTATAAGATCCGGGTGACCAGCACCAGCTATGCCGCCTGCACCGATACCAGCGATAATTCCTTCACCATCAATGCTTATGGGTGATAGAGAGAAAAAGAAAAAGGAAGTGAGTGAAGAGGAAAAAATCTTTCCACTTTTTTTTAGCATGCGGCTGCATGTAACGCACCTATCATTCGGTGTTCTATCCCCCCAACCCTGCCCAATGAGGATCCTTTATTTTCTTTTCCGGTGAATTCCTTTTGATGCAGGTCCCGGTGAGGGAGTGATTCTATAATGCAAAAAGGGAAGACTACCCGTTTCTCGGTCAGGACAAAAATATTTCTGGTCTTCCTGATCCTCTCCGTCACCGCCCTCCTCCTCACGGGTTTCCTTGCATTCGTCCAGATGGGGAGCGTGAGCCGGTTTGCTGTCGACCGGAGCACTGATCTTGCCAGCTCCATCATGAAGGACAGCTCTGCTGCCCTCGAACAGGATGCAGAAGACTCGCTGCTCCGGCTGGCACAAGACCAGGCACACATCAGCGATATCATCTTCCGCCAGGTGAGCAGTGAGACCAGCTCCATAGCCACCTATGCCCGCCAGATCCAGCAGGATCCCGCCATGGTACGGGAACGGCACTTCTATCTCCAGGACGAGACGCCACCCGATATTCACTCGACATCGGTGCTCTTCCTCTCTCCCGGGGTGGAACACCACATCCCTTTGGAGGAACGGAATGCCTTAGGGATGATGGACGCCATCTTCATCCCGGTCTATTCATCAGACCCGAACCTGGCGGCAGTCTATGTGGGGACCAGGAGCGGGATGTCCGTCATCTATCCCTGGTTTACCGGGATGGATGCTGCTTTTGATCCCCGGACGCGGGATTGGTTCACGCAGGCAGAAGAGAAGGGGGACCTCACCTGGTCGAAGCCGTATGTCGATCTGCTCGGCCACGGCCTGATGATCACCTGCTCAAAACCGGTGCCTGATCCCGAGAAGGGATGGTTCTGGGTTGTCGGGGCCGACATCACCATCGAGACCATCAACCAGAACATCATCGGGACCCAGGTCGGCGAATCAGGCTATGCCATGCTGATCGACTCCGAGGGGAACATCATATCCCGTCCGGGTCTCTCATCAGGGGACATGCGATGGGATGAGTCATTTGAGACCGAAAATCTCCTCGATTCGGCCAACCCGGGTCTCCGGGCTGTCGCTATGAACATGATGAGCGGGAATACCGGGGTGGCACGGGTACAATACGAGAACGGAGAACGGTTTATTGCCTATGCACCAGTCGAGAGCGTGAACTGGTCGGTTGCGGTGGTGATGCCGGTGGAGGAGGTAGTGGCTCCTGCAGAAGCGACGAGGGAGAGCATCCTTGCGGCTTCGGATGAGACAGCATCGCATATCACCGGCCAGCAGGACCAGATGCGGACGATCTTCTCTGCGGCGTTCTTCGTGCTGCTGGCGGTGGTTGGCATTCTAACCCTGATCTTTACCAGGCACCTCACCCGGCCGATCGAGGAACTGCAGAAAGGATCCAAGGCAATCGGGGCCGGGAACCTCGATTATACCGTCACCGTGCAGAGCGGTGATGAATTTGAGGACCTGGCGGATTCCTTCAACCACATGGCGGCTGACCTGAAGGAGCACATCGAGAACCTGAGGAAAACAACGGCAGAAAAGGAGCGTATCGAGAAGGAGCTCGAGATTGCCAAGGAGATCCAGCAGAGTTTCCTGCCCGAGAAATCACCAGAACTCCCCGGCTTGGATCTCGAAGGTTTTAACCTCCCGGCTGCGGAGGTGGGCGGGGATTTCTTCGACTTTATTCCCCTCACTGATGATCAGTGGGGACTGGTCATTGCCGATGTGTCCGGAAAGGGCGTCCCTGCGGCCCTCTTCATGGCCCTCTCCCGCACGCTCGTCCGGGCAAGCACTACGCACCACCAGGACCCGGCAGCGTCCATCCGGGAGGCCAACCAGAATATTTTCCTCGATGCCAAGACCAGCATGTTCGTCACCCTCTTCTACGCAGTCCTTGATGCCAGCAAAAAGGTGCTCTCGTATGTCAATGCCGGCCATAATCCCCCCATGCTTTTTTCCTCTGGCACTTCGGGCGTAACCCTGCTCGAGGCACGGGGAATCGCGCTCGGTGTGATCGATTCCATTGACCTGGAATCGTTGACCGTGCCCCTGAATCCCGGGGACGTGGTAGTGCTCTATACCGATGGAGTTACCGAAGCCACGAACGACCGGGACGAGGAATACGGGGTGACCCGGTTACAGGATCTTGTCATGGCATCACGGGACCTGCCTGCGAGGGAGATTATCACCACCATCGTCCAGGACGTGATCCGGTTTACCGGTGCCCGGCCCCAGTTCGATGACATCACCCTGATGATCCTCAAGGTCAGCGAGGAGGACACGCATGGAACAACTTCCGGAAGTCAGACTGAGCGATGAGTAAAGGGGCGAAACCAACTCCTCTTACCGTGATGAGAATCATCGGTATAAATCCAACCAGAGTAAGTTATAATCACTCGATGGAGAGTGTCTAAAAAGAGTAAAAAAAGAGAGGGCCTGTCCGGATTTACCGGTTTATCCCCGACTCGTAATTTATGGTCTGGTCAAACTGGTAGATGAGACCACTGACCGATGATCGCTGGGAGAATGCGAGATCGCTCGCCTTGTCAAGGGAGGTTCCCCGCCCCTGTTCCAGGTGGCCGTCCTGGAAGGCACTTGCCGATCCCAGGGCAGGTCCGTTGTTCAGTCCCTGCAGACGGATTCCGTAATTCAGGGCAACTGGTGCAGCACCCGGGTATCCGGTGACGGTCCTCGACTGTGCCCTGGTGACGACCGACCCCTCCCGGATATCATAGGAACTCCCGGCAGTGACCGCGTTATGGAATGTAGGCCATGAAATGCCATTCCTGGGCACCCCCACCGTCTCTATCCCGATACTCTCGTCAGAGATTGCTCTTCCGGAACCACTCCCGTCGCCAGTTCCATCAATGGTGAGCATCTTGGTCGAATCGATGTTGTACTGGTTCTGGTACTTGTTTTTCGTATCCAGGTTGAACGACTTTGTATAGCTCACCGTTCCCTCTGCTGCCTGGGTATTGTCTCCATACACGGTCGTTGACTGCCGCTCACCCGGCACGAGCACACCATCAATCGCGTCCGAAGAGATAGTCCATACCAACGAATTGGTTTCTGACATGGAACCTGTTGCGGTGATTGCCGCGGTAGCAAATCCTGTGGTAGAAACCAGTACCATCGCAATTCCGATGGCAAGTGTGAGAACACGAATGTTCCTCATGTGTAGTTCCCGTATCAGAAATCTGACACTAACTAGAAGTAAGGTGTTCCTGTTTTAAATGTTTTCTCAAGTGGGAAGGAGGTTGTACGTATCCAGGGACTTTGCTCGGGGGTAATCATTCAAAAAAGAATTGAATGTTAGTTCTTCCTTCCCCCGATCCCAAACGCGATCAGGACCCCCACAATGCCTCCTATGAGCACGAATACGGAAAGGCCTGTCGATGTCGTGGGAAACGTGGTGGGTTCGATCGTTGGTGTGGCAGCTGTCGGCACCGTGGTGGTTGGGGTAATGGGAGTGGGAGTCGGAGTTGGGGTGATCGGTTGAAGGGAGAATGATGTGGTTGCCGTTGCAGTGGAGACGGTGACCCCGCTTACCGTGACAAGGTAGGTGTCGGGGACAAACGCGTCGGTGTCGAATGAGAAAGACCAATTGTTCCGGCCGCCGCTCCCCGCAAGGACCGTGACAGGTCCGGAAACCCCAGAGAAAGCCCCGCCACCCTCCTTCGGGGTTGGTCCGAAGGCCTCCGATGTCACCTCTACCAGCAGCTGGTTGCCTGGGGCAAGGTTGGTGGTTCCCGACAGGGTGATCCGATCACCAATGGTATAGTTCCCGGGGAGGGGAGTGATCGTCACCTGCGGATTGACGAGGAGAAATGACACCGCCACATACGTGTCATCGATGAAGGGGCTTTCCAGTGACCGGACCAGGGCATCGGCAGCCTGGGAGCTCATCAGGGCTCCGGCACCTCCCACCCGGAAGAGGGCGCTTCCCGGGACCGGGTTCGAGGAGAGGACCAGCTGGCGGTTGGGTGAAGGATAGACATCGAGCGTATCGGTATACCCCGGGTGCTGAATGACGAGGTAGTACTGCCCGGTCGCAAGATCTGCGGTCTCACCTTTACCTAGGGTATAGGTGAATGAACCGTCCGCATTGATCTCTTCTGAATCATACAGGAACCGGTTAACACCAAAGATCCAGATTGCCACGCCCGGAGAGGGATCCCCTGTTGCGGTCCCCCGTACCTCGACAGGATCCCCCCTTGCTACCGTAGCCTCGCGGACCCCTGCTGTCACGAAGGGCCGTGCAAACGAGATGGCACTGGTCGAGTATCGCCAGAGGGAGAGGTCATTTCGCGAAGCCGGTCCCGAGACCACGTAGATGGTATAGGTCCCGGCATCGATCCCCAGGTTCCCGGTGAGCCACCGGAATTCCCACGTATTGTCCGGATCGACCGGCACAACGGTAAAGGTCTCCGGCTGCCCTGTCCTGACGGGAATCCGGGGGTTGGCAAGACTCCCGCCGGACGAAGGCAGGTTCGGACCGGTCATGAAGAGGTATACCGTATCCGACTCGGTATTCGTCCCGGAAAGCAGGACCTGCTCACCGAGATACAAGGACCGGGGAGCACCAGCCCCGATGCTGACCGATCCCCGGACAACCATGACACTGACCTCATCGGAGGACACTCCTCCTGGCGACACCCGTTCGACCTGGAAGGTGTAGCGCCCATCATCGGTCGCTGAAGAGGTCTGCCACTGGACGGTCCGTACCCCGCTCCCGGTCAGGGTAACAAGGGCATAATACGGGGTACCATTTGCAGGAGAAGAAGGCACATCGTCCCGGATCGTCATCCCCTGCCGCGTCGAGATGGGATGCGAGCCGATGGGATACGGGCCATTCACGGGATCGGTCCGGACCCCCTCCTGGCTTGGAGTGATCATGGGCGGCTGGTCGCCCGGGGTTCCGCTCATACTCCCCGTATTCCGGACCCAGAGATAGTACTCCCCCCCCGGGATCCCTGTGACCGTCACGGTGAACGGATTGCCCCTGACGATTTCGGCTGCGTTCGATACGGTCGTCACCCGCTCAGAAGCAAGGGTGACCTGGACCGGCAGAGGCCGGCAGAAGATGGCACTCCCTTCAATATTGTCCTGCAGATTGTTAACTTTGTAATCCAGTCGTACTGTGTAGGTCCCGGACGGGTACAGCCGGGTTCCGGATGAACTCCGGGCCGCTGAATCCCACCCGGTAGCGGTTCCGGGAGCGACCCAGTACCAGAGCGAGGAATCGACATTCAGGTTCTTCAGAGGGATCAGCGTGCCATTGGGTCCCGCCACAGCAGTAAGGGTTGCCCCGGTGGGTGTGGTCAGGACGATTGAGAGATACCCGTCTGACGCTGGATCATACCCGGCCCTCCGCGTTATCGACCCCATGTTGGTCTCAATCCGGAAATTCACGAGCGTTCCCGGGGTTATACCAAGCCCGGAAACATCTTCACCGGTCTCCTGGTTCCATACCCGCAACGTAAGGGCAGGGCATTGGACCTGGAATGCCGGCCCGATCACGGTTCTGTTCCAGCTGTACCAGATCCCTGTCGCGTGCCCGAACTGTGACGGCGATACATAAAAATCATGTTTATCCCCGAGGGGGACGATCATTGCCGGCACATCGGTCTGCGGGTTCGATCCCGGGGAAAACCAGGCGATTTGGTGTGCAGTCACCGGAACAGCAGCGCTGACATCCAGACCCTCTTCGCCAATGAACACCTGATCGCCGGTGCTGATGACATTTGTCACTGCTCCGGCCGGCATGATCAGGAGTACGAGCGGGACAATCAGCAGTATCGCCCATGCCCATGGAATCACCAGGCCATGTCTTTCACCAATAGTTCCTGATTCTCTCTGATTCATCTCATCGTTCCTCTTCCAATCCGGCTGGGAACGTGCTCCTTCCGTTCCAGGCCTTTGATACATGGGAATACAAAAGAGGGTGATGAAAAAGGTATGGATATGCTTCAAATTTTACCACAAGGATTCTGCACAGGAAAACGAATGGAAAAAAATGATGCCAAAAAAATATCCCGGGAGGGGCGAGGATCCCTTTTCTCCCTCTTTTCCACCGTAAAATTTCTCGATCCATCCCCGGATCGAAACGCTGTGTCTCCGCCTCAGCCAATCGAATCTCCTCGTGGATGAGGTTTTAGAATCCTGACCAGATCCAGGTTTAATGAGATCTTCCTATTCCAGGTCATCGAGCCGAATCCGGTCTCCTGGTTCCATACCCGCAACGCAAGAGCAGGGCATTGGACCTGGAACGCCGCCTGCCGGGATCGTACCGATCCGGGATTTTCACCGGGACAGTGCTCTTTTACGAAAGCTCCAAGGTGTCTGCCTGCATCACTCCGATCCCGGAACACTGCCCGCCTGTTCCGGAGTGCTGGATCTTCAATGAGATGAACCATGGCATCCAGCCGGTTGTAGTGCCTGTTCTTTTATAATTCTTCTGATTCCCGGAGGCAGAAACGCTTCCGCATTCATCCCCCCACAAAGATCAGGTGTACGAGCGAAAATGGGACTCACTGTCATGGCTGGTCATCACTACCGGTCTCAATTGGTGAATGTTACGGCAGAGGCTCAAACCTTAAACAGAGAGGAAGAATAAAAAAATGGTGTCAGACTGGGTGGTATTCCCTGACCGGGACCGCGATAGCGTCCCCTGCAAGGATTCGTCCAAGGTCGCGGTACCCGATGACATACAGATGCCGCTCGATCAGCGTGGTCAACTCATGCTTCTCAGGACCATGAATCGGGGAAAGCCATGCTGTCCCTTCCCGTTCTCCGGCAGGATCTACCACATCCACCGATTTGTGGAAGAAGAGGGAGGGAACATCGTCGGGGACAATAAAATACTGGGATCCCGCGATATCCATGGAGAGACCATTGCCGGATCTGCGTGCGGTGCCCGCTCTGGTATAGGTGATGCACGGTATCTTTCCCATTTTTTTCACCATATTCATATGGGATTTGTGATCATGTAAAGGTGGCGTCAGACGCTGAATTGATGTTATTTTGATAAATTAATCAATAAAATCGCGATTTTAAAAGGGATATCATGACGGGATCCCGAAGAAAGAGTCCAAAAGAGGAGCTACGACCTCCTGACACCGGGGAAGACTGTTGAAATGATCCCGGGGATTCCGAAGGGCACGATTCCTTTATCAGAAGAGAAGAGTCAGATACTGGAGCGACCTGATAAAAAAAAGGATCAGGTGTTCTCTACGACCGGAGTCTCATTCACCGGGTAGAACCGTACCTGGAGCACCTTGCACCCATTGTTGTCATAGTCCCACCAGTAAGCGAGGAGCTTGGGGATATCGAAGATCCAGGTGTTGGTGTAGGAATCGTAGAGTGTGCCATCCTCGTTCCACAGCCAGACATCGGCGAGAAAGAGCCCCGTCACCCGCTGCCAGACCGGCTTTTTCGTGTGTTCGAGAGAGATGGTGCCAAGATAGAAATCGGTGGTGGACACATTTGCAATCCCGTCCCCATCGGTATCAAACTCGGCATAGGGAGTGATGTTCACTTTTCCATGGGGGGTCCCGACAGCCCTGGCATACACTTCATAGTATCCTGGAGCGAGCTGGAACCTGGCAGTCCCGTTACACCCATTTGCATCCAGGACCGCAAAATTGGTACCCTCTGTCATATAGAGATTGGTCTTCTTCTCGAGAGGCACAAACATGGTATGCCGGTTCTCATTTGACCATGCCGGCACATCTGCGGCTTTATCCTTTGAGACCCCTATAATATTGAGGTTGTAGTGGGGCCCGTTGAAGTCCTGTACTGAGGAAAGTGCCTGGACCGGTACTGTTGCAAGGATGAGGAGGGCAACGGTGGCAATTCCCCATAAATATTTTTTGTTCATGTATTCACATCCTTCACCGCGTTGGGGGGTATAAGGTCCAGAACCGGGAGCATTCATAATTTTTTTGATACAGCCAGTTCTCTCATCAACCGGACAGGTTCATTTACGGTATGTTCGATCAGAATGCTTCAGGAACGAGGAGGAGAGGAATGAACCGGGAAGGAGGAATAGTGACACAACTGGTTCTCCCGGATTCATTTCGGTAACCTTCGACTGGCTGTCCAGTGTATTCTGCCGTTGAATCTCACCCCCGATCCATTCCTCCGCGGTAGTACATATCCAATACCAATATTTGGCGGGGGTATGCGACGTTCTTCATGATACCTGCCCGGCAGCAGGGATATGAGGCGAGCTTTTATGTTCCATCAGAAAAATTCACTCACCCATGAAACGAGTATCAGCGATCCTGCTCATGCTATGCCTGGCCGGGGTGTTCATCCTTTGTGCCGGATGCACCCAGACGAATATCCCTCCACCCAATGCCAGCCCCACCTCAATCCTTACCTCCACCTCCATCCATACTACCAGCCCAACCCTTACCTCCGCGTCTCCCCTTACTTCTGCCCCTATCCTTACCTCCACCTCCATCTCTACTACCGCCCCTCCCCTTACCCCCACCTCAAGCCCTACTACCATTACACCCCTTCCGGGAGATCTGACGTCCTGCACAGAGCATTCGGAATGCGTTCCCGCCCAGTGCTGCCATCCGACAAGTTGTGTCAACATCCGGTATCAGCCGGACTGCTCCAATATCGCGTGCACCCAGGTATGCGAGGGCCCGATCGATTGTGGTGCCGGGCATTGCGGCTGTGTCAATGGAACATGCCGTATAATCCCGGGGCCAGGGGACACTCCAGCCGGGCAGGCGACCCTGAAAATCGCGGTCAAGGATGCTCCGAAGATCAAGGACGAGGGAACGATTACCCATCTGTGGTTGAACATCAGCGAAGTGAGTGTTCACCGCGCAGTGGCAAACCAGTCAATCACCGAGAGCGATGAGGAGATGACAGCAACCGAATCAGAGGATGCTGATACCGCAGGATGGATAACGGTGGTCGATGAGACCCATAAAATTGACCTGATGCAGTTTGTGAATGTGAGCAGGGAGATCGGTCAGAAGACCCTGGATCCTGGTATGTATACCCAGATCCGCCTGAAGATCGATTCCGGAACCATCACCGTCGATACTACTGACCATGATCTCTCGGTCCCAAGCGGAATCCTCAGGCTGAACCGTGGGTTTGTCCTGGAACCAAACGAGACCCGGACCCTGACCCTCGACTTCAATGTGGAGAAATCCGTGATCAGGACCGGATCGGACCAGTACAAGCTGAAACCGGTCATCGCGGTCCTGACGGAGTGACAGCTGTGTCAGAGGATCGTGATCCCCACACAGAACACCGGGATTGTCCGTTCTGCAGGGTTGACCTGGAGGAGGTGATCATCGATAACGACCTGGTTTTTGCCAGGTTCGATCGCTTCCCGGTGAGCCGGGGCCACCTCCTGATCATCCCTAAACGGCATTTTGCGGATTATTTCGAGGCTTCCCGGCAAGAGAAGATGGCACTCATGGAGGTCATCGACCAGGCAAAGAGGTTTCTCCACAACCGCTTTTGTCCCGACGGCTACAACATCGGTGTCAACATCGGGGAGGCAGCCGGCCAGACCGTCATGCACCTGCATGTCCATGTCATATCGCGGTATACAGGGGATGTCCCTGACCCGCGGGGTGGAATCAGGGGGGTCATCGCGGAGCGGCAGCATGGTGGGAACTGGTGAACGGTCAGGATGAAGCATAGGATCTCATGGTCAGAGGACAATATACCTCCTCTCATAGGAGACAGATCGGATCTGCTGATGTGAAGGAGAAGACAGGATGCAGGGAACATGAAACAGAGAGAATATCAGGGAGGGGATGAGTATGGGATTTTTCCGCTGGCTGAACGACCTGGTTGCAGCACCCGTGCATAAAGAGCCGGGGAAGAAACGGCGAAAGAGAGAGGATGAAGAAGAGGAAGAGATCGAGGAACTGGTTGCGATCGATATCATCTGAACCCTGTATATGCCATTAGCGAAGGCATCCTCTCATCGCTGGATAATCAGCCAGGGAGCTCTTTTCCGTTTCCTGGGTCACCGAAAAGAGAACCCGAAAGCGTTCTCTGATCTCATAGGGTAGCAGGTAAGGTCTGTCCTATCGTTGTTGCAAGAGATGCCTTCCTTCCGTACCCTCACCTGGTCTGAAAACGAATGACCCAAACAGGGAATGCCCGGGAAGATTTAAGGGGATTGATCCCCCTTGACTACGCTGGTGTGAGTTTTTCAGCGGCCTTTACCCCTTCGGCCAGTTCTGATCCCAGGGCGATGAGCGAATCGGGAGTGATGAACCCGTTTGCAAGGAGGACTCCATCCTGTGCGAGTGCGATCTCCTTGAATTTCTTGGCCCACAGGTGCTCAACAAGCATGAACCCTGCGGCGGTCCCGTTCGGAATATTCCTGGCTATTTCCCTGATCTGCTGCTGATTGAGACCGAATTCTTTCTCCATCGCCTTTGCACCGGCTTTCGCCCCGGCAACGGCACCCTTTCCGCGTGCTGCACCAAGCCCGATCAGTGCCCCGGCTGCGGCACCCAGGCGTTTCCGGTCGGCATCGGAGAGCTCGGTGATCTGCACCGATTCGATCATACCATTGGCATCCTTCACCACGGCAAGGAGTCCTATCAGTCGTATGAACTTCTGTTCACTCAGTGCGAAGAGCTCTCGCAGTAAATCTCCTTTCAGTTTTTGCGCGTCGGGGAATCCTATCGCGACCATCTGGACAGGTCCAAATTCAACCATTCATGTTCCTCTTGGTATAGCATCAGATAACGAACCCTAGTATATAAAGCTAACAGAAACCCGCCGGTCCCATTGAAACAATAATGGTTCCATTTCCCGGGCTCCCTGTACCTTATCATTTCCTCCACCCTCTCTTCAGTATGGCAATCGTGGTCGGTTCCGGGGCCGGGGGGGCAACCGTCGCAAAGGAGCTTGCGGCAGCGGGGCACCGGGTTGTGATCCTCGAAAAGGGGCCGGCAATTGCTGAGGTGGATGCCCACCGCTATTACGAGAACGTGGACACCGGTGTGAAACTGATGAGGACCTGCTGTCTCGGTGGCACTACGATGGTCTCTGCCGGCAACGCCCTGCGGTGCCTGGAAAAAGAGCTGCTCGCATTCGGGATTGATCTATCGGCCGAGTTTGCCGAGGCAGAGCAGGAGCTTCGGGTACGGAAGCTTCCCGATGAATTGATCGGCGAAGGGACACGCCGGCTGATAGAAGCAGCTTCACGTCTCGGTTTACCGGTACGGAAGATGCCGAAGTTCATCGATCCGGTAGAGTGTTGCAGGGATGGGCGATGCAGCCTTGGATGCCCGGTGCAGGCACGGTGGAACGCGGTACGGTTTGTGGAATGTGCACAGGAGCTCGGGGCAGATCTGGTTACCGGTCAGGCGGTTACCAGAATCGTCACCCATGCCGGCAGGGTTACGGGAGTCCGGTGCGGGTCGCGGATCTACCATGACGACCTTGTCGTCATCGCGGCTGGTGCCCTGGAGACACCCCGTCTCCTCGCGGGTATCGGTATCCCCACCTCCCCGCTCTTCTGTGATACCTTCGCTTCTATCGGCGGAGTCTGTCCCGGGGTTGGCTTTCACCAGGACGTCCCGATGGGTGCCTATGTGCCACACAGCAGCAGTCTTATCCTGACCCACTACGCCCGCCAGTTCGTGACCGCCCTCAAAGCGGCCGGTCATGACGTGAGAGAGGGCGATATCCTTGGCATGATGGTCAAGATCAGGGATGAAGCCAGCGGTTCTGTAGGGGAGACCATCGAGAAAGGGGTAACAGAGCCCGACTCCCGGCGGCTTGCGTGCGGGGCCTCGATAGCCGGGGCGATCCTTGCTGAAGCAGGGGCCGATCCTGCCACGTTTGTTTCGCTGCCGCTCCGTGGATCCCATCCCGGCGGCACAGCACGGATCGGGGTCTCAGTAGACACTCGGCTGATGACCAGGATTTCCGGCCTGTATGTCGTTGATGCCTCGGTCCTCCCCGCAACGCCAGGAGCCCCTCCGATCCTCACTATCATCGCTCTTGCCAAATACGCTGCTAAGAGGATGTAGTAATGCCTCTGAAAGAATGGGGGACCATTATTCAGGGGACCTTTTAGTCCGGTTGGAAACAATCTGTTCTGACAGCCGTAAAGACCGATCGCATATTTGGTATATCCCATTCAGTACCCGTCTTTTTGGGAGAATCCTGGGATATGGATGGGGGCTGGATTATTTTTTAAAAAAAGGTCAGCCCCTCCTCCCGCGGATCCCGAATCCAATCAGGATCAGCGTAACCATTCCAATGAGTATAATCACCGGAAAACCTGCAGTTGTCGTTGGAGGAGGGGTTGATTCGGTGGGGATAGTTGTTTGTTGTATGGTGGGGAGTGTGGTGAGGTTGGGCGTTTGCGTCGGCGTGGATGCAACAAGCGAGAAGGACGATGTCGCCACGGCGTTTGGCACTGTCACTCCGGTTACCGTGACAAGGTAGGTGTCCGGTCCGAAGGTGGCCGTATCAAAAGAGAAGGACCAGGTATTCTCATCTTCCAGCCCTTTCTGGACAATGGTTGTCCCGGAGACCCCAAAGAATGTGCCACCTGCCTTTTCTTGCGTGGGTCCGAAGGACTGGGAGAGCACTTCTACATGCAGCTCATTACCTGGTGCCAGGTTGGTGGTACCAGAAAGGGTGATCGTGTCACCGATGTGATAGGTCTCCAGGTCCGTGATCGTCACCTCCGGGGGGACAACAGTGATCTGTCCCCCGGCGGGAAGGATCACCAGGGCGAAGAGGCTGACAATGAGCAGCGTCCGTGGCCATGTGATCCCTGGGACGCCCCGCCCCTCTCTGAATCGCGATACGGTGGGCTTCATGAGGATTTCAACTCCGTTTGTATGCGGCCAGGAACGTCCGTTTCAATACCCGGCCCTGACAGGAATGGATACGGAGCGGTCTGTTAAATAAGTGATGGTATCTGTCTGCCATGAACAATTCCCGCCAGATATCAGCTTTCGGAGGATTGACCGCTTCGGAGTAAATACGGAGGGAGGAAAAATGAGATGCCGCTATCCATCACTTCGAAAATTCCCGCACTCAACGCCAGATTTAATCAAAGAAGCGACAATACTCCGTTTATGAACCAGCTCACTATCTCCCTGCTGGCGCTGGCATCCCTGGTCCTTGCCGTCCTCTTCCTGGCCGGCTGCACCAGCCCGGAGAATCTGCCGGATGAATTACCGCCGGAAGGGATGACCCTGGATACCACCTATCCCCCCGGACCTCCCCCGGGCAGCCAGCAGAGTATCGTTGCTGCAAACAACCAGTTTGCCCTGGATCTCTACACCCGCCTGGCTGAAGACCCTAGGAACAGCGAAGAGAATCTCTTCTTCTCACCGTTCAGCATCTCCTCGGCCCTTGCCATCACCTATGAAGGAGCCCGCGGGAGTACCGCTGACGAGATCAGAGAAGTATTTTATTTCCCGGCAGATCCCGCAGGAATGCGGGCAGGATACCAGGCAATCATTGCCGGGATCAACAACGGGTCTTCCGCGTACCAGCTTCAGACTGCAAACGCCCTCTGGGCAGAGCAGACCTATCCGTTCCTCCCGGCCTATATTTCAATTGCGGACGATGTATATGGGGCCAGGGCGACCAACCTCGATTTCATCACAAAGCCCGAGGAATCGCGGATCACCATCAACCAGTGGGTCGAGGACCAGACCAATGATAAAATCAGGGATCTACTTCCGGCCGGTTCCATCGATTCCCTGACCCGCCTGGTGATCACCAACGCCGTCTACTTCAAGGGGACCTGGGAGAAACAGTTCGACCAGAAGCAGACCAGCATCCAGGACTTCCGCACCGGGGACGGGATGACCCTTCAGGTCCCGATGATGCAGCGGACTGATGAAAATGCCACGTATGGCTATACGGAAACCGACGATCTGCAGCTGCTCCGGATGGCGTATGAATCCGGCTCCGGGAAACCACTTTCAATGGTGGTCCTCCTTCCCAGGGACGGTAACCTCGCTGCCCTTGAGAAGTCTCTTTCAGCCGAACGCCTGACTGACCTGCAGAAGAACCTCACGAACCAGCGGGTCATTGTGTACTTCCCGAAGTTCACGATGGAGACGAAGTATTCCCTGCCAGCCACCCTCTCGGCCATGGGAATGCCAACCGCGTTCTCCCCCAGCGCCGATCTCTCCGGGATGGACGGGACGAGAAACCTGTATATCGGTGACGTGATCCACCAGGCTTTCGTTGACGTGAACGAAGAAGGGACCGAGGCGGCAGCAGCAACAGCAGTGGTCATCCAACGTGCAATGGCCCCAGTGGGGCCGCCAGTCCCGGTGTTCCGGGCCGATCATCCGTTCATCTTCCTCATCCAGGACGATGAAACCGGGCTTATCCTGTTCATAGGACGGGTGGAGCACCCTGAATCCTCCTGATTTTTCGGAACCTTACATTGGGATTCTCCGATCTGTGGGAAGAGCATCCAGGAAT
The DNA here is from genome assembly GCA_002068435.1 of Euryarchaeota archaeon ADurb.BinA087. GTDB lineage: Archaea > Halobacteriota > Methanomicrobia > Methanomicrobiales > Methanospirillaceae > UBA9949. The sequence goes on along the minus strand of MVZQ01000016.1, from coordinate 5,484 downwards.
TTCTCCTGCCGCTCATCTCGCATGATCTGCCCTTCCCCTGTATTACCATCCCGTGAATGGGATCATCTGTTTTAAATCCAAATACAGGAGAACGCTGTAGGAGAGTGGGGATCTATTCCCCTGAAATGATCCATGTACACCGCGATCAAGCACCGGACCTATGAAATTCTGGAACAGACCAGGGAACGCGATCTGACCAGCCAGTATTTCCAGATCTTCATCATCATCCTGATCGTCCTCAACGTCATAGCAGTCGTGCTTGAATCCGTCCAGGTCCTTCTCCTGCAGTATTACCGGTTCTTCCTTGCCTTCGAGATCTTCTCGATCACGGTCTTTTCCATCGAGTATCTCCTGCGACTCTGGGTATGCACCGAAATTCCGGAGTACCATAGGCCCGTCGTAGGCCGGATTCGGTATGCCCTCACCCCGCTTGCCATTGTCGACCTGTTGGCTATCGTCCCCTTCTTCCTCCCGTTCCTCATCCCGGTCGACCTCCGGTTCCTTCGGGTGCTGCGGATCATGAGAATATTCCGGGCACTGAAACTGATCCGGTATTCTGCGGCCTCATCATTCATGGCACGGGCACTCCGGAGGGAGAAATACGTCATTTTCGTGAGCCTCCTGATCCTGGCGGTCCTTTTCGTGATTGCCTCGACCCTGATGTACTATGCAGAATACGATGCGCAGCCGGAAGTCTTTGCCAGCATCCCGCATGCCATGTGGTGGGCTGTCGTCACCCTGACCACGGTGGGATATGGCGACATATACCCCGTTACAGTCCAGGGTAAGATCATTGGTGCCATTGTTGCCATCCTGGGTATCGGTTTTTTTGCCCTCCCTGCCGGTATCATCGCAGCGGGATTCATCTCTGAAGTAAGGAATTCCGGGTGCAGGGAAGATACAACCCCTTCTGATGCACGCCTTACCTCGCTGGAACGATTGGCCGAACTGAAAACGAACGGGTACCTCACCGAGGAAGAGTTCCAGCAGGAGAAGCAAAAGATCCTTGAAGAGCGATAGCACGGCTGATCAAACAACACAGGCTTCGTGCCTGAGAACTCTCTCCGGGCTCTGAATTCACATGAAATGCACCGCGATATCCACCCCCCTTATCCCAACAACGCAGTAAACCGGAATCGCATCCCTTGAAAATGGATTGCTCCCTCTCGCTCGGATACCTGGCAAGGGAGAGCGTTTTATCAATTACCTGAGTCTCTTCGAGACGCAATACAAAAATGAAAATGGCAAAGCCATGTCATGCAAAAAAGAGAACAGATCTCCCCCTCCCCGAATCCCCTCATTCCGGTCTCTTGATCCTGAGATTCGGGTGATGGTACCGCTGCCGCTGTTCCGTCTTCTTCCCGGCCTGGATCGCCAGCGGCGGGCAGAGCTGGATGCAGGCCATACACTGTTCGCAGTGGTGGAGCCAGACCGGCCGCCCCTCCTCCAGACGGATATTCTCCACCGGGCAGACCCTCACGCATAACCCGCAGGAGGTGCACCGGTCATCGACACTGAACTTCCGGTCGGCATCATGCACCCCCATGATGAACTTTGGATAGATCAGGTGCTGGACAAGCGAGCCGAACAACGGCATCCTCGGTCGTTTATGGACTCCCTGCTCCACCATCCCTGCAATCTCTTCGATGCGGCGGTCGGCCCGGGCGAGGATCTTTCCGATTGTCGCATCGTTGGGCGGACCGTACATCAGGACGTAGTTGCCGGGCATCTTCACCGTAAAGCCTGCATCAAGCCCTCTCTTCCCCGGTCCCTGGGTCAGGATCTGTTCGAGCTGGTGCAGGGCAGGGGTCCCCCCTGAACCTCCCATGGTCAGTATGGCAAAGGAGTAGGGGACCCTGGTGAGGTCGAGACGGAGGGCGAAGTCCGCGACAAGGGCGGGGAGGCCCGAGAAGTACACGGGAGCAATGATGCCGACACGGTCTGCCTCAGGCGAGATCCTGCCTGATACATGGACCAGTGACACAATAGGCACAAGTTCGCAATCCGGGAGCCGTTTGCATAATCCTTCTGCGATGGCAAGGGAATTTCCCGTGCCGGTGAAGTAATACAGGATAGTCTTCATCGGGGATTCCTGAGAGGGTTTTGTGTACCTACCGGGAAAAGGGTGACGCTTTGGGATTGCTCACTCGTTCCTGCAGCGCAGTAGATGGCAATAATGATAGGTACTCATTCACAACAGGCAGCGTGCTTCATCGCCCTTACGAGATCGCCTATCCCTTGTCCCGATCCCTCGGTGCGGGAGACCCTCTCCCCGATCATCCGGATCAGGGCAGAACCCACAATAACTCCGTCAGCCCCAGCCTGGGCATACCGCCTCACCTGATCCGGTGTCGAGATCCCGAATCCCGGCACGACCGGAAGTGTCGTCCTCTCCTTGACCACTTTCAGGAGGTCGATGGTGTGCGGTGCGAGGTCCTCCCGAGTCCCGGTCACCCCGAGGGCAGCAACCAGGTAAATGAATCCCCCTGCTTTTGCGAGAATCTTATCCATGCGTTCAGGGGAGGTGGTCTGGCTGATGAAGAGGATGGGATCGATCCCCGCCATCCGTGCGGCAGCACAAAACGGGTCAGCCTCTTCGAGCGGCACATCGGCAACCACCACCCCATCGGCTCCCGCATCTGCGGCATCGCGGTAGAATTTCCGTATCCCTCTCCTGACCACGATGTTGGCATACGTCATGATGAGCAGGGGAATCGTGGTCTCTCTTCGTATCTCCCGGACCAGGTCAAACAGCCGCTCCGTGGTCATTCCCGCGGCCCGTGCACGGGACCCGGCCTGCTGGATCACGGGACCGTCAGCCACCGGATCTGAAAATGGCATAACAATCTCAATCATATCCGCTCCCGCGTCAACGAGTTCCCGGGAGATCTGTATACTCTCTGCAAAGGAGGGGTCGCCGGCCACGACACAGGTCACGATGAGCGGTCTTTCTCGCAACCGGAATGCACCGGAGATACGTGAGTTCACGGATCACCTCCCATCAGCCCTGCAACCTGGGCGACGTCCTTGTCGCCCCGGCCGGAAAGGTTGATAATGAGGATATCATCCGGTTCCCTATCACCTGCAATCTGTCGTGCCAGTGCAATTGCGTGGGCAGATTCCAGGGCCGGGATGATCCCCTCGGTCCGCGAGAGATACAGGAAGGAATCCACTGCTTCTGCATCGGTGACAGGGCGGTAGATCACCCTCTGGGTGTCCCGGAGGAAGCTGTGCTCGGGGCCGACCCCGGGATAATCAAGGCCGGCAGAGATGCTGTGGGATTCGAGAACCTGGCCGAACGCATCCTGGATCAGGTACGTGTACGATCCATGAAGCACCCCTGGTGTACCCCCGCAAAGCGTGGCACCATGCCGACCGGCCAGTCCTTCACCCCCGGCTTCCGCCCCGTAGAGATCTACCGGGTCATCGAGGAAGGGGGCGAACATCCCGATGGCGTTGGATCCCCCCCCGACACAGGCAACCATGGCATCCGGAAGTCGGCCTTCCTTTGCCATCACCTGCTCCCGGATCTCGTTCCCGATAACGGTCTGGAACTCCCGCACAAGCGAGGGGAAGGGATGGGGACCGACGACCGAGCCGATCAGGTAGTGCGTGTCCCGGACGTTCGTCACCCAGTCCCGGAGGGCTTCATTGATGGCGTCTTTTAAGGTCCGTGATCCCGAAGCGACCGGGATGACGTTTGCGCCGAGCATATGCATCCGTGCCACGTTCAGGGACTGCCTCCTGATGTCCTCCTCGCCCATGTATACTTCCACCGGGAGACCGAGCGCAGCCCCGGCAATGGCCGAAGCCACCCCGTGCTGCCCGGCCCCGGTCTCTGCAATGATCCGCTGTTTTCCCATGCACTTTGCCAGGAGCGCCTGGCCGAGTGCATTGTTCAGCTTATGGGCGCCCGAATGAAGCAGGTCTTCCCGCTTCAGGTATATCCTGCAGCTGAGGTCTGCCGAAAGGTTCCGGCAGAACGTGAGCGGGGTGGGGCGGCCGGCATACTCGGTCAGGTAATATGCCATCTCCAACCTGAACACGTTCGATGGTACGATCGTCCGGTATGCATCCTCAAGCTCATCGAGGGCATACATCAGGCTCTCAGGGACGAATTGTCCGCCATACTCCCCGAACCGTGACGTAGATCTCACTCCCTCACCTCTTTTGCCCGCTGGACGAATGCTCTCACCTTCTCCCGGGCTTTTCTCCCGGGTGCATATTCCACCCCTGTTGCCACATCAACCCCTGCGGGGTGCACGGCTCTGATCGCTGCTCTTACGTTATCAGGGGTCAGTCCGCCGGCGAGAAAGACAGGGATCCGTGTAGACTGCACTACCGAGAGCGCATAGGCGCTGTCATATTGGATACCGCTCCCGTGGCTGGCATCGATGACAAGGACATCGGCATCATCGGGTATCCGGTCGCCCGGGCGGATACTCCGGAACACCATAGCCGTGCAGGATGCCGGAATCGGTACAGATGGGGGGACCTGGATGGCATCTGGTGCAAGATCACTGAGTGCCTCCATCTCCGCGGGAGATGGCCCATGCGAGACACAGCACTGGAACAGCGTTGGTACGGCATCGAAGATCTCCCTGATCATCTCCGGCTCGACACACCGGGGGGATGGTGAGAAGGCAATCACCCCGATCATATCAGCCCCTGCCTCCTGTGCCATGATCGCATCACCGACACTGGTAATGCCGCAGATTTTTACCCTCGTATCAATCCCTCCAGTCGTTGTACGGGATCCTGTGCCCGCATGATGGTGCTCCCGACCAGAAATGCATCGGCAGACGGCCTGAGGATCCTGATGTCATACGGCCAGAGTATACCGCTCTCGGACACCACCGTCATACCTGCCTCGCGGAGCAGGGGTGACAACTTCATCGTGGTTCCGAGATCGATCCTGAACGTCCTGAGATCGCGGTTGTTGATCCCGGCAAGGCGGGTGCCGGTCGACAGGACCCTCTGCACTTCCTGTGCAGCATGCACTTCCACGAGCGGCTCAAGCCCGTATGCAAACGCGAGGTCAACCATATCACCCAGCAGGTCCCCGAGTACGCCGGCAATGAGAAGGACCGCATCGGCAGTAAGCGCCCGGCTCTCTGCAAGCTGTCGTTCATCGATGATAAAGTCTTTCCGGAGCAGCGGGAGATCCACATGCGGCCGTATCGCAGGAAGGAACGCCGCATCGCCATGGAAATAGTGCGGTTCGGTGAGGACCGAGAGGGCGGCGGCACCGGCACGGGCAAAGTCCCGGGCAAACCCCACCGGATCTCCCGAGCTTCGTATCGTTCCTGCGGAAGGAGAGGCATATTTTATCTCGGCGATAATCCGGTTTCCCGGTTTATCCTGATGAATCGCCTCATTCAGGCTGCGGGAGGCAGAGGGGGGTGGCGTGGGATACTCCTCTGCCCCGGGCAACCCGGCTACCCTTCCTGCAGTCGCCCGGAGGACCTGTTCGAGCATCATGGG
>MVZQ01000015.1 GCA_002068435.1 Euryarchaeota archaeon ADurb.BinA087 | reverse complement strand
CCGGACCGTTGACGTGTGCCTGTCCTGTTGAGATGCCCTGATCTTCCTGGGCCCGCCCGATGCTCACGCGACACGGCGAAGGTCGCCGTGTTCCGGCTCGCATCCTCCCACCCCCAACCGGAAACCTTACCCCGTGGTTATCCTAATGACTGCCCGTCCCTTTCAAGGGCGGGAGGAGCGAAGCGGGAGGCAGGTCGTGGCCGCAGTGGCCCGAACGAGCACCGCTTCAGGGTGCGAAGGTAACGAGATGCATCAGCATCGAGTCCGAGCCCCTGATGCGTCGTGCGAGTGAGTCACTGAACGTCTTCGTTTTCGCATCAACAGCGACGAACACGATGCGAAGCATGGTGTGAGGAGCGGGCCGGACAGCAAGCCCCGCCGCGAGCCTGCGAGCAAGGGGGTGCGTCTTCGTCTGCCCGATCAACCGAAGAGAAGCAGCGAAGTGATGTGAGCGGAACGGGCGCGAGCCCGTGGAGACGAACATGACTGAGCGTCATCATATCTCGTGAACCGCTGGGGGGAAGATCGCCGCCCCGCTCCGCACGCTTCGTGCACCTTCGGCGCACTCGCACATGCTCCGCGGACCGGCTTGCTTTGTTTTGTAAATCTAAGGAGAAGCCCACGCGGCAAGGGGTCTGGGCCCTGTTGAGCGTAAGGTCTCTGAAAAAAATATGAGCTGATACTGTGCGCGGCTTGCAATTTTTATCATTTTTTTGTTGAACATAATTCAGGAAAATATTTATTTATCGTGCGTAGCAAATAATTTCAAATCAGTTTTCGTTTCAAAATTCAGCAAAAATCTACTGTTTGCGCATCGCACTTTTTGTCCAGAATCCCATCCCTCGCATCTGGTATAAGATCTCTATTTTAATCGATTATCTTTAAGAAATAACACATTTTTTGCCATAATTAATCATTTATTTACCCCAGGTGAGGGCTCAGTCTCCGGCAGGTTGATCAGGGGCCCTGGAATGAAGATGTTCGGGGTACTGATTACTCAAGAGAGAAGCGTCAATACCCGATCCATTGGTGAAAATTGGTCGCTATTTCTCCATTAAAAGCCATTTCCACAACGGGATGAGCTTGATATCATCACCGACCTGCTCGGTGTCCTTCGTGAGAATGATCATTTCTTTTACCCTGTCCCCGAACTCCCCCGCAAACTCCCGGAGCCCGTCCTTCTCTCTTGAAGAAATTGTATCGGTGTAGGAGACGTTGATTGCAGTGAGAAGATTGTCGGGGGCTTTCACGACAAAGTCTACCTCTTTTTTCTTCTTCCAGTAGAAGGGAGTGGCTCCGGACCGGAGCAATTCGACAAACACCAGGTTCTCGGCAAGTTTCCCCTCGTCTTCAGAGAAGCGGAATGATACCGCGTTCCGGAGACCGTTATCAATGCAGTAGATCTTCCGGTTCGGTCTCTTCTGTGCCTGCAGGGAATAGGCAAAGTGCGGTACTTCGAAGAGGACTTTGGCCATCTCGGCAAAATGGATGTAGTCCTGAACAGCATCGAGGTCTATTCCAAGCAGGTCCTTGAGCCGGCGATAGGAATAGGGGGCCGTGACATTGGTAAAGAGATAATGGAGCAGCTCCGCAAGCGCCTTCTGGTTCCTGATCTCATTGACCCTGATGATATCACGGTACACGATGCTGTCGTAGTAGGCTTTAAGGTAATCGTCCTTCGTTCGTTCATCCTCTTGCAGCACGACGATGGGGAATCCGCCCTCGCGCAAGTACCGTTTCAATTGGTTCAGTAACTCGTATTTCCTGGCGGCGAGGTCGACCGGGTCGTCGGTTATCTCTATCCCCTGGAAAGCGAGGTATTCCCTGAAATCCAGCGGAAACACCGGGATGGTAAAGAAACGCCCGGACAGCAGTGTCGATAGCTGCGAATCCAGAAGATAGGAAGACGAACCCGAGATGATTATTTTGTATTCTTTCCTGTCGTAGAGAGATTTTATGATCCGCTCCCACCCCAGGATGCCCTGTATCTCATCAAAGACCAGGTATAGTGTTCCCTTCGCGGGGATCTCCTTCCTATAGGTATCGACCACTTTCGTCAGCGGATTTTCCAGGCTGGAGATCTCGGGCTCATCGCAATTTACGAAAAGAATATCCCTGGGAGGAACGTGCTGACTATCAATCAGATATTTGATGGTCTGGAAAAGGAGCGTTGTCTTTCCTGAACGCCTGACCCCGCTGAGTACCATGATCTCATCGGTCTCGAGGTATCGCTGGATTTTCGAGAAGTAGGAGAGCCGGGATTTTCCCGTCTCAAATTCCTGGCCGGTCCACCAGGGATTCAGCGTGGTGAGGAGTTCAAAGAGCGATGTCACAAGATAGTGTAGGGTTATACTCCCTCATAAACTTATTTTTTGTAGGGTTATAACCTGACAAAAAAACGATTTTTGTAAGGTCATACCATGACATAAATGGGGGGGGCCGCATCTTGTTAATTGTGAATGATTAAAGGGTATATAATATAATACAATTAATTAATTAGATTGGGTGAACTTTTTGCCGGATTCGGAGAACATATGCGATACCTATCCACGGTATCGTCTGGATCTGCAACTTGGTATCCCTTACTCGAAATTACAAGGAGCCCTCGAATGGTGGATGGGTGATACTGGCCTGTGTCGTGATCCAGATAATCATCCCTATCTTGTGCTGGGAGAGATCTGTTCTCAGGAATGGGGTAATATACAGGATGTAATGGAAGCAGTTACCCGTAGTAGTGATGCCTCTGGCCCAATACAGGTATCGGCAAGATTGGTTTCGGGAGGGGACCTTTTTCCCGAACTTTCATCGTACCAGATTTTTCCTTCTCCTGGGCTCCGTTCATTTATCTTCCTTCTTGCGTATACCTGTCCTCTGATCATCAGTCCCAATTCCCTCGCAGGAAGCATTATTCGAGGAGAACCAGCACCTTTTAGTACCATTGAACCCCTCGCCCCTGACAGAGGCACAGCGCATCCTCATCGAATGAAAGGAACGATAAAATCCGGTTCTCATACCAATCAACGATCTCTGATAGCAGAACCACCGAAGAAGGATGAAAATGAACAAGTAATAGTTGAAATTTTAAGAATTATCCTTCGTAAGGAAGGTTATCCGGTTGCCGAATTTGATCTCTCGCGAAAAGAATGGCTGCCCACCTCAAAATCAGTACAAAGAAAAAATGCCAAACAGTCTCTATATAAGTTCCGGATCGAGAAAGGATACCAATTATCACGATCTGCATGTAAGGATATCGCACGGATTTTTGTCATGAGTGACCTTCATCTCGGGCATGCCAATAGCATTCCACGATACAAACGGCCTTTTTTACCCAGTGATCCGGGAGAGATGGACCGTGTCCTTATAAGGAACTGGAACTGGACCGTGAATGCAGACGATACAATCGTCTTTCTTGGCGATTTATCTTACATGGGTTCAACACCATCGGAATCCTACCTTCAGCGTCTTCGTGGAAAAATCTTTTTCCTCGAAGGAAATCATGATCCATATTACCCTTATATGTCTCATTGTCTCCTTATGCGGTATAAGGGAGTACGCTATCTTTTCATACATGATCCAGAGGAGATGAGAAAGCCCTTTGATGGGTGGGTTATTCACGGGCATGTCCACAATAAAGACCTTCTCCACTATCCGTTTTTCAATCCCCACATGCGGACAGTGAATGTATGTGCAGAAATGGTAGGATATCGTCCCATATCCCTTGATGAGATCCATGACCTTGTGATCGGAATGCAGGATATTGTTCTGTTTCGAGATCTTTCTTTAACGGATGATACAAACCGGGTTGTTTCGGGAGAGCATGACAGCCGTTTACCGGTTAAGGAGTAATCAGGAAACCCGTATTGGATTCCCTGATTGCTCTGTTACCTTAATGGAAATATGAATCCTCAAGAAAACATGACCTGCAATTTGATTTACCGATAAATCTGCTTAATTACGGCTTTTATGGGTTCTTTCTGGTAAAATCTGTCTTAATTTTTTGCCAAGGCAATATGAACAGAATCCTGAATAAATTTGGAAAATCAACTGGGAATCATTCTCTAATACGCAGATGATAAGAAAAGGCATTGCAATTTAAGCCGATACGTGAGCCGGCAGACCGTTCGACCATGGACATGAAGTTATCACGGATCTGCCGGCGCCACACCGCACGGTTCGGTCGGCCCCAAAATTGCATTGCATTGCACCAATTTCTTTGATGCAATGAATAAATTATCATGATTGATGATAAATATTTTCATTTAATTCAGTTGATTTTTAAACTACTATAGTTAATGTGTCAACCCAAAATAGTTATTATATTAATTAAATTTATCCTATCAGAACACCAAAACCCGTTGGTGCCCGGCTTCGATATTTGCGGGAGGTTTCAACAATAGTTGTGCGAGTTCTGCAGGGCTGATTGCACACACAGTCTTAAGCTGAGGATTCGCCGCAAGACCCCTGTTCTTCATCGAAGGACTATATACATAATACTCCAGGTTTTCTAAGTGTGAATTTTTCTTGATAACTGCCTGCAGATCATAGGGAGGATATTCCCTCTCTTGGGAATGATGCCCGGAGACGATATAGACCCCGTCTTCAATAAAAATAATTCTTGTTGCTATACCCTTATGGGCACAGGCCATTGCGAGAGTGATGGCACCTTTGGTATATTCCGTTCCGTAGGGTGTGCGTGTTGCAAGGATTACAAGCGAGGGAGGCATTTTATTGGGTGAATTGACGATTGTGGGAATTCTTCGTTGAGTAATTATTTCAGTCGAGAATGAAGTGTGGGAGAGGATAGGATGGATCTTTGAAAACCTGGACACGATAGAATCAAGACTCGTTATTTTGCTTGGAGTATCAATGCAGTTTGAAATTACTTTTCCATTCTCTCCTATGAAAGTCCGATATCCACGAGATGTAGCACTTTGTGAGCATACCAGAGCGGTTGAATAGAGTCCTCTTTTCACCGCGAATTTATTTATATCACTGAGTGATTCCGCAATATTTTCATGATAGAGGGGTGCTTGATCACGGTGTAACGCATGAACCCCATCAAGATATCCATAAAATTCTGGTGAAATTCCTTTCTCGATTGCACAGCGGAATAAATCAAGAACATACGATGAGGACTGGTACGGGGATGGAGTATGCATAAAGAGAAAACCTATGGCTGATGATTCAGAGTTGTCAAGAACTTTTTCCAGGAGAAGACTCCAAAAGGAAGATCCAGATTTTGTATCTAATGAAGGGGAGATTATCGTTTGCTCAGGGAGTCTCATCTTGATTGGTTCCAGAGAGACACCTCTCAAATGGAGTTCGCTCGAATCGAAAACGAACTGAATTGATGGTAATTTGAACATATTCTCCAAGAAATGACGGTTCTGGCGGTCAATGAAGCTGTAACATGCGTCTCCTCGCAGGAAAAAGGTAAACTGAGGAGTTCTTGTTCTCGGATGATGGTGGAGACTTTCGGGATAAATCTTTGAGATGTAAAACTTCATCACCTCTACCAACCATGAGAATCTCTCCGATGTTATACCCTCAGAAGTAAAGAAAATATTCCCGTTCATAGCCCGAAATCCTTCTTTTGCTTATTAATGCCTATATTGACGAATTTGAGGTATTCCAGTAATTCTTCAAGAGAAAATGGACTATGTTCGTGAGTAGTGGCGAACCAGATATGTGATCCTTTTTCAGAGATCACGTTCACGTCTCCCAACCACACCCACATATAATGGCCACTGGGTTTCGGCATCTAATTGTGCAAGCTGAATCATCATCTCATCATGGAACAGATCAATAGGATGTACCCGGCATCCGATACAGGACGAGGCCATTATCAGAGCCTGGCAAATGTGTCCAACCTCAATGAGCACACTCCTGAATCCCCTGTTCCCCAAAGCCCATGTTGATCGGTAGGGTATGCCGACCCACAGGAAAGTGACCGCTGCCCGGGTAACAAGCTTGAAGTTCATGCTGGCAGTTCCCATTGCAAAGGGGAGGTCCGAATCCACACGCTCAACGACGATTTGATGGGACAGCGGGAGATAACGATAGAGGCCGGTTTCAAGCCCTTCTATCTCACCTGCTACAAAGTACGTCTCTATGGGATATCTTGAACCGCTTGAAGGAACATTGCGAATCGTTACCTCGCTGTCTTTGATCTTTCTATACCCTTGCGTGCACCAGAGGAGGAATGAGAGTTCTTTTAAGGTAATTGATGATCGTGAGAAGAAGCCTTCAGGTTCCCATTGCTCTAATGCATCACGAATCGCCACGGAATTAACTTTTATTCGTTTTGGACTGGGGAGCTTTATCACCTTTGCCCCCTCTGGAACCGGAATACCCTGGGGCGGTTCAGGAATTCGGAGGATCATATCAACAGTAGAAAAATCAGGATATCTCGTCTTTTTAATAAATTCAGTGCCTGGATCATTCATGTTGTTTCACAAGTTGTTGAATTTTGTTCGGGATTTTGGAATATCTCACAGTCCCAGCAAAAAATGGGAATCCGATCAGGAGGCCCTGAGATAGAGATTACCAAAAATTTCCTTGCCTTTACTCTTTGGGTGACGCTCTCCCAGATCGCCAATAAAATGCTTAAACATTGCCTTTTCACCGACAATCTCATGTTCAATCATCCCGATCTCCTTAAAACCGGGAAGCATGTATTGGATGTTACCAAAAACATAGATGTCCCCTTTCACCATTTGACCACCGACACGGCCCTGAACATCTCCTTTGATGATAACAGTTCCGCCTTCTGCATGGGTAGAGACATGGATAAAGGCATTCTTTTCAATGATGATGGTACCACCCAGCATGAAAGTACCAATGTCATTCCCGGCATTGCCATTGATATGAATGGTCCCTCCCCGCATTCCACGCCAGTCACCCCGGTAGGCACATCCCACGTAATTCTGGGCGTTTCCATCAATCTGGATATCCCCTCCTTCCATTGCAATTCCACAGAATGAATCAACATCTCCCTTTACATGGATGGAGCCGCCCTTCATCCACCCGCCAACATACATGTCAGCATTGCCATTTACGGTAATGGAACCATCCGTCATCTTGTTACCGATGTATTTCACCCGGGAACAATCTCCATCGATAAGAATATTGGTATCAGACGCTGTCGCTCCAGTAGTTCCACTAACCTCAAAGAAGTCACCGAGTTCTATCCGTGTTTTTCCTTCACGCCCTTCCAAAGAGGCTATTTCAGAGGGAGATTTACCAACGAACACGTCCGGGCTGATATTGAATCCCTCGAGATACAATTCCGGCGTTTTATACGGTTTTAGTTTGATTGTAGCCATGTTCAGGCCTCCACATCAACATTGATGACGTAAGGGTTCGGAGCAAGGTAATCCCGTACAGAATAGTTATCAATACCCACCGTGTAATTCTTGAGGAATTTGTCGTGGATATCCCTGGTAACCTGGGGATTCTCTTTCACTTTCGCATTGACCCACACGGTTCTTTTGTTGCCATGATTGGTTATTTCTCCATCTTTTACCACGATCTGGCCTGATTTGATGAACCAGCTGGCACGAAGGAACGCATCTTCAATCTTCTGGGGGTCGTCCGGCATATCGTTTATATTCAGGTCGAATACCGCAACATTTGCGTCAAGTCCTGATCCCAGACCCCCATACATATGCGATAGGCCCAAGGCTTTTGCAGGTCCGCTCCTTGTCATCTCAGCGATGTTATAAAGGCTCATCTCGGAGTCAATACTCTGGATGTCTGTTGCATCAACCACCTTGCTACAGTGTTTAAACGTGTTCAGCGTCTCTTCACGTGCGTTCTTGCTCATCAACCACTTGATAACACGGGGATACCTGGTGAACGGCCCGGCATTGGGGTGATCAGTAGTGATAAAAGTGCGGGAAGGATCTTTCGCATAAAGGGCGAGTTCAAGTCCAATTGCCCATTGGATGCCACAAACCTTGATATCCTTGTCGTAGACGTAGGGTACAACTCCGGCAGCAGTCTCAAGTTCAACATCCGTGTTTGCCCATTTCAGATGATTAAGGTGGTTAAGGTGATGTTCGAAGGGACCATCAGCGGTCATTGTTGTTGTTTCATCAAGGGTAACACAACCAAGATCAACAGTGATGTTTTTGTGGGAGTTAACGTAATCCATCACGTCCTTTGCTTTTGATTCGAAATTTCCCCAGGAATCCCCACCATAGGAATGGAACTGGATATGGGTAGAATGCATGACCTGGTCCCTGTTGAATTTGTTCCTTGCTTTTACCCCCTCTGCCAGCTTGAGAGATTCAAGAGTGACGGCATAATTCCCTGGCACTCCGAGGCTGTTTTGGTGAATGTGAACGGAATGGGGTAATCCCAGATACTCGTTTGTCTTGATGAGCCCGGTAATGATTTCTGCCGGAGTTATGTCATAGTATGGTACCGGATCGTGAATCGTCAGGCAGTTGAGCCCCCAGGCCCAGGCTGCAGTTCCTCCCGGATTGACCAGTTTTATACCATAGCCTTTTGTTGCTGATAGAAGCCACGCGCAATATGCAGCACTATTCTCGATCTCGCCATTTTTCAGGTATTCCATGACGAACCAGTTATTAGCGAAGACGGGGAGGGCTCCTTCATCAATAATGGGAGTATCGTGGATCTCCTCATGTACATGGGGAGAATGGAGGGGGGGCATTGCCGCTTCCATCACAAATGCGTATCCCATGCGGGCATAATCGTATCCGGTCTTGAAGGTACTCGGGATGGAAAATCCCATCTCCATACGGTAATTTTCCTGGGCATGAGGGCTTTTAAAGAGTTTGTCTTCCGGCCTCATCGTGCGTCCGATATTAACCTTCGGACCGGCGACATGGGCATGAACATCGACCCCGCCGGCCATGACAACTTTTCCCTTCGCATCGATGATCTTGGCGCCTGGCCCAGCTTTCTCAACTATCTTATCGTCCTTGATAGCGATATCCGCTATGTCACCATTGATCTTCTGGGTGGGATCGATCACAAATCCGTTTTTTATCAGGAATTCGGCCATTTATTCCACCTGGGATGACGATGCCTTGGCATGCTCTTTAACGTGGATCCAGAGCGGTTCGGTTTCAGTCAGCTCACACATCCGGATATAGATCCGATCAAAGAGTTCCTCATCACTGGGGACCCCTTCGGGACCGTCAATAACTTTCTTGAACTGTATTGGCACATTATCCATCCGATAGACAACCCCGGGTTCCTCGACACCCACCACCCGTACAGGGATATGGAGATCTGCGATTTCACTTGCCATGCAGATATTTGGATCAACGGTGATGAACGGGTGTTTTTTCAGGTGCTTTACAGCCTCGATGGGAAAATGTGCCCCGGCATCGGTGCCTACATTCACAAAGCAGTCTACTTCATCCCTCATAGCAAGGTCAATCGAACTGGTCTCACCGGGATTCATATGAGCATGCGTCCCCTTGCTCAGATCGATACAGTAGGGGAAACCGAACTGCCAGGACCAGACCTGCCCCGGACCAGCGATGTTGTAATGGCCTCTCATGGCCATGATCGAGGCTTTGGTGATGGAATTGAGATCACGCGTGAGGCTAATGGCAGCGTCGATGTTATGATTGCGTCCATCGGTGTGGGTACAGCCCATGCCGAAGAATATCATAACAAAGCGAGCTTTCTTCATTTTTTCAGCTGCCTCGAGAATCTGCTCCTTTTTAATCCCCGCTACTTCTGCAGGGATGTCATATCCCCTTAATACCGTTCTGAACGCATCGAAGAGATCATAATCATGGCCCTGTCTGATCATGAGATGGATATCTGCCAGCTTTGCAGTGTCGGTCTCTCTCGGGTCAACACTAATTACCGTCCTCTGCATTTGTCCCTTGTTTGTGAAAAATCCTCTGGGGAAAATCGAATATCGTGAGGTGTGGCGTGGGTGGGCATGCATCGGATTGCATCCCCAGAATATGACCACATCTGCACGGTTCTTTACTTCTCCAAGTGTGCAGCTGGGATACCCATTATCGAATATTGCCAGGAAGGAAGGTCCGTGACAGATGGATGCACAGTTATCAAGGACGGCACCTGCCTTCTCCGCGACACGGGCAACTGCGCTCATCCCCTCGCAATTTGTCGAGCCAAATCCATAGATGAGCGGTTTTTTCGCCTTTATAAGTGTTTTCGCAGTAAAATCGATCGCTTCATCATAGGATATCTCCTTCATCGTTCCGTCGGTTTGCCGCTGTCGTGGCCGTTTAGGCCTGTCAGGATTTGAAACATGATGAAAGATTTCATTGCCGATAACACAGGCGTTCCGGGTCTCCAGTATCTTTTTTCCATCATCAGAGACGAGTACTTCAATATCATCGCATGATGCTCCGCAATAAGGGCATCCGACCTGGGTTATGAGTTTTGGCATTTAATTTCCTCCTTTCCAGAGCCCGACAGAACCTTGCACGAGTTCGAGGGCACTTTTTACTTTCTCATTTATTGCTGGTTCGATGGTGACCGGGAATCCGCTGTATTGAGGGGTACCGGTTGACTGTGTTCTGGGAGGGACAATCTGGTTTGCCCATACTCCCTGTCGTATATGGGCGAGTCCTGGTGGACAGAACTGGGTCGGTTCAATCGCTTTAACGATTACGCTACCGACCTCGCTTGTGACCCTGACATTTGTGTTTTTCCAGATCCCAAGCCTCTTCATATCATCGGGATTCATCTCAACAATTGAACATGCCTGGAAGTATTCAGGTGTGGTTTTTCCCTTTTCCATAGCCTGTCCTTCCTCGATAGCACGCTGGGTTATCATGTTCATAACTACCTTTTCAGCCATAGTGGCACCTCATGAAATACCTCTGAAACATATGATTGAAGGTGTTCGAAATCGGCTCAAGTTACAATTTCGAGTGGGAGCAATCCGCGTCCACTCAAGAAGATGACATGGTAAGGACATGCCTCAACGCATACACCACACCCTGCGCAGAGTTCGGTCTTCAGATCAAGACTGATAGATTTCCCATCCCTTACAGAATAGATCTTATCAGCGTTCACTGGATCAATCGTGAAAATTTCCAGTGCATTCACGGGGCAGGCTGCGACACAATTTCCGCAGCCAGTGCATCGTTCGGTGTTGACATGTATACTGAATGCCATTACCAAAGGGATTGTTAGATATGCTTAATTAATTTACCTAATATATTAACTAGATTCACTAAACTAAATTTTCAATTTATGTATATCTATTTAACTAGTTAAAAAATAAGACTTTACTTTCCTTGGTTTTTCCCGATCGCAATACCTCATTCATCTATCCAAATTCACTCAAAATTTTTCTTTTAAAGCTGTCAAAATTCATTGCATCAAGTTGTGATGTCAGGGTTTTCCCATTATATGCATTCCGGTAAATCCAATCCACGACACGATTGACCACCGCAACTGCAGTCTCTTCTGAAGTGACCTGGATCAGTTCATAACCCAACTGGGGATGGCGCCCCCTCCGCCCTCCAACGGTTATAACATATTTCGGTACAGACCCCCCGATGAGGTGAAACGGGCAGCTGTCAATACACATCCCACATTTCATGCATTTTTCATCATCGAGGGTCAGTCGCCCGTTAATCATGATGATCGCATTCTCCTTGCAGGTGTGTGCACAAGTACCACAACCGGTACACCTCGTTTCGTTACGAATCGGTTCCCTGATTCCGGTTATTCCAATCTCACTCAGGCGTTCGCTGGTGCAGCCGTTCGGGCATGCGGAGATTGCAATCCTTACCCGTATCGGCATCTTTTTTCTGAAAATCTTCCCATCGAGGCTGGATATAAGGTTTCGTGTCGCAATATTTGCCAATCGGCACCGGTCTGTGCCGGGGCAGGCGGTTATATTGACAATTTCGTCATGTTCCGCACCAAGAGATATACCTGCTCTCCCAAATGCAGTAAGAAGCGAAGGTAATTTTTCCCTATCGACATGAGATAGTTCGATAGTCTGTCGCGTGGTAAGATGAAGAGGCCCGATTTCATTTTTTCGGAGTAACTTTCCGATGGTGATCAGCTCTTCGGGATTGATTATTCCGCCTGGTATGCGCAAACGTAGGGTGCAAAGGTGAGGATCTCTCTCGGTAATAATCCCTCCACTTTTTTCGATAACCTGCAAAATTTCAGCCTTGGATCGCATGAAGTACCTCTCAATTAGAGTAACCGTAAAGTATGTATAGTATATGCATTTAACTTTCAGGTCATTGAAATATAGTATGGTTATCAGTCTCCCAAATCCGTAAAGGAGAAGGAAAAATAATGATTCGTAAGATTGGGCCCGATATTGGGATATCAGATGAGCGTGAAAGGTGGTTATGGTCTGAATATTTTTCCTTTTTTGAAGGAAATGCTTACATATCCACGTTCGAATTGCTACAGTTTATTTTATGTCATCCTGAAATGACGACAGCAGAGCGTGTATACATGGCGTTTGTTGCCGGAACGACTTATGATCCGACTATAGCAGGAGAATGGAAGGAAATTGGTTGAAGATTCAACTATTGTATCTCCCGAAATGTGGGGGATGTTAGATAGTAACGCCCGTGATCTTTGTCGCAGGCTCCTCATCACCGGCTGTATCTACCCGCCCCTTGCAAACCGTTCCTCGGACCGCTTGTCGCTGTTGCACGAACACGTGATAATATCCAGAATGCCCCAGAAAAGGGTATAGCCCGAAGGGCAGCCTTCATGATCACAGCCTCTCCCTTGGGAGAGGAGGAGGCCGTCCTACCAAGACGAGGAGCGAAGGTGGTAGCAGTGCACCCCTGGAAGCGACGAAAGGCCGGGAGAGTGGATACCTCGCTACAATAGATGCTTCCGGAAAAATTCGATCTGGTCTAGCACACCCTTTTCAAATCCGCTGCCCGTGTAGATGTCGAAGTGACCGATAGGGTAATGTTTCACTTCTGCACGAGGTCCAAGGATCTTGGCAGTCTCTTCAAGTGATTTAAGAGAGACCAGAGTATCATGGTCACAGATCTGGAGAAGGACCGGACATCGGATATGGCGTGCATATTTGATCGGCCGGTATTTATCCCCCCGGATAATGATGCGGGCACAGGCTTCGTTCACATAACCTTCCGGCATGAGCCTTCTGAAGGCATCATACGCATCTGGGGTATTCATAAGGGCAATCGTTCCCGGTTTTCCCACAATGGGAACCTTATGGGGTGATAAACCAAGCCAGGTGTCTCGGTGTTCCTTCGCTCTCCCCAAAATATCGGTAATCGAACGCGAAAACAGCAAGACCAGCTTCCTGGAAACGGATAGCATAAGGTTCCAATCCGGCATCCTTTGTGCCACCCAGCCCATGGCCCATGATGATACAGGGTAATGGACCGGGGCGTTGTTCCGGGATATACAGCCAGGCACTAAGAGCTGTCCCGTTGACAAAGAATCGTACATCTTTCCGGGGTGGTGACGATGTTACAAGCGCTTCTCCTGAAGATTTTGGCGCTTTCTCAAGAGTCTGGGGTGGGACCTCAAAACCGGGGAAAAGTGCAACCAGGAAAAGTTCGATTACGAACAACCCGATGAGAATACCAATCATATAGACTATCCATATGAGTACCATTTCGGTCCAGCTCTCATCCTAGCATACCTTTAGTGAGGATAAAAGGTTCTTGGCGGGTTGTCCAGAAAGTACAGGGGCCCCAGCGGCCTGAGCAGCGCCGCTTACGACACGCATCAGCGGGTGGTCGTGCAGTCGCGAATCACCGGGCACCAAATTTCTTCCTTGAAAGACACAACTCGGGAGGATGGACAAGTGTGGCTACAAACTTGTAGCCACTCATCATAGGTTCTCACCATCGCCCTATAGGGGCAGACTTCAAGGGATAAAGGTATCTATGGCGTTGTCATGCAGGCGAATATAATTACGGAGGGTAATTGATGGCTGATAGCGTGATTCCATAAGGATGCAAGAAGTCAGTTGTTTGAGCCACTATAGTTTTTAGAGGAGAAAGGATAATTGCCTGATTTACTCTTATTTATTGATTTGTCCGTTTCTGATTGATCACGTAGGCAAGGATACCCACACTGATCCAGCCAGCACTTGCAATCACCGCATTGATATTCAGGAAAAATGCGAGGGCGACACAGCTCAATAATCCCAGGATAGGGGTGTAAGGATAGAACGGTACCCTGAACTGGCGATTGGCATCAGGCATCGTTCTTCTGAGCTGAAGCAGGCTCGCGTTGATGAAGAAGAATGTTAAGAGGGTTCCGAAATTGAAGATGGAGGCCAGCCAGGCAAGGTTTGCATTCGTCAGGAGGACAATCAGGCTGATGACAACCCCACTGAGCAAAACGGTCGCTGAAGGGATCCCTCTGGAAGAGATTTTTGAAAGCACTCCAGGTATCACGCCCTGTCTTGCCATGGCAAACAACGCCCTTGATGCACCAATCATGGAAGAGAGGATCACCGATGTGGTAGCAAAAAGAGCGGATAAGGCAACATATTTGAGAAAGAGAGGATTGGTCGTCGCAATGCCAAGGGCATATTCAAGGGGGGCTTTTGAGAGGGAGAGGGTCTGCCAATCGACGAGTCCGACAGCGACGATTGCAACACCAATATACAGAAGGGTGCAGATGGCAAAGGAGAGGATGATTGCCCGGTGCACATTTCGCTCCGGGTCCTTCACCTCCTCGGCTACCATGGCGACGGTATTGAACCCGATAAATGCGAAGAAGATGATTGCCGCTCCCGATAGCATCCCTTTGATACCTTCAGGAAAGAACGGCTGATAATTGGAATAATCTCCATGGGAGATGAGGAAATAGCCTCCAACCAGGATAAAGAGTATAAGGGCGGAGACTTTCAGGAGAACAAGGATATTGTTTGCACCCGAAGCCTCTTTCATCCCTTTCAGGTTCAGCAGCATCAGGAAGAGAGGCCAGATAGTCCCTATCGCCACCAGTGTGGCGTTCACGGGAGGAATGCCTATAAAGTAGGTCAGGTAGGCAGCAAATCCAAGGCTGACCGCACTAGCCCCGACAATATAGTCAAACGATTTCATCCACCCGACAATGAAGCCGGGAAATGCACCGAAGGCCTTTGTCGTGTAGATATAGGATCCCCCGGTTTCCGTGATAAACGATGAGAGTTCAGCGGCAGACAACCCCGAGAGCAATGCGACAAATCCGGCAATGAGAAATGAAAGAATGACTGCTGGCCCTGCAAGACCGGCGGCAACACCGATAAGGACAAAAATACCGGTTCCTATGATCGCCCCTATCCCGATACCCGTCGCGGTCCAGAGCCCCAGCGATCTCGTGAGTTCCGTCATTTTTTTTATATCGATAAATTAGGTTTTCGCGTACTCCCCTTTTTCCCGGATGACTATAATATCATTTGGTACCAGGTCCTGATTACCAAAAAAGCGGGAGAAGAGTGACAAGGACCCTCCCCGTCCGTTCAGGTGGAATGATGCGTTGACTGACCTGGTTCCGGATCTCCCGGAAGCAGGCAACGATAATTTCGCGTTGTTTATGAAATTATGCCTGATTCTGCCATTTTGTAATAAAGGTGCCGGATGGAGATCAGGTGGATCCCGATGTCGGGCCATGCACCGATTCCCAGGCTTGTAAGGCAGAGGGTGCACCCATGAGAAGCCGTCGAATGGTATACAGTATCCCTGCATCCCGGTCAGGGTCAAGGGTGTTTTGGAACGAGACGAGCAGATCAATAAGCGGCTCGTGGTATTCTTCTTCCATCAGATCAATGGCATCAAACGCTCTCAACAGGGAGACCACTGAGTTCTGGTTTATCGATGCAAGTTTTTGGAGGATTTCACCGAACAGGATCCTTCCCTCCGGTATCTGTAGTGAGATCTTCCGATTGGCGGCAAAGGAACCATAGAGTGCCCGATGGTCGTTCACCTGGGTGATATCAAACCGAAGGGATTTTTCTGTCTGGCGGATCAAGGTCACGACATCCGGCGCCGAACACCCTCCCACGGTCGCAAGGAACGCCTCCCAGCTGACCGGGTGACCAGCGGCTTTTCCCCCAACTTCTTCCATGACTTCCGGCCGATCTGGCGCAGTGCTGTTCAGGTACAGCGAAAACGCACTCAAACGATCAGTGGCAACCGCTCCCGTATCAAGCTGCGCACGGATCAGATTGTTAATTTCGGGGGTATCAAGGGTGGAAAGGAGAGTAAGGGCGGAATTTTTCACTTGGCGTTCCTTGATTGCCGGGATCTGGTTCTCAATCGGGGCAGTAAGGGATACGCTCTGGTCATGGCGCTGATAGAGATCCTGGAGCTCCTGTTTATACCGGGTGGCAAGGGCGTGTTCAATCGCCCTCTTTGCCTTATACAGTGCCAGGTAGCGGTGCGCATATTCCGGAGTATCCACGCTATCAAAGAGCGTAAGGAGGGATCCCCCCAGGTCATGGGACAGGTCATCATCGGAAAGGATACGGAAATAAAGTGCAAGATACTCATCGGAGGGTTCCTTTCCAGGGTCTTTTATGAGGCGGATTATTTCCTGCTCGGCGAGCCGGTACAGGGCGATGTACCGGTTCACCCGATCCCGGTCACGGACCGCCTGGATCTGGAGCGTTTTTGGATCGGCATCTGCGATAACTTTTCCATAGAATGAATATCCCCGGTTTAGAGAGAGGAAGGCCGGCTCTTCAACATTGTCAAAGGCGATGGCTGTTTCCACCGTATCGATTCGGACGATACGTTCTGCAAGATCATTGCCATCCTTGTCGACCAGCGCCGCACGGAAAGGAAAATCCCAGGAAACACCCTGCTCGGGTAATGTCTGCTTCACGATCATCGTATAGCGGCGCTGGTCGTGATCATACCTGCCTGATACGGTGACGATAGGAAACCCGGTCTGTTTCAGCCAGGTCCGGGTCATCCCGGAGAAATGCTGGCCCGACACCTCCTCCATGGCAGAAATCCATTGTTGCCATGTGGCGTTTGCATGCCGGTATCGGGAATGGTAGAGGTCAAGCCCCCGGACAAACTGCTCCTTTCCCATCATGGTCTCGATCATCCGGACAAATTCGGCTGCTTTTACGTAGGTAATCCCGGTAATCAGGTCATTTGGGTCATTGAACCCATCAGGTTCAATGGGAAGGGATGCCGATCCTGCATCGAGGGCAAATGTGCCAGTAGACGGGGCATACAGACCAAGGACCGTCTTGAGGCGGGAATAATCCTCACCAAAGAGCCGGGCATGGTACTTGTTTTCCATGAACGCGGTCACGGCTTCGTTGAGCCAGAGTTCAAACGGGGTCTTCCCGGTCACTTCGGATCCATTCAGGTTATGGTAGAACTCATGCACCTTGACCCGGATCATATATTCAAACGCCGGATCGGTCATCTGGGGGTAGGGCATGATCCGATTCATGGTAATGGTGGTATTCCCGACATTTTCCATACCCCCGAAATCCGAATTCTGCATGCCGATTTCACGATAGACGGAACCGGTGTATTGATAGCCGGGGATTATTTCTGCTGTCATTTTCCTGAGCCGGGCGCGGACATCCTCCAGGGTTTCCGGGTCGCAGTTCTTCTCCTTCAGTTGGTCACGTTCCCGGATGAGGGCACGTATCTTCTCTTTCTCATCGATCTGTTCATAACTCCCCTTGCCGGTGAACAGATACACCCAGAGGATCGCATCCGCCAGTACCTGAAGGGCATAGTCCGCGACTACCGTGTCCGATCCCGGCGGGACCAGGAGTTCAAGGGTGATGTGGTGCCCATCCGGGTACTCAAGCTCACGGGTGTGGGTGTCATAAGTGCCGGCACAAAGGAAGAAGAGATACGGAGCCATCGGCGTGAGGGTATTGTCATACGTGATGCTCACACGACCAGGACCGACAGGGTGGCGGGGAATGGCAACATCGCCGTTCGAGAGCAAGGTGGTATACCGTTCGTCAGCGATGATGGTGGTGGTGTAGGTGCATTTTGCTGTCATGTCATCGATACAGGGGACAATCCGCTGGAATCCCCACTGCTGGCACTGGGTGATCTGGGTTGGTGGGGCGCCTTCGGGGGTGCGATCGTAGTAGAGCCCTTCCAGGATATGATCACTTGGCCGGCAGACACTCTCGGTCATGACCGTGAACCGGGTATGGGGAGTAAGTCCCGGGGAAAACGTAAGGGTGAGTATGTTCCGGTTATGATCATATCTGGGAGAGATCGCTGCACAATCACAGGAGACGGAGATGATCTCGAGGTCATGTGCATTCAGCTCCAAATCCTTTACCGGACTGTTGAGGACTTCTGCGGTAAGCCGGGAGGATGCCCGGGTATATTGTTCATGGATATCAAAAATCAGGTCCATATGAATGACCTTTATCGTCAGTGCCCCAAAGTCGCCGGGATAGTACCTGAAAAGACGTTGGTGCTCTTGTTCATTGGAACTCATCAACTATCTCCATAGTAGTCTGCTCTATTTCCCTTCAGGATTGAGGGGACCGGTTCCGGCAGATATCATGGGAGAGGATGGTCACGGATGAAAGATAAGTGATGTGATCAGGGCTCTTCGATTCTTCAGAAACGGTAGAAAGGAATCTCTCCTGCAGGACCCAGGATCTCCCGGGCTGAGTTGGAGAGGAACGCTTTGGTATCTTGCCCGTTGTAAGGATCATTTATTCCCTCATAAATCTTGATCACCGTAGTATTGCAGGATTGAAGGGACGAGCGGAAAAGGCCTGAGGGAATACTGGTGCTATGGTGTGAAGTATCTGAAGGGATTATAGGCTCACCCTCCCCTCCCGGTCTAATTTCCAGAAAGGGTTGAAGGCAACTTCCCACAGGAACTCCTCAGGATCGGCAAAATATCCGCTATAGCCTCCCCAGAAGGTCTTTTGGCCGGGTTTCACAATACGGGCACCGACACTCCCCGCTCTCTCGAGAATTGCATCCACTTCAGCTTCATTCCTGGTGAGATAGGCGAGGGTGAATCCGGGAAAGCCGGTTTTGCGTGCAGGTACATTCGCATCATCAGCCAGACTCTTGCGGGGATAGAGGGCGAAGATCATCCCGTTGAGTGAAAAGAGAGCGAGATCACCCTGCACGTGCGCCTCCCACCCGAGCCCGTCACGGTAAAAGGCAAGTGAACGATCAAAATCTCTGACGCCGAGGGTGATCACATTGATACGCGGTTCCATGGTTACCGGGTTATCAAGGGGGCACGATAATGCCTTCCTGTCTCTCTGCGAGCCATCAAACACCTGCCAGGTAATAACCCTTGCCCTTATACGACCTCCTCATCATACCTCATCATCCACTCGGCTCTTCCACCTTCGATACCAGCACCTTGTCCACCCGGTTCCCATCCATGTCCACCACCTCGAACCGGAACTGCTCCGCCTCGGTATGATCCCCGGTGGAGGGAATCCGCTGGAGGGCATACATGATGAATCCTGCCAGGGTCTGGTAGGATCCCTTTCCCGGCAGGTCATCCACCGGGATGATCTCTTCAAGATCTTCGAGCACCACATCGCCATCGATCAGCCATGACCCGTCCTCCCTCTTGACGATGGAGGGAGGCTCGGGCCGGTAGAGGTGGCGGACCCCTCCCACGATCGATTCAAGGATATCGTGGAGGGTGACAAGGCCGCGGATATTGCCGTATTCATCGGTGACAAGCGCCATCGGGAGTCCGGACTCCCGGAATGTCTCAAGGAGCTTCATGATTGAGGTGTTCTCGGGGACGAAGTAGGGTTTCCGGAGGACCGATTCGAGGTCCGGTTTTGACCCGAGTGCAAGGGCTGACCAGATATCTTTGACCGCGATCAGACCCGCGATATTGTCGAGGTCACCCCGGAAGGCCGGGAAGAACGAATGTCCTGCATCGGCCATGATGCGGTAGTTTGTCTCCGGGGGATCCTCGAGATCGATCCCGGTGATGTCCGGCCTCGGAGTCATGAGGCTTGCCACATTCCGGTCCCCAAGTTCGAAGATCCCTTCCACCATCGAAACCTCGGCCTTGTCAAAGACCCCGTGCTCGGTCCCCTCTTCGAGCATGATCTTGATCTCATCCTCTGTGACAGGTGGCGGCTCGGATTCCCGTATCCCGATAAGGCGGAGAAAGAGCTCGGTCGACCGGCTCAGGAGGAAGACCACCGGGGAGGCGATGGTGGAGAGAATCGACATCGGACGTGCCACCCGTGCGGCAATCGATTCGGCATTGGAAAGGGCAATCCGTTTCGGGACCAGTTCCCCAAAGACCAGTGTCAGGTAGGTGATCAGAAGCACGACCAGCGTGATGCTGATCAGGCCGCTGTACGGGGCAAGGAGCGGGATCTCCGCGATGAGGGGCGTGAGGGCGGCCGCAAGCGTTGCTCCCCCGTATGCTCCGGTAAAGATCCCGACCAGGGTGATCCCGACCTGGATGGTTGAGAGGAACGGGGTCGGTTCATCGGCAAGGAGGATGGCCTCCCCTGCCCGTACATCTCCTTTATCCGCACGCTGCTGGAGCCGGGATCTCCTTGCCGAGATGATGGCAAACTCGGAGAGGGAAAAATATCCGTTGATCGCAATAAGGACGAGAATGACAATGATCTCGAAGAGATAACTCATTTTCTGTTATAGTGTTCCAACCGTGAACAAAAAAGTATGCCTCAGGGAGGGAGGGCATGTTGCCCGTTCTCTCCGGTTCACTTTTCAGGTGTACCGGAGAGAATACAGATGAATGACGCTTATCCCGTAGGTGGTGGAGGCTATAAGAAGGCCTCGTCCTGATTGCAGGGACACCCCTTCATTGAGGCTCTTTCCCATTTCAACAAGCACGGCTGTACCCCGCTGACCTGCTGCAGGTCTCAGGGATCTGAAAGTTCATTCCCCTGTCACGAACCTGAGCCCAAGGATCCCGGCAACGATCAGGAAGAGGCAAAGCAGACGGGCGGTCTCCCGGGACTCCCCGAAGAGGACCATCCCCAGGAGCACGGTCCCGATTGCCCCTATCCCGGTCCAGACGGCATAGGAGGTGCCGAGCGGGAGGTCACGCAGTGAGAGGGAGAGGAAATAGAAACTCCCGGCCATCAGCCCGACCGTGAGGACGGAGGGGATCAACCGGGTGAAACCATCGGAATATTTGAGCCCGACCGCCCAGCCGGTCTCCATGAGGCCGGCAACAAGGAGGGTTGCCCATGCAGAGATCGTCATGATCATGGGTCTGGATCGTGAAGGATTAAAAATCCCGCCCGGCCGGTGAATCCACGTCAGCTTAATGCGGTCGGCAGCCCAACGTCCCTGGTATCCATCATGCCAGGTGAGACCTTTCCCCGGGAGGAGCGGTACGATGCACTCCAGCGCTTCTTCATCCGCCCGTTCTTCCTCTCCCTGACCATCGGGATCCCGTTCTGCATCTTCAAGCTCCTCTTCGGCCTGACGGCATGCAGGACAGGAGTATCGTGGCTGGTCATCTTCGGAGAAATTGTTGTTGTCTGGGCATGCCTCGATATCCTGATGAACACCGGCCGTTCCCTCCTTGATCTTGCCGGGCGGAATGCCCTCTTTGAGTACTGCACGATTGCACAGATCGGGAGGCTGGTCCACCGGCCCATGGTCTTTCTTGCGGTCGATACCCTGCTCTCGTTTGTCATCATCTGCCTGATGCTCTGGTCAGGATGGATCACGCATCTTTCGCAGAACGAGCTCTACCTCTGGTACGGTGCGACGACCCTGAACCTGATCAGCCTGTCGCTGGTCTCTCTCTATAACGAAGTCAGGAAATCCTAAAAAAACTACATGATTCCTTCGAAGGACACATGCATACGAGATGAAAATGCCGGAGGCATTTTCATATAAAAAAAGATCACCAGGTGCGAGCATCCGCCCGATCCTGACGCGTTGCATCCCGGGTGAGCGGAAGGGGGTATTAGCAGCGTGCTGGATCTTTTTACTTCAATGATGTGTCATCGTCTGGACGATCCGGATCAGTCGGGGTAGCGGATCGGTTGGGATGGTCACGGCTTCCAGGAAGAACCAGGCAACCATGATACCGGGATGGCTGGCCGGGAGCAGGAACGCGAGCACTCACGCGGCTCCGATACATCGAAGAGCTGCCGCAACGAGTAATTCCTGTGGTAGACTATTATCCCGTGATTATTGTGGGCGGAGGGCCGGCCGGGCTCTTCTGCGCAGCCGAAGCGGCAGGGTCCGGCCGGGGGGTAATCCTCCTCGAAAAGATGCCGTCCTGCGGGAGGAAGCTCCTGGTGACCGGATCCGGGCAGTGCAATCTCACCCATGACGGGGACATCCGGGAATTCTTCAGAAAGTACGGGGATCATGGCGCATTCCTCCGATCCCCGCTCCGGAAGTTCTCGAACCATGACCTCGTGGCATGGTTCACCAGCCGCGGCCTCCCCCTTGCCCCCGATGAATCCGGGAAGATCTTTCCGAAGAGCAGAAAAGCGGCTGATGTCCTTTCGGTGCTGCTCGCGGAGTGCCTGAAAAACGGGGTTGTTATGCAGTGTGGGGAAGCCGTTAAGGAAGTCCGGCGGTCCGATGACAAATTCCATGTCCGGACCGGAACCGCGGAATACGAATCCGGTGCCCTTGTGCTCGCGACCGGGGGGTCATCCTACCCGGCAACCGGGTCAACCGGGGACGGCTTCTCCCTTGCAGCGTCGCTCGGGCACCGTATCGCCCCGGTTGCCCCGGCCCTTGTCCCAATCAGGGTCCGTGACTATCCCTTTGCAGACCTTGCCGGGATATCATTTGAGGGGCTCACCCTCTCGCTCTTCCGTGAGGGAAGAAAGGTCCGGGAGGCAGCAGGAGATCTCCTGTTCACCCATATGGGCCTGTCCGGCCCGGGGATCCTCCATCTCTCGCGGTACGTCCTGCCCGGCGATATCCTGAAGATCGCGTTTCTCCCCGGCATGCGACATGATATGCTCACCAAAGATCTGGTCGGCAGGATAGCGGTTTTTGGGACAAAACAAGTGAAGACCATCCTCTCGGGATATGCCCTCCCGGCACGGTTCATCGCGAGGATTCTCGAACTGCTCGGCCTCCCTGCAGACCTTACCGGTGCCCACCTCGCAAAGAAGGAGAGGGAGGAACTCGTCCGAATGCTTACCGCATTCCCCTTTGTTGTGTCCGGTACGGGAGACTGGAACGAGGCGATGGTGACACGGGGGGGTGTATCGCTTGACCAGATCGACCCTTCAACGATGGAATCGTTCATCGTCCCCAGACTCTATTGTATCGGGGAGGTCCTTGACATCGATGGCGATACCGGGGGATACAACCTCCAGGCAGCCTTCTCGACTGCAATGGCCGCATCACGGGACCTTGCCACCAGGTAGTGTTCAGGCGGGTTGTTCTTCGAGCAGTACCAGACGGCGAACGTACATCCGTGCCCAGAGATAGGCGACCATGCTTCCCAGGATATTCCCAAGCACGATCCCGATCCAGACCCCTGTCTCGCCATACCCGAGGACGATCCCAAACAGCACGACAAAGACTGCCACGAAGGCGAGACCTCGGAAGAGGTTGATCACAAGCGAGGTGAATCCCCTGCCGGTCCCCTGGAAGACCGACAGGGAGAGCATCCCGGCCGGCATAAAGACCAGCAGTACTGAAATGACCCGGAGAAACGATGCGATCCGGGGGGTGAGGTAGGCCGTCGTTTCCGAATAGGTGAACAGGAGTGCGATCTGTCCGGCAAAGACAAAGATCAGGACTGCCATCACTGCTGCAATCATGATACCAAGCCGTATTGCATACCCATGGGCCAGGGTCAGGTTCCGGTACTTGCGGGCGCCGTAAGCAGCACCGATTACAGAGATGAGTGTCGTTGCAATCGCGATCTCGGGGACCACGGCAAACATCAGGAGGCGCCAGCCGGAGGTGTATACCGCCACGGCATCGGTACCGGCGACCATGACGAGGATCGCATTGATGATGATAGAAAGCGTCGACATCAGGAGATATTCGACACTTGCAGGCAGCCCCACTCCAAGGATATCCCGGGAAACAGACCTGTCCGGGACAAAGCCTTTCATCGTTATGGAGAGGTAGGTATCCTTCTTCACGAGGAACCAGTACAGGATGATAAGCGTCACCGAGACGATTGAGATGACCGTCGCTACCGCTGCCCCTGCAATCCCGAGCCCCGCCCAATAGATGAGGATTGGGTCGAGGACTGCGTTCAGGATCGAAGAGAACGCCATCGCGTACATTGTTCTCTTCGTATCCCCTTCCCCCCTGAGGATGGCATACGCGATGTTATTGAAGAGGATGAAGATCGTCCCGATAAAAAGGATCCTCCCATACTCGGCTGCAAGAGGTACCACTGACCCGGCCCCGAGGAGCACAGCCAGGGGTTCGGTGAAGAGGATCAGAGGGATGGTCAGGATCACGGCTACAGCAGCTCCAATCAGGAGCCCGTGCATTGCAGCATGCTCGGCTCCCTGCCGGTTTTTCCCCCCAATCCTCCGGGCAACCACCGAGGAGACCCCGG
Organism: Euryarchaeota archaeon ADurb.BinA087; assembly: GCA_002068435.1. Lineage (GTDB taxonomy): Archaea > Halobacteriota > Methanomicrobia > Methanomicrobiales > Methanospirillaceae > UBA9949. The sequence goes on along the minus strand of MVZQ01000015.1, from coordinate 3,001 downwards.
CTCCGAGCCCGTTTCCAAGGCCGATGAACACCATGAATAACGGGGTCATGAATCCGACTGCCGCGAGCGCATCGGCACCGAGCCCGGCCACCCAGATGGCATTGATCAGGTTGTAGACCGACATGAAGAGCATCGCGGCCATCATCGGGAGGGAGAGCTTCCGGATGGCGGTCTTCGGATCGCCCATGAGGAGTGAGACTCCTTCGGTCATCGCGCGGGCATGGTCTGGTTTTGCCTCTGGATGGAGAGGATCAGCAGGATCAGCCATGGTTCACTGCTCCCCGACACGCGAGGATCTGGAGTCCCTGCAGGGGAACCATCCGGACCTGTTCACCGTTCAGGACCCCCGATCTCCTGCACCCTGCCGACCGTTCCATCGGTCAGCCGGACTTTAATCCCATGGGGATGGAAGGAAGAGCCGGTCAGGATCTCACGGACGGTCCCCTCCGTAAGTCTCCCGCTTCGCTGGTCTTTCTTCTGGACGATCCGGACCTGCACTCCTGGCCTGATATGGTCCCGTGACCGGCCATCCCCTGTTCTGCTCATTGACTTTTCCTGCAATAACCGCCGCGTGAGTGAGCTTCCCCCATTCAAGGAGCCTGTCATGGTATCACGCGTGTGGTATGGTTCTCTAGCAATTGGAGTTCTTCTGATAAATGCTCACCTGTCGGGGATCAGCAGAATCATGGGGTGATACCAGAGGAACGATTCAGACGAGAAAGAGAACGGGAGACAAGAGCATTGCAGCATGCCTGGTTCTTTCAATGCAGCGCACTTGGCAGGAAGAGGGCAACTTCGAAGGCGATCAGGATGATCACCACCCATTCGAGGAAATTGGAGTGCTGGACATCCACTTCATCGGAGAGCATCCGGTAGTTCTCACGGATGATCCCGATACGGCGGTTGAGGCTCTCGGTCCATTGCTGGCTCCTCAATACTTTCAGCGCCATGGCATAGACCCGTGCATAGTACACATCCTCGGTGATCTTGATCAGGTTGTTGACCTTCTCCACGATCTCGGAGACTTCGGTCTGGGTCCGCATCAGGACCTTCATGAGCGAGTGGTACTGGCGAACCTTGCTGTACCAGAAGAGCCGGTCTGCAACCTCGATGTCATCATACATCTTCTCCATCTGCCGGGAGAGCTCGCGGTCATAAAACCTGAGTTCGAGCACCTGCACCGCGGCAAACTCGATCAGCTCGATCAGATCAGAAGGCGGCTGGGGGCTGATCAGGATCGCACCGTTCCAGGAGAGGATCGCCCGATCATCCCGGGCATAGCTCAGCTGGTTCTGGAGAGTCTCCTGCCGGATCTCCGGGGAGAAATCCTCCTTCTCACCAAGGAGCAGTGCAACAGGATCGATGCTCTCATCAAGACGTTCAGAGAGGTAGATGGTGTAATCGTCGTAGAAATCCTCGTCGATCGAACGATCACCAACGATCGGGGCCAGGATGGCACGGACCTGCTGCAGGGCGGCAGAAAAGTGAGGATCGAGCACCCCGTTCCCGGAGAATCGGTCTGCAGCGTCCTGCAGTGCTGATGCCGGGGCATTCATCTCTTCGAGGATGAGGCAGATGCTGACCGCCCCGAAATCAAACACTCTCGATACTACCGTGAAGGTGCTACCGGCACCACTGGTTTCAGCATATGCCGGCTGGAGACGGAGAAGGAGTGGCGGCTCCTCTATCGTCATGGAGGTGGGGCGGACCCTGACAAACCCGGGACGGGCGATCGCCATGCTGCTCGCCAGGGCTTTTTCCAGGTCGCCGAGGTCGATCTCCTCCCCTATATCGTAAATGCGGTAGAAGCGGATGGCGTACACAGGAGGTCACTTTGATGCTATCAGATTTCTGGAAGATTTTGGGCAGGAAAGGTGATAAGGGTTGAGGGATCCGGCAGATTATGAAGCCCTTGCCAGCTGTTCCCGGAGCTGCTCAAACTCTCCATCCAGGGCTGCCAGTTCGATGAGCATGGGGCCGAAGCAGGGTTTTACAAACGGCATGAGGATCTTCTTCTTCTTGATCTTGAAGCCCATGAGCATGGGATTTTTCAGGAGGATGATGACCCCCCGAAACTCGAACCCCGGGGAGATCTCGTAATACTCCTTGCTATTCTCTTTCACATACTCGTTGATGGCCTGCTCGGTGGTATCGTTCAGGATGATGGTCGAACTGAGTCGGTTGATACACCGGTTGACTGAAAACATCATGAACTGGTGGAGCATCGTACTACAAAAATCCGATGTCCGGGGAAGGTTTGGGTCCAGCAGGTGGGGTGTAATGGTGGAAAAGGAGGTTTCGAAATCCGTAGAGGAGAGCGGCCCTGTAATTTACGATGGCGCTGGGGAAAAAAGGATTATGACTTGAGATACCCGTTCCGCTGGAGCCATTCGACCTGTGGCCGTGTGTAGCGGTACGAGATGTCGCACTTTTCATCCTGGAAACTCCAGGGAGTGATGATGAGCACATCGCCTTCCCGGATCCAGAGGCGTTTTTTGATCGTGCCCTTGATCCGGCCCATCCGGGTCACCCCGTCAGCACAACGGACACTGATATGGTTTGCACCAAGCATCGATTCAGCCCTGGCAAAGATCTCCTTCTCTCTCTTCTTCGGCAGCCGTACGCGGACGATCTCGGTCCCGGGCCCGTTTTGTGAATGCGTGGTGCTGGTCAGGAAAACAACTCCGTCAATAAAGTGTACTATAAACGCTGCCAACTGCCTTTAACCTATCCCTGGCGTGAGCCTCTGTCCCTCCTTGCGGTACCGTTCTATGGAAGGGATACCTTTCCCCCCCCGGGCAATGAGCTCGTTTCTGCGATACGGTGGGGCGGCGCTCCCTTTGCGCATGGTTCGCCAGCAGTTCCACCCTCTTCTTCTGCATTCTGTCTCCTCCTAAAAGTATATGTGGAAAAGGACCGATGTAATGAGGAAAAGGAACGTAATCATATGCAGGGAAGTAAACTCTACGTTGGAAATCTCACGTATTCTGTCAATGAGGAA
>MVZQ01000014.1 GCA_002068435.1 Euryarchaeota archaeon ADurb.BinA087 | reverse complement strand
CATCACCTGTTCCGGCTCCTCCAGATGCTTCTTGGCAGCTGTGCAGAGCATGATCCGATCACCGATGCTTTTGTCACCCCCGCAGATCGGGATGGGTATAACGCAGCTCTTGAAGGAATTCGGGGTTGCACCGCTACAATCCGGGCATCCGGTATCACCCGGGACCAGCTGACCTGCGCCATCAGTGAGAGCGAGCGGCAGTCACCCCTCACTGACGGGACTATCGGTGATCCGCGGGATCTCGTGCCGTTGATCCTCGCTCAGTTCACGGAAATCCAGGAAGCCCAGGTTGACGTTTCATGCAGGGTCTGGGGGATGACCGTTTCATCCCGGGATCCCGAACCTGTGATCCTCCAGCTCCGATCAACCATCACCCCCATGTCCCTTGAGGATCTCCTCAGTCCAGGAATGACCCGCATGCAGCGCATCCCGGCTGCCCTCCTCCTCGAAACTGCCGGACGGGTACCTGCACCGGGAAGTCCTCCCTTTATTGCCGACGACGGCCGGATATTGATACCTCACGCATACGATCCTGCTCACTTCTCTGGTCATTTGTATACTGCCCTCTTCACCTCCCTCGTTCGCACGGGGATGATCCCCAAACCCGTCTTTACAGAATTTATCCGCCAGGCAGTGGCAGATACCGGGGTGATCCAGTATGGGGGAATCTCAGCGTTTACCCGTTTATTCGGGAGAGAGGTCTTCGAACTGTTCGACAAGGGGGAGGCGTTGTTCCTCCAGGAAGGGATAGTTCCTGACATTCGGGACCTCTTTGCGGTATCCCTCGCCAGGCAAGAATCGGGAAAGGATATCTCGTTCGGGCGAGTGGAGCGATATGCCGGCCACCTGTTTGCCGGGATGATACAGGGAGCATCGGGGGATGACCAGGAATCCGGGATCAGCCTTCTCCTGGAGGGGGCACGGACTCTGGCAGGAAGGTTGTCCGGCCGTGCAGAACCAGGTGACGACCTCTTAAAAGACCTCGATCGGACCATGCAGGAGCAGGAACTGTTACTCCGTGCAGTGAGCGGAGACTATCATTGGAGGGCAGTTCCCATCCTTGCCGGAGTCCCGGCCTTCAGCCCGATTATGGACCTCTGGACGGAACGCCGCCTCATCCTCTATAATCCTGACGAGCTTGCCTTCCGGAGTGGGGATGCTGCAAGGGCACTCCTGATGGAAGCATGGTACAGGGAGTGGTTCGGTATCCCGCTTGACGGCGATGACCTGCCGGATGACCCCTGGTTCCTCCGCCTCGTCAGGGTGATCGGACTCCAGAGGGCGGTCAGGAAGGGATCCGCTCTCCATCCTGGCGTCATCAGATGGATTGATCGGTTCTGCCATGAAGAATATTCCCTGGTGAACCGCTGTGCAGACCGGGGGCGCATCAGGCGGCTCCCCCCTCCTGACCAATTTTTGGAAGGGGTCCTCTTTGAGGGACGGACCGGTGAGCCGGCCAGCCATATTGAGGGTGATGCAGTCCGGCATGCCCTTGCTGCCACAGCCGATGCACGGCGGGATGCCGTGGCTGCTCCCGATGAAGCATGTGTGCAGATCATCAGGGAGCAGGTATGGCCATTCCTCTCACATCTCTGCCAGACCCCGTCAAAAGGAACGGCTGGCGGGGGTGTCCCGCATTCCGGCCGGAAATCCCCTTCCTATACTCCCCATGGGAGCGTGGACCGTCCCGATACCATTGTCCCCAGTCCTCACCAGCCTTCCCATACAGCAACCGGCAGGGCTCTTGCCGGAAACGGGATGAGCATGCTCGGTGACGGCGATGGGATTGAGATACCGGGAGGATCTCCTATCGGAGACACCAGGCCGTGGAGGAGGAATGGGACGGGTCGTCCATCGCTTAGTAAAGCACCTGGTGCCCGGGGATCCGGTGATCACGGACCTGGTATCCCTGCCACGGCAGATTCCCTGGTGGAGGCATGTAGTCAGAGCAAGGATCTCCTGGATAGCCTGGCCGGAGCAGGTGAGCAGGGTATCGAGGCTGGGGCTGACAAAATTACCCCAGATCAGGGAGAGACGATAGCTGAGCTCTCAGGGGTTGCCAGGCAGATCGACTCCCTTGCAGAAGCCCTGGAGCAGCAGCTTCTCCGCATGCAGGAGGAAGCCAGCAGTACCGAAGGATCGCCTGCAGGTATGAAGGCCGAAGAGCTCGACGGATTGCTGAAGACCTCACGGGACGTCCGGAAAGCGGCACGGAAGTACCGGGAGGCTGTCGAATCGATGGAATTCCTGAAAGAGGCGTCTGCCTCCAATTCAGCCTGGAGAGAGAGCCGCACGGGGATGACAAAAGAAGCGTTCCGGGATCTCCAGAAGGCGGGAGTCGAATTCCAACGGCAGTGTGCAGCATCGGCATCCGCGTTTGAGGAGGGAGGCCTGAAGATCCGGTTGACTGAAGAAGCGGGTGATCCCGGGACTCAACCACCCACAACCAGCCGTGGACGGATGACCCCTTCCTTTGTCCCCGATACGTCATATTCCCCTGATGTGTGGGACAGTTTCTCGTATTTCGATGCCACGTATGATGACGGGAGCCGGAGTGAGCCCGAAGGACCATCAGGGACAGGAAAATCCCCGATGGAGCAAAAGCCGTATGATCCAGGAGAGCAGGCACTCACCCGCGAGGCAGAGCAGTACCTGAGCACCCTGAAACAGAGGACGAAAAGCGACTGGGAGACCATTGAGGAGAAGGCAGAACGGATCCGGCGGATCGCCCTGTTCGAGTCGCACGCGGTGGGAGAGGACGATTATACGACCTATCAGCGCTTTTACCAGCCGGTCGCCGGTCTGACTGGTGTGGCACGGAAAAATATCCAGCAGGCCCTCCAGAAGAGCAGGGGGAGCCGGGACCTGAACGAACTCACGACCGGGGACGATATTGACGAAGAGAACCTTGCCGCGGTACGGACAACGATGCGGATCTTCAGGGACCGGGAACGGGAGCCTGATCGTACCCGGTGGTGCCTCTCCCTCCTGATCGATGCGAGCAGCAGTATGCACGATGAAACGGTGGCAAAGAAGCTCCAGGCAACGATACAGGCGGCCCTCCTCTTTGGTGAGGCGGTCACCAGGATCCCGGATATCCGGTTCGAGATCGCGGCGTTTACCGACAGCGAGTATATCCCGCTCAAACGGTACCTGGACGACTGGAACGTCCACCAGGGGTGCTATCTGATCCGGCAGGTGATCCATGCCACGGGGGGGACCAATGATGTGGGCGCAGTCAGCAGTGCGCTTGAACGGATGAACCGTCTCCGGATGGGAACCGGGACAAACCGGATGGTCTTCGTCATATCTGACGGGCAATCAGGGGTTGGGGGGAGGGAGCAGATGAGAGCGATACTCAAGACAAACAGGGACACCCGGATATTCGGGTGGGGGATCGGCCCTGACATGGAGCAGGTTGAGGAGACCTATCGCCCCTATGGGACCTGGGTCAGGGATATTGCCGATCTCCCGCAGTCGCTTGGCGAAGTACTGCGGAGGGAACTTGGCCGTCCGGCCATGGCCGGCTGGAGGGAAGGCCGGTCGATTTCTGCGGAGGGATCATGCCAGGACTGAGCAGCCTCGGACCCCTGAAGGTGACCGCGTGGCGATCCGGCAGCCGGGTGCCGGTTGCGACCGATCTTGCCATCGGCGAGACCAGGATCCCTGCCCCGGCAGAACCCTTCATCGTCCTCGTCCCCTCAACCATCTCCTCGCTGCAGCAGATGTGGGATGCCCTCCGGATGCCGTCCCGGAACAACCTGCTCGTGACCGGGGAGTCAGGGTCAGGAAAGACCACACTGGTCCGCTATCTGGGCGAGGTATACCGGCAGGCCCTCCTGGTGATGGCAGCAGGGCTTCATGACTCCCGGGCCGCCGCCCATGCGGCAGAGAGGGCTGGCTCGTTCCAGACCAGGATTCTCACCTTCCATGAAAACCTCCGGAGGTCAGATATCACCGAGCGGAGACATTACGGTGAGACCGGCGAAGAGAAGACCGGCTGGACGATGAGCGATGTCATGGACGGCATGGTCGCCGGGGACTGGAACGTCCTCTCAGAGATCAACCGGACCGGGGAGGATGTCCAGGCCGAGTTCAATGAACCGCTCGAGAACAAGGCAAAAAGTCTCCATCAACGGGTGATCCGCGGCCACCCTGACAGCCGTTTTATCGCGACGGTCAATCCCCAGAAGAGCGAAGGCAGGGGGATTTACGAGGGGAAGGTCATGAGTGGGGAGTTTGTGAACCGGTTCACAAACAAGGTGCACCTAGGGTTCCTTCCGCCGGATGAAGAGTTCGAAGTGTTGAAGAACTATGGACCGGGAGTTGACGATACGATCCTCGATCGGCTGATCGCAGTTGCCAATGATATCAGGAGGGACTATGCCGAGGAGCACGGGGTGGTTCCCTTCCCCGTGACAACGCGTGGATTGATCCGGGTCATCCGGCACCTCGCCCGGTTCCCGGAGGACGGTTCCCTGCTTCGTTCCCTCTTCTGGCGGAAGGCATACTGGCTCGATGACCGGATTCATCCCCCGATCGCACGGAAACTGGTCCTCGATCTTCTCGACCTCCATGATATTGTGGATACCGGGACCCGTCAAAGGGAGCATTCACGGGTGGTCCGGGAAGAGGGGGGCAATGCCCGGCGGCTCCGGATCGGATCGGTGGCATATCCACTTGGTCCTGGCGGGCCATACGTGCCCGATACCGAGATTGAGGAGGTCCCGCAGAACCTTGCCGACCTGGAATGGATCTTAAAAGACATCGCACTCGGTGAGAACATCCTGCTTATCGGGGAGGCCGGTGTCGGGAAGAACAAGATCGAGAGTTACCTCGCCCACCTCCTCAACTACAATCTTCTCGTGATCGGGATGAGCGGTGAGACCCGGGTCTCCGACCTCCTCACGTACCGGAGTTTTGGCGAGGACGAGGCCGGGAAGACCGGGGATACCGCGACCCTTGGCCTGCGTGCCCTCACCGACCCGGATCACGGGTGGATTATCGTTCTTGATGAGGCGAACAAGGCACAGCCCGGGGTCCTCGTCTCGTTCAATGACCTGCTCCAGGACCGGTCTGTCAGACTGCCGGGAGGAAGCGAGGTTTCGGTCAGGGCCTCAATCTGTGTGAATATCAACCCCAACCGGCCTCCTTACGAGGTGAATGACTTCTCGTTCGAGTTCATGGACCGGTTCTCCATCCATACTATCGTTCACCTCCCTCCCGGGGAGGCGGTCGAAGTGCTGAAGAGAAAGTATCCGGGAGCCGATCCCGACTTTGTATCCGATGTGGTCCAGGGATATTATATCCTCCATCCCCTGTACAGCAGCGGGATGCTCTTCGAACCGGTGACGATGCGGAATGAGGAGGCGGCAATCGAACGGGGGCTGCAGTATGCATCCAGGGCTGTCAACCTGGTGGATCTCCTCTGCAGCTGCTACGGGCCGAGGGACGGCCGTGAGCTGCATGCGGTTCAGGCGGCTCTCATGGCTGCCGGATACGACCGGAATGTTCTTGCGGCCTCTGCTGCACTCGAACGATTTCGCATTTCGTGGGACCAGGAGAAAGGGGACGAGGAGAAGGGTATCGCACTTGCAGGGACCTACCAGGCAATAGGTAAACCGCTCGCGGCAATCGAGGTGTTAAGGGAGATGATTTCCCGCATCCCTTGCGGAAGAGACTGGGTATGTCATCTCCGGATTGCGGAGATCCTCCTTGAATGCGGCAGGGACACCAATGCATGCGATGAGATCAAGGCCGGGTTCTCCCCTGGCACACTGCTCCTGATGGACCATGGAGATGAATACAGGGTTCTGGACTTGGAGGTCAGGGTCTCACAGGGCAGGCACGGGTTCTCAGCTGAAGCAGTGAACCGCCGGACAGGATGCCCAGCCCTGATTATAAACCTCCCGTCATCACCAGCACCCTCCCTGCACCGGAGTGCAGGTGAGTATGGGCTTGTCGCCTCTGACCAGAAGCATACTCTTGCTGTCTACGAGATGCCCCCACCAGAGACAACAGCCCCTGCATCGTCGTCACTTGCGATGATCGTGAGCGAGATGGTGCAGGCATGCTGGTGTTGCCAGGAATTTGTCAGGACGCTTTGCCGCCTCCCTTCGCCTCCCTGGACCAGCCCTTCGTATCGTGAGGGGGTGGTCAGTCGCGAACATCCGGCAGGCTTCCGGCTGGTTGCCACTCCGGACGGATGGGCGATTCATATTCCCGGAGAAGGTGTGGTCCGATGGAAGAGTGGGACATGTGTATGGAGTGGGAGGGAGGGAGGAACGCAGGTACCCTGTGCATCCGATCCCTTCCGGGGCCTGGCTTATCATGAAGAGACCCTCTTCCTCATTCTTGAAGATAGTTGTGCCGCCGCTTCAGGGATCCGCGGGGCGGGATTCACATCGTTGGGTACTGGATCCTACGAGTCTGACATCCTTGCCCCGCTTATGAGGACAGCATATCCCCGCCTTGAGGATCTCTTTGTCTACGCCCGGCCGCGTTCGACGATCCGGTTAGGGTCCGGGGATATCCTCTACACCCTCCGGCCCGGCAAAGGGATCCAGATCGGGCTTGTCGTGGAGGTGGATGGATTTGGCCCGGTCATCAGGGACCTGCCCCCGTCCGAAGGAGATCAGGATCCGCTCGCCGAACAACTGGTGATCCCGTTCTGTCTCCTCGATGCCTGCGAAGAGAGGCGGAGACAGGCACTTCTTCCGGAGACCCAGGAGCATCTTCAGGCACTGCGGCGGTATGCGGCATACGTGTTCCTGAGTGCTGCAAAACCGAGAGATATGGTTGCTGAAGCGAAAATGAGTACGATCATTGGAGAGTTCCTAGAATATGCCGAGCCGATCGGGAGGGGGACCCAGCTCTCCCGGGGAGATATCCTCGTCTGCCAATCCGCCAGGGGGGATCTCTCGCAGTCGGTCTTCATCGTCCGTTTCCTCCAGGAAGGGAGCAGCAGTGGAGGGCTGAAAGGCACCCCCCCGGTCGTCCGTGGATTCTGGCTTGGCCAACCAAACCCGGTGGCAACCCTGGAGCTCGCCTCGCTATCAGGCAGGTTTGGCCGGCTGAAAGTCATCGATGACGACCGGTATGACCGGATCCTTAGCCACCTCATTGCGTCATTCCAGGAGTCTGGGCATCCCTGGCAGTATGCACGGACCGGACCGGCTCACGATCCCCTTGTCCGCCTTGAGATAAGCAACCTCTCCCTGGAGTACCGTCCGATGGAACGCCTCTTCTCGTTTGCTGTTGGCCGAAAGGACGAGGGCTCCGGTCTTGTGATCAACCAGGCAGGCTATCCTGCCGGGACGACCCTTCTGCATACCGGGGATGGAAGGGAAGTTCGATGGCAGAGTTTGCCAATCTCGGATATCAGGTATTACAAGGAACAGGACACGCTCGTGATCAGCCTCGAAAACGACTTTCTCTCTGCAATGAACGGGATCCTCATGGAGCCCGGGGTTGGTTCTTCCGGGATGGAGGTAAGGTTCATCCCGTGGTCACCGGCCGGGGAAAAGATCTGATACCTGCTGATTCTTCCGATTCCAACCAGGAATGCGGCTGCCGGAGTGTGTCGAGGATTGTCTCTCCTGAGGGATCTTCGCATCCATTCACGGGGGATCATGGGGATACGGCCCCTGCTCAAGAGCAGAGCAGTCCCTTCCGAAGAATAATTCCGGAAATGGAATATCAGCTTTCGGCCTTTTCCCTCCAAGAAAGGGGGGGGGATGCCGGTTGTTGAGCACGACTTTCTTATGGGTATCAGAATGGACCTCCTCTCATGGCACCATTCCGTGCCCGATGAGCTGGACCCGGATGACCTCCCCTTCAAGGAGAGAGTCCTTCCCTTCAGGGATTGCTCCAATGGCGGTAGCTTCTGCAACAGCAGACAGCCGGCTCCGTTTCATCATCGGGTGGAACACCACCATTTCACCTTCCAGTGAGAGGGTACCGAAGAAAAAGTCGGTCCAGTCACGATCCCCGCCCAAAAGATTGGCCCCCAGCCTTGCGCTGATGCGGGGCAATCCTGGATGGGCATCCCCTGAAAGCGCCTGGAGTCCCGGGAGTGCAATCTGCAGGAAGGCCATGAGATTGGAAGGTGGCCCACCGGGAAGGACAAACACGGGTTTTCCCCCAAGCATGCCAAATCCGACCCCTTTTCCGGGGCCGATCCGGATTCGGTGGAAGACCTGCTCCCATCCAAGGCTCCCAAGGACCGAGGCGACCACGTCATGGTCTCCCATCCATGCCCCACCGCTGGTGATCAGCGCATCGGTCTCCAGGGACAGGTAGTGCAGGGTTCGAAAGATGGTATCAGGATCATCTGGGACCAGGGCGAGGGTGGAGGAGACCCCGTATCTCCTGCACCACCCTGCCAGGGTGATGATGTTGCTTGCATAGATCTTTCCGTCCGGAAGGGGTTCTCCCGGCTCGATGATCTCATCGCCGGTTCCGACAATACCGATTGCGGGGCTCCGGTATACCGGGACACGGTTGTGCCCGGCGACTGCAAGGAGCCCGGCCATGACCGGTGTTATTGATGAACCCTTGGAGAGAAGGCACTGCCCGAGCGAGACATCACTCCCCCGGGCCAGGATGTTTTTTGGTGCAGCCGCGTTTTCTATCAGCACCTCGTGGGGTTCCTTTGTGGCGAATTCTTCGGAGACCACGGCATCTGCCCCTCCTGGGATGCGGGCTCCGGTCAGGATCCGCACGGTAGTACCCGGTGTGACCCTGATCGTGTTTTCGCCTCCGGCCGCGATAGATCCAACCAGACGGAGCCGGACAGGATGATCCGGGGTCGCTCCAGCCACCTCACCGGAGCGAACCGCATAGCCATCTTTCCGGGAGGAATCCATCGAGGGGGAATCAATAAGGGCACAGAGGTCTTCTGCGGCAATACGCCCGACACTATCAACCAGGGAAACGGTCTCAATGGCAAGCGGGGTGATACGCTCCAGTGTCAGTCGCAATGCATCGGCAAATCCGTAGGTCATGCCCTTCATGGTATCCTCCTTGTCTGATCGCCCCTCGTACCTGTTGGGACCAGATCCTTTTCGGTCGGTCCATGACCGGTCTCCCACTTGCTGTTCCGGTAATCGGTCCATACCGCCCATACCGGGCCGGTATGTCCGTGCACCAGGGTGCCGTAGTGGTCCCCGATAACCGGGGAATACTGAGGGGAAGTCTCATGTTGTTCGACATGGACAGGGAGGTCACGCCCGATCAGATCGCCTGCGATAGAGGCAGCCAGGTCTGACGAAGCATAGACACCGGCGAGGTGAGGAAGCGTCCGGAAGGATCCCCGGGGCGTCGTGGGAGGATCAGGATGATATTCCGGGATCCCAGACGAGGTCCGGGAGATGGTCCGGGAGAGTCGCCTGAGGATAGTGATACATGCCTCCTCCAGCCGCTGGTCTTCCTGATCACCCTGTTCCATCGATCCTCTTCACCTCTGCCCTGCCCTTACCGAACGGTGTTTCCTACCTTATCAGCACGGTGGAGACTCACTGCACAGAATTCCCGATGGCCACGACAGGGTTATCGTACAAACAGAGTCTCTCTTTCCGCCGGCATAAAAGAGTGATGGTCCTGGTGCATCCTTTTCTGATCAATTATCCTGATGCACGTTCATGCAAAAAAAAGGACAGTGGTTCCATTTCTGGACCAGTCATTGTTTCCCTTCACGAGGCACTAATCGTGAACGCCTCATTACTTGTATCGCTGCATGCAGGATAGCTGGTGCTGGTGACCCGGATCTGGTAATCAGATCCCGAGGGGGTTAAGGAAGGAATTGTCACCTGATAGGATCCGGATCCACCTGCTCCGATGGAGATACCTGTGAGTGTTTTCAGGGTTGCTGATCTCTTCATCACAGCAATATTCACTGTTGGGCCGGGATTGCCGGCATAGGTCCAATTCATGGGAAGGGTGTCACCAATCTGATAGGTCTCACCCCCGTTGGGAGTCGTTACGGTGATGGCAGGACTGACGGTGAAGGAGGCATCACTTGTATCAGTCCACGCAGGGTTGCTGGTGCTGGTGACCCTGATCTTGTAACCAGACCCGAGAGGCGTGTTGTAGGGGAATGTAAGATTATAAGAACCGGTAAAGCAGGACCCGATAGGGGCATTGGGATCAATAACTGCCAGTACCTTCTCATCTCGCAGAGCTTCGATCCTGACTGTGGGTCCGGGATTACCGGAAAAAGTCCATTGAATAGCCTGGTTGGATCCCTGGAGATAGTTTTCACCGCCATTGGGTGATTTCACCGTTATTGAGGAGCTGGTATCGGCACCGATGGTGAAGGGAGCATCGCTCGTATCGGTATAGATACTAATACTGGTGCTTGAGATTCGGATACGATAGTCAGTACCAAGCGGGGCATTGAGGGGCAATGTCAGGTTCAGCGATCCCGAACCTCCTGGGCCAACAGGGGCGCCCTGATTGATTACCGCTAAAACAGCATTCCCCCGCAGGGCTTCAATCTTCACGCTTGGACCAGGATCCCCGGTATAGTCCCACCTGATGGTCTGGGTGGAGCCCTGCTGCCAGATCTCACCGCCGTTTGGGGAGATCAGAGTGATGGAGGCCCCGGTACCTGAAATGACCTTGAAGGGCGCATCGCTCATATCAGTGCAGGTGGAATTACTGGTACTGGTGACCCGGATCCGGTAATCGGTGCCAGGAGGGGCGTTCAGGGGGACCACGAGAGGAAATGAACCATATCCGTTCTCTCCGATAGGTGTACTCGGGGTAACAATTCCAAGCATTGTCTCTCCCCGGAGGGCTTCGATCTTTACGGCAGGTCCCGGATTCCCGGTATACTTCCACCAGATTCTCTGGGGTGTCCCCGGTTTCCAGCTCTCGTTGCCGTTCGGGGCAGTCAACGTTATCGGGGCACCGGCACTGATAAGAAAGGCTGCCCCGCTGGTATCGTTATATGTTGGATTGCTGACGCTGGTGATCCGGACGCGGTAATCAGCCCCGGGATCCTGGTCGAAGGGTATCGTCCAGACAAAGAATCCTGAACTGGCAAAACCGATGGGGGCATTCTCAAGGATCACCTGGTTCAGTGACGCTCCTTTGAGAAGTTCGATCCTGACCTGGGGCCCTGGATCACCACGATAATTCCATGACAGGGTCACATCAGTTCCCCTGGTCCAGTTTTCACCGCCAACCGGAGTCGTAAGAGTGATCGAAGTGGGATGGACAATACTGAATCCGTTGGCAAGGGTGATGGTCTTTCCATCGGGATTGGTGACCGTGACATTCCATTCTCCGATTGCATCAACCCCTGTTGGAAGGATACATTTGCAGGTGATCAGATCAGAGGAGACCGCATTGACCTCTGTTGCAATGATGTCCGGATGCCCCGTGCGCTGAAGGATCACCGTGGGTTTCACCTCCCCGGTGTAAAAATTTGCCCCATGTATCGTTAGGTTCGCCGGGGAGCCTGGTATGCTGCTGTTCGGGTCAATCGAACGGATACCTGGCGTGATGGCGCCGGGGGCAAAGAGCTGGACCCTGTGATTGAAATTATCGACAACATAAACAAAGCCCGAACTATCTGTTGCAATCCCATAGGGATAGTCAAACTGCCCGGAACCATTCCCATAGGAACCCCACTGGGAGAGGTACACCCCGTCTGCACTGAATCTCTGGACCCTGTTGTTGCCTCCATCGACAACATAGACGTTCCCGAGGCTGTCGGTTGCGATACCACGGCTGAAATCAAATTGCCCGTTCCCGGTCCCGGCTGAACCCCACATGGTGAGAAAATCTCCATTCTTTGTAAATTTCTGCACCCGGTGGTTCACGGTATCGGCAACGAGTACATTGTCATTCCGGTCAACGGCTACCGCCCAGGGATTCACCATCTGGCCCGGACCAGATCCAGCCCCTCCAAAGCGCAGGATAAATTCACCATTCCCGTTGAATTTCTGGATATACACCCCTTCGAAATCAGAAATATAGACGTTGTCGTCACTGTCCACCGCGACACCCCATGGTGTGCCGAACTCTCCTTCATCATTTCCGGGCGAGCCCCAGTGCGTCAGGTAGCCAAACGTGCTGTTGAATTTCTGGACCCGGAAATTCCATGAGTCTCCCACAAAAATATTCCCGGTGCTGTCCACTGCGATGCCGGTCGGACACATGAACTGGCCGGTTCCATTCCCCCAGGACCCCCATCCACCCAGGTACTTGCCGGTAGTGGTAAACTTCTGGACACGGTTCAGGTTATAATCCACCACATAGACCTTGCTCCTTCGGGTATCCACGGTTATATCATAGGGGTGCCAGAACTGTCCGGGTCCGGTGCCATCCGATCCCCACTCCAGGACGAATGAATTGTCCGGGTTTGCAGTGATGAACCCTTCCCGGAATATGCCTGCCTGACCACCGGGATTCGTGACCACGACATCCCAGATTCCGCTCCCGGCTGTGTTGTCAGGAATGACAAATTGGCAGGATAGCTCCCCTGATGAGAGAACTGATACTGGTGTTCCGACAATATCAGGATGTCCGGTCTGATTCAGTCGTACCGAGGTCTCATTCAACCCGGACCTGAAGCCTGATCCATGGAGCGTAACCGTAACACTGGCATTGGTCACTCCCGTTGACGGATGAATATCAGTAATATGTGGGGGTGGAAGTGCAATCGAAAAGCCATCCCGGAGAGCCGCATATTGTCCTCCCGGACCGGTAACCACAACATTCCATACTCCCAGTGCAGCTTCATCAGAGGGAAAGCTGAAAGTACAGGTGAGGTTCCGGGAAGTCTGAACCGAGACATTCGTGGCGGGAATATCAGGATACCCTGATCGGTTCAGTGTCACTTCAGTATCAGAAGAGCCGGGGACAAACCCGGTTCCCGTGACCGAGTAGCCGATGCCGGCAGTTCCGATAACACCGGAAGGGGGATCTATCCCCAGCACGTGCAGGGATTCAATCCTGAAGGCACTTCCAAGGCTCACTGACTGACCATCAGGATTGGTAAGAACAACATCCCATATCCCTTCAGTAGCAGCATCTGCAGGAAGATCAAACCTGCAGGCGATGCGTTCAGGGGACTGGACAAAGACCTCAGATCCCCTCACCAGACTCTGCCCGGCCCTTTTCAGACTCACCTGGGGCGCAGGAGGACCTGCCTGGAAATACGAGCCTGAGAGGTTGGTGATAGTCACGGGCAGTCCAAGAGTCCCGCAATCCGGGTTGATTGCCCCAAGAACCGGGCTCCTCGCTCCACTCGTAGTGTACTGCAGGATACGGGCATTTTCACTATCGGTAATGGCGAGGGCACCGCCTGGACCGAGGGCTATCCCGTATGGCTGGTTGCACTGCCCATCAGCACTTCCAAATGATCCCCACGATGTGAGGAAACCGCCGGTTTCATTCAATTTCTGCACCCGATGGTTCATTGTGTCGGTGACGTACATATCCCCGTCCCCGTCAGTCGCAACTCCAGAAGGAAAATAAAATTCACCTGGTCCGGTCCCGTTTGTTCCATAAGACCCGATGTATGCTCCCGTTGGAGAAAGAGTATATATTTTACGAAGAGCATCGTCTGCATAGACGATATTCCCGTTCCTGTCGATCGTGACTCCCCGGGGATTACGATAGCCGGCTCCCCATGCGGTAAACAGGTAGGTCCCGTCAGCGTCAAAAGCCTGGATGCGGTGGTTACCATAATCGGCCACATATACACTGCCTGAGGGATCAATCGCGATATCACAGGGAGCATCGAGCTCCCCTTCACCGGTTCCATAATGTCCCCAGGTGGTGACAAAAGTACCATTTCCAGAAAAAACCTGGACCCTGTTGTTCAACGAATCGCCTACATAGACATACCCGGTTGCATTAACAGCGATGCCCCATGGCCAATGAAACTGCCCCTCTTCTGCACCCTGGGTCCCCCACGAGAGCAACCAGGTCCCGTCAGCAGCATACTTCTGGATCCGGTGATTTCCCATGTCGGTGATGTAGATGTCCCCACAAGCGTCATAGGCAACACCCGTGGGTAGGATGAACTCTCCGGGTCCGGATCCGGATGTACCAATCTTGTTGACAAAGGATATCACCGGCTTGAAACGCTGGATCCGGTGGTTGCCGCTATCCGTTATGAACACCTCACTATCCGAACCGAAAGCAATGCCACACGGATGAACAAATTGTCCGGAAAGCGAACCCTCGGTGCCCCATGATGAGATAAAAACACCCTCCGGGGAGAATTTCTGGATGCGGTGGTTCATCTCATCTACGACCATGATATTCCCGCTCCCATCTGCGGTAATGCCACGGGGAGCGGTGAAATTGCCATCTCCGGACCCAAAGGAGCCCCACTCTCCCATATAACTTCCGTTCAGATCGAATTTCTGGACCCGGTTATTTTCGGTATCGACCACATAGACCCGGTCGTCCTTGTCGACCATGATACCGCGAGGATGATAAAATTCTCCTGACCCGGTCCCTGATGAACCGTCACCGCCATTTTTTCCCCATTTGGCCAGGAATACGCCCATGGGGTCGAATTTTTGGACACGGTGATGACCATAATCGACGACATACACATTCCTTTCCGAATCGCACGCGATACCCTCCGGATACCAGAATTCACCATCGCCATCACCAGATGATCCCCATGCATTGAGGAACACCCCTTCAGCGGTAAATACCTGAACCCGGTTATTCCCAGTATCGGTGACAAGGACAGTTCCGTCACGATCAACGGTAATTCCAGCGGGATATTGGAAGAATCCGTTCCATTCACCGAGACTCCCCCATTCGGTGAGAAATACCCCGCTTGATAAAAATTTTTGGATTCTGTGGTTATTGCTGTCGACTACGTAGACATTTCCTGCCTGGTCCGATGCAATGCCAACAGGGCTGGTAAAATTTCCAGGCTCATTGCCGAGTCCTCCCCATGTCTCATTGAACTGGTAACCGATTGGCACGGCTGCCTCTCCCCCGGCAATCAACACTACACAGAGAACAAGTCCCAAAAACAGCCTTGTCATGATGCTCTCCCCCTGCACTCATCCATCAGAAGAATATTCAGCGCTTTCCAGAGTGGCAGACATGCTTGCCTGAAATGGCGTTCGAAGATAGCTGCCTGAAGGGGAGAATGATTCACTTTGCATAAAATCCGGCGAGAAGAGGGCCTCTCCATACTAATTCCTATATGCATATGCATGAGAAAAATAATTGGATAGAGATCATCAATCTGATGGAATACTTTTCCCTTTTTTGCGATGGACTGATACCTTCCCTGCCAGATACCCGTCGCTCCAACCGCTCAAAGGGAGAAAACCATCCCTCACCAAGACCGTCTCATCAGAGATAAAAGCCTCTTTCCCGGAAACGCCTCATTTTCCCCAGGGAATGCCAGGGAATGGTGAATTGATCTAAGGTCGGGTGGCAAAGAATGAGTCTGGTCAGGTCCATTTGTTCAGAGGTCAAATATGAACAGAGATCAGATCTCCCCAGAAAAGTATGGTATGAAATGAAACGGGAACGCTCGTGAAAAGTCTGGGTGCCACATGAGGGTTCATAAAACGGTCTGCGTCCCCACTCCATTAACCACCACCTTGATTGATGGTCAAGGATGAGATTATAACTCCTAATATATATATTTACCCCAGAATAGAGAGGGAAAAAACAGGATTTTGATTCCCCTCAGGTCAAATTCCTTCTTTTTGTTGTTCAGCGTTAAAAAATCCTCTTTCAGGATGAGAGAGAAATGATTCCTCCCCTCTCATGTGGTGGGAGTGGTGAACACTGCATGTATGGTATGGTCCGAGAGGATATTTTCAAAGGTGACGATCAGGCTCTGGATATCCACGACGCCCTGGTTCTCGGCTGAGGGGCTGGGAGGGTCCTGGACGACATCGATCGTAATGCTGTCAATGGTTAGAGTGGTGAGCCGGGATCCTTTCTCCCCAAGGACCAGAAACATCTGGTTCTCTCCGGGCTGGAGAGGAATGATGCCAGAGGGCGAGATCTCACCACCGCCAATCTTCGATGTGGTGATCATGTAGGTCAACGGGGTCTCCGGCTTTGTTACGGTAATCCGCACCTGGGCGATGGTGCCTTCCCCGGTTTCAGTCTTCACCTGGTAGGTGAAGGCA
Source organism: Euryarchaeota archaeon ADurb.BinA087 (assembly GCA_002068435.1). Lineage (GTDB taxonomy): Archaea > Halobacteriota > Methanomicrobia > Methanomicrobiales > Methanospirillaceae > UBA9949. The sequence continues at coordinate 11,573 of MVZQ01000014.1, read as the reverse complement.
TCGTTCCCCCACCATCCCTCATAGGGGGTATAGGTAAAAGATCCATCCGTGTTAAAGGCAAGGTCTCCATTCAGGGGAGGAGAGATTGTAAGCGCAGTCAGATTTTCCTGGTTGGGATTCAAATCGTTGTTTAATACCCCTGGACCTGATATTATTAGCACCGAATCCTGGTCTAACGTATATGAATCTGACAAGCCGAAGGGAAAAGTTACGATTCTGTCGGCCGTGATGTATGCTCCATACTGGTCCATTCCGTCAAAGGACCTGCAATCATCCGTGAGAGTAACCATAGCGACAGAGTATTCTTCTGCCGGTAACTCTCGGGACCAAGTGATCGTAGAGGTATTGTTCACGTTCACCCAGGTGCAAGGATAGGTTTGGCCTGCAATTATGGTCTGCCCGGATCCATTCTCATATAAGTCGTAGATTTGAGATCCATCATTGCTCCCCCATGTGCCAACGAGAGAGCACTCGGCGGCTGCCCCGGTCCCTGTAGTCAAAATGAGGACTATCAGGCCGGAAAGGAGGATCTGACGCTGTTTCATGCAGGAATATAGAGGCCAGGGGGTATTTCAATGTTACGCAGGATTTTATCAAAATAGCCTCACCAGGATGTAAAAAACCGGTTTTGGAAGGAATACCAGGCGCTTTCTATCGGTATCCCTTGTGAATTCCTCTACAACTCCCCCATCATCTCTGTACCAACCTTCAGAACCACTTGAACAGCGAAAAATTCCTCACCGGGAACAGGGGGGTGAAAAACGACTTCCCGAAATCCTTCGAGATCGTGGTCTCCGGGGATATGGTAGGGGTGGGGGTTGTCGTGGGGGTCAGGGTGAATTTCGAAGAGAAGGTCGGTCTCCCGGTAGGTGAAGAGGTGGGGATTACACTGGGGGCATTGCTGAACCAGGGGGTGAAGAACGATTGCTTGAATGCAGGGGAAAGGGTGGGGCGAGGCGAGGGAGTGGGCGTCCCGGTCGGCGGGTCGAGATAGTACTGCCAGAATGGCTGGTTGGAATTGATCACGGCTTCCCATTCATCACGCGAGAGCTCTTTTGGGATCTCCTTTTCGAGTGCTTCCTTTGCATGGATAGCCTCCTCAGGGGTGCATACCCTCCAGGACTGGGTGGAATAATCGTAACAGTAGTAGGTGGTCTCTTCCTCGGCTGCGACGATCCCGGCAGCAGCTGCCAGGAAGAGGAGCAGGAGGATCGTGGTCAGGACTCGTACGGACATGTGGCATCCCTTTTTGTGCATCCACTTCTTTCCTCAAACCTTAAAAGATTTCTCAATCAGGCGGTTATACGAATGGATTGAGAAATGAGATGATTACACTCATTCGATTTTCGTTCATCTCATTGGCGTGAGGGGAAGTCCCCCTACGCTCCAAGCTGTACGGATCTTTTACACATGACCAGGGGGCACCCTGTTGAACTCCGTTGATGCCTACAGTGTTTTTCGGAAAGATAAAAGGGTTGACACGTGGATGAAGGGGGGCATATAATGAGAGGTGGTATAAAAAAACCGGAGAGTCGTAAAGTACTATGTACGAAGAATGTCCTTTCTCACATCAAAGTGACTCTGGCATTCCATCTTGTATGCATATATCTCTTAAAGGAATCATGATTTTTATGGAGAGAATCTCACGTGAGGGGAGATGGACAACGAAAGGAATAATCACCGATTGTATCTGATGAACGGTAAACAGGAGAATTCGAACAATCTCTGGTGAACTTTATTCCGATATCCGCACATTTTTCATACCTCGCCTCCCAGGTATCCTCATGGAGCTTGGCATCTCAAGCTATTGCCTGATCGGTCGCCCGCTGGCAGAGACCCTCGATACCCTTTCAGGGATCACCGGCCTGATCGAGGTGATGGACGAGGGGCCTCATCTCATCACCGACCCGGCAGTCTTTGAGAGCTATTCGCAGGATTTTGTCATCCACGCCCCCTACCATGGGATGAATATTGCGAGTCTCTTTGAAGGTATCCGGAGGGCGAGCGTGGAGGTGATGATCGACTGTTTTGCCATTGCAGCGGAAATCGGGGCACCGGTCGTGATGCATCCCGGGTACCATGCATGGAACACTGAAAAAGAGGCAGCGGATCGGCAGTTCAGGATATCCCTGCACCAGCTCCAGGAATCTGCTGCCGATCACTCGCTTACGTTCTGGTTCGAGAACATGGGGGAATTAAATTACTTCCATTTCAGGACCCCTGACGATATCCCGTCGCTTGGCGATTCCGGGTTTTGCCTCGACTGCGGGCATGCGAACCTGAACCACTGCCTGCCGGCATTCCTTGAGACCGAATTCTCCCATATGCATATCCATGATAATGATGGCAGGAGGGACACCCATAGTACGGTTGGGGAGGGGTCGATCGATTTCCGTCCGGTCATGACAGCACTGGAAAGAACGGGGGCAACTGCTGTCCTAGAAGTAAAGGACCTTGAGGGGGTTCTGGTGAGTAAGAGACTCCTCGAAGGGATGTAAGAGAGGGACGACTCCGGCATTGAGGCGAAAAGTGCTCCCTGGATATGCACTTCCATTCTGTTCCTATTGAGAGGTGGATGATAGCGACCAGTAAGAGCCACTTTGAAGTATCTTCGATCGTTCCTGAATCAGGACAGCAAAGAGGGATACCAATATCCCCAGCGGTCAGGGATAAGAGCCTACTAGCTCCAATTGAAGGGCCGGAGCGTTGCGATATTCCCCTTATCCCAATCCGCAATCCCCCCCTTTCACATCGATCGGAAAAAAGGTCGGATCCCCTTATTGAAATGAGACCAGCTCAGGGAGTTTCAAATCGAGAACCTTCTTCTCCTCGATTAGGACCGAGGGATCCTTGGTTTCTTTGTCATGGCCGCAATAAGCGAGCGTCAGGAATGCCTGCATGACACCAGATTTGACAGCGGTAATCTCCTCGTCCTTCATGGTGACCGAAAGATCATTCACCGCAACTTTTGTGGTGGCCTTGAACCAGTAGTCAGTCTTCCAGATCTCGATGGCCCCTGATTTGACCCTGAAATCGATGTACGGAAACAAAGCCGGTAACTCTTTCTGGAATGTTGGCTTTATTTCAGTCTCTCCTTCGAGCTCCTGAATCGTTACCTGGATCATACCCTCCCACAACCTGTTGGTGATGCAGGACGTCAGAGAATTGATAAGATTCTGACGGGCTTCCTTATCGTTGAGGCCCGTTTTGATGAGCCAGCCAATGATACCCAGAAAGTCATTCCTATGCTCCCCCATCATCAGGTCATCCATTGCGCGTTCGATCACCTTTGGATCGACATTTGGGTTGTTGACAACCAGCTTCATAACTTTTCTCCCTCCTTCCAGATCTCCGAACTGCTCTCTATAGAGAGATCAGGCAGTTCACCACTTCTTTCGAGCCCTGATGGATATTCAAGACCGGTATCTGCCTCGACACGCACTTCAGGATCAGGCACCTTGTGATTTGTTGGCGGACCTGCCGGTTGTCCCGTCCCATTTGGTTTCCTGAAGTGATTAAGGGCAATCAGTCCAGCGCCAATGACGATACCGCCGCTAAGCACCAGAACCCAGGGGAACGGCGGTTCTACTTCAATGGTGGAATGGGCCGCACTGGACACACCATGGGGATCTATCACAAGCAGGGAGATATGGTAGATCCCGTCTCTCAGGTAGGTATGCCCGGTGGTCGCACCGTTGCCGGAGGTCCCGTCCCCGAAATCCCATACATAGATGAGATCGCTGTCATCAGGGTCGTACGATTGCAGCCCATCAAGCGTTACCGACAACGGGCGGGTGCCTTTCTGTGGTGAGATCGCGACGTGCGCAACGGGGGGCTCGTTCCCGACGGAAATGATCACCTTGTCTTGGGCTGTCAGACCCATATCATCGGTTACCGTAAGGACTGCAGTATAGGATCCGAGGTTTCGGTATTGGTGCGTCGGACTCGCGATCCGCTCCCAGGTGCCATCCCCGAAATTCCAGTGAAATGACCTGATAGTCCCATCCGGGTCACTGGATTGCGACCCATCAAAATTGACTATGAGTGGGTCAGAACCTGATGTTGGATTGGCACGGGCGTCCGCCACAGGTGCTCGGTTCTCGATACTGATGGTGACCGTGGCGCTCCCGGTTTTCTTGTAGTCGTCGGTAACCGTCAGTTTGGCGGTATAAACCCCCGGACGGTTATACGTGTGGTCTGCGGTGGCCCCTTCAGACGATGCGCCGTCTCCGAAGTCCCACCGGTATGAGCTGATTGAGCCGTCCTCGTCATAGGACCTTGAGCCACTGAAATGGACCGCAAGAGGGGTTTTACCCGACAGGGGACTAGCATCGATCTGTGCCTGGGGAGCAAGGTTCGTAACGGTGAAAGTGGTGCTCGCAGAATCCCTTTGGCCATACGCTTGGACGGTGTAAGTTCCAGGTGGAGTCCCATCGGGAACCTTGAAAGAGGTCGAGAATCCGCTCCCTTCGAACCATATATTGCTTACTATCTCGATCCCATTGAAGAATAGATCAGCCTGGGCAAACTCGAGACCGCTTACATCGAAGTTGTTACCTGTGACCGTTACCCAGATACCGGCCTTTCCTGATAGAGGAGACAGAACAATGGTTGGATCTAGTTTTACATACACTGTTGCGGTCTTCTCTGAAGGATTCACCATTGCGCTCCCAGGAGGAAGGAACGGATAGACGGTCAGGGTCACCGCATAGGTGCCTGCATAGGTGTATCGGTGAACCGGGTTCTGCGACGATGATGTGCTGCCGTCACCAAACTCCCACCACCATGAATCAACGCTTCCCGTTGATAAATCCGTGAAATACACTGTCAGAGGGGCACGTCCTGATGACGTACTCATTGAAAAATCTGCAACAGGTGGAGTAGCCATCACAGGACTATTCAAGAGGCTTAAAAAAACAGCAACAGCAAGCATCAACCAGCCCAGATGCAGTTTGGAACTCCTCGCCTCAGATATTCTTTTTACCGGATAATGCCTTGATAAAGATGCTTCCCCCATACCTACCCCCTGGGAGATGACAAAATCACCCCATGGACTGGGTTGAGAAAGTACAGATTACTCTCCAATCTTTACCACCGGGTTGTGTCATGCTCCGGATACGAGTGTGTCTTCAAGAAGCCTATATAAACATTTGCCACGCGAATAGGGCATCACTTTCGCATATATTTCGATGACTAAGACTCCTCTGACATCGTGACCTTTTCACCCTGTTATCTTTGAAAGAGTGCAACTCTTTTCCTAAAAGGGTAAAGAAGGTGACAGTTAACCTTGAAACTAAGAACCTTCAGCGTAAGAATTCATCCACAGTAAGGACGTATTGGAAGAATCTTGAAAAATTGGATACCTGATAATGAGTACCTCCACAAAAAAAGAGATATTTCATCCCTTTCCTTCTCAAGCCGCGTTGTGAATTGATAGAAGCCCATTGAACTCCGATCAATCCCTCAAGGATTCCCTCCACCACCAGCCGGGTCTATACCAGTGGATTGAAAACCGGTATTTTTCAACTGGCTTGCTGATGTAATTTTGTCACTGGTTTCTTTTACAAAACCTTTTTGTCGAGGATTCTGCTTGAATTCGCAACATTCTTCTATCAATTTGATAGTGTTTTCCGTATTGGTATTCAGTTCTTTTTGTATTTCCAATAATTCATCAATACTGATTGCTTCTTTCCTTGAAGCTTTTTGACCGATGAGGATATTCGTCTCAAGGAACGAATTGTACCAGTTGAAGTACCCCATCATCCATTGGGAAAAATCAACACGATTTTTCTGAATATGCATGGGTGAGTCCCTGATAAAAGCGATCAACAACGATATCCCGCCAGTCACGCCAAGGATGGCGGTGACGAGATCCTCATCATAGAGAGCAGCGATCACCGCACCGACCAGTAAACTGACACCCAGAATAAACTGGACGAAGAACATATTCTTCACCAGGTCAAGTCCGGTTTTAAAGTCCCACAATAAAATTTTGAGGTACTGTGAAGTATGGGATATCACATCGTTGCTCGAATTTAACAACTGGGTCTGAACATCCTTCACCTTTTCCTGGATCTGATATTCCTTCTGGGCCTGTCTTCCCGCCCAGATTTTACCAAAGAGGGCAGCGACATTGTAGGTATCCGTTCGTAGAACCGACTCGAAACTTTGTAAAGCTTCATCATATCCTTTTTCTGTATTGATCAGCGCAAATCCCTTTCCGCAAACAATATTTGCTATCAGCTTTGATTTTTCCAGGGAGTCTTCATCAGAGACGCATTTTGCTGCCAGATCAAATGCTTCAATGGCTTGTCTGTATTCAGCATTAGAAAGATAAGCCAATGCCTTCTTATAATAGGCAAACCAGTAGGGCCTGGAGAGTTTTTTTATGGCATCAGAATAACTGGCGATCGCTCCTTGAAAATCGCCAAGACCAAACTTCGCATCGGCCAACCATAATAAAGTCCATGAGTCCTCCGGATTTAATAAATACGATTTTTCAAGTGATGAGAGTCCCAATGAATACGACCCAATAAGGTTATAATATAATCCATTTTGCCGGAAAATAAGAGCTTGAATAGAGGGATTGTAATCTTTTCCAGAAATTTTTGCTTTCTCTATGCATTTTACCGCGGGATGATAGTCAAGTTTATATAAGTAACAATCTGATGCAGCAATAAGAGCCCGGGGATCTTCTGGATTAATTAATAGTGCTTCCTGGATGTCAGCTTTAGCAAATTCTTCATCACAACCGACATACGACAAACCACGAAAGCTCAAAGCAGTAGTATTACTCAGATCTATCTCAAGAACCTCTGAAAATTTATTCACTGCATTATCCAAATCTCCCTTCTGCCTCAGATCAAACGCTTCTTGTATCATTTTGATGATTTGGATCCGTTCTGCAGGGACAGAATCACCAGGGTTTAAAATCGATAATTTTTCAAATTTTTTTAATGCCTCGTCATAAAATCCTCTTTGTTCCAGATTTTTTCCTTTTTCAAGAAGAGTTGCGAAACCCGCCTCATCGATATTCTCTTGCTCCATATCTTGCTCCATATCTTCCCCCTTGAATCGAACTCACACAGTTAGGGGCTGATATGAATCATGCAATATATACCTTTGCAAGACAGTTTCGTTGACATAAAACGAAGCAGAGCTCCTGACTATGGTGACTGCTCGCAGAAGAGAGCCCAGCCATAAGATCCAAGAATTGTTACCTCTCCGGAATTTATACAGGAACTGACGGGAAAGGTCACCTTATAATCGATACCACGATATAATTCTTCAGATTGCCGGATATGATATCCGGCATTATGGGATGTTCCGTTCCTCTTGAAGTACCATGGATGGCAGGATAAAACTGACTGCCTGTGTGCATCTCAATCTGTCATCTTCCCGGGAAGTATTTTAATCGCACATTGCACTCTCTTCCGTATGGACCTATCACTCTCTCTCCAGCCAGTTTCCATCTCCATCGAGGTGGTCATCTGCATCATTGCCATCCGGATCGGGCTGGTGAAAAAGAAGATCTACGGGTGGTTTATCGCCCTCACCTTTGGTATCTATGTCGTGTATGATATTGTCAAATACCTGGATGCTTCTTTCTCGCCGAATGTGGTATCTATCATCTTTCTCATCGCGACACTCTCAATGTTGTACGCCGTGTGGACTCTTTACACCATGAAGTGACAGGCAGAAGGAGGGTATTATCTCCCGAATATCGCTTTCAGCTCGTTCTGCAAGTCACCAGCATAGACGTCGCTATAGACGCCATGTACGGTTCCATTATACTGGTGCCAGGCTTTGGGTAAGGGGGCCATGTCATAAAGTACCTTCCCTTCGGCGATTGGGATAATCGGGTCACTGGTGAAATGGAACATGACCAGTGTCCGTGGCGGGAGTTTTGACAGATAGGTCGCGGGTTCGATTGAGGTGACGAAGCGTTGCACCTCCGGATTTGCCACGGCATCGACACCGTAGGGACCGGAGCTGATGACAAAGGCACCTTTGATGCCTGGCTCGATACCGGCAGCGATAATTGCGAACCGGCCTCCCATGCTCTCGCCCAGTATCGCGATACTACTGCCATCCAGGTCTTCACGGGACCTGATATAGTCATAGGCAAGCAAGACATCATAGATCTGGGCGTATTGGGCTGGTATCTCACCGCTTCTGAAGGCAGCATAGCCAGCGGTAAGATCCATTGGTGAAATTCCCAGGGTTTCGCCTCCGTTGCCCCGCTCGTCAAACGTGAGCGAAGCATAGCCAAAAGAGCGAAGGGCATCAGCCATCGGGGCATCGGCTTCCTTGGTAATGGTAGCAGCCGGGAGCACAATCACGACAGGTGGCTTTTCGATCTCTTTTGGGATTCGGAGCAGCCCAAATATCATCGTGCCATAGCTGGGGTAGCTGATCTTTTGTAGCGTGTAATTCGCGGTGTCCTCAACGAGCGTTACCTTGACATCTGGGAGGGTACGGTGACCGAAGGACGGGGTGTTGGATTCATCGAGAGACCAGGTTTGCGCTTCCCGGTCATCGTTGACGGTCGAGAAGGAATAGGTGGTCCCGGCTAGTACCAGGATGACAATCACAATGAACAGGCCCATGAGAGAGGAGCGGTTCTTCTTCCCCGGCCTGGTATCCGTTGTCCTGGATTTTTTCGCCATGGTTCTCCTCGGTATGTTCTTTTCAATGAATACCATGGGATACCATGTTAAATCGATTGCTCCATCATGAACGGTCCTGCGTAGATCAGGGCATCCCGCACACGTTGCCAGGTGCCAGGTCTGCAATGAGACCCGATGCCAGCAAGGATGAAGGTGGTGGGATATTTGATTATGACGACAAAGTATAAATAAGTTCATTGGTGTACTTATTTGTACATGACTACCAGGTACGTGATGCCGCTGGACTGGGGGATGCCGTCCCTCGGGCGGCGATCAAAGGCAATCAGCCCAAACAAGATGTGCCTCTGCAGGTTCTTCCGGTAACCCGGATCATTCCTCTTCCCGATGTTGATCCCTTCACTCTCTTCCGTACTCTGCGTATCCGAGAGGGGTATATCCTCGAGTCAATGGAAGGGGTCCCGAGAAGGGCAGTTCGTTCCATTATCGGGATGGCCCCTGACTTCGTTCTCACCCTTGGTGAACATCCCACGTTTTCCGGGAATAGTACCGGGATTCCAACCTTCCCCTCCCTCTCAGGAAGTGATCCGGTCAGCCAGCTCCGGGAAGTTTCCTCATACTTCCCATATCGAGGGAAGGAAGATGGGGACTTTACAGGAGGCTTTGTCGGGTACTGCAGCTATGACATGGTGACTGGTCTTTCCGGCGGCCATGTCCAGGCAGGAAGGGATGATATACCCCTTGCCAGATTCATGTGCTCGACAAGGGGCATTGTGTATGACCATGTTCAGGAGTCCTGCCTCCTCTTCGAAGATCTCATCCTTCCTCAAGCCTGTGAAAGGGAAGATGAGGTGTGCAAGGCGACCCAGCGACTGGAGGCACTGGAGGATAGGATCCAGGCGGTCCTGGTCCCGGACCGCTCATGTGAATACAGCCCGGAGATAGGGACACTCCCGGACCCGGGGCAGGAAGATCGGGCAGGATACCAGGAGATCGTGGTGAAGGCAAAAGAGCATATCATGGCGGGGGACATCTTCCAGGTCGTCCTTTCCCGGAAGATTTGTGTTCCCTTCATTGGCAATCCCCTGGATATCTACCGCCGGATCCGCTCCATCAACCCTTCACCGTACCTCTACTACCTGAATTTCGGGGATGAGGCGATTGTCGGGTCAAGCCCAGAGATGCTCGTTAAGGTGCAGCGGGGTGTTGTACAGACGGTACCTATCGCCGGCACCAGGCCACGGGGAATGGATGACGCAGAGGACAACCGCCTTGCCAGGGAACTCCTTGCAGATGAGAAAGAGCGGGCAGAGCACCTGATGCTGGTTGATCTCGCCCGGAACGATATCGGAAGAGTGTCGACGTTCGGCTCAGTCTCTGTCCCGGAATTCATGGAGATTGAGAAATTCTCCCATGTCCAGCATATCGTCTCACGGGTCTGCGGAACCGTTGCCGAGGGGAAAGACCGGTTTGATGCCCTTACCTCCTGTTTCCCGGCCGGAACCGTGAGCGGGGCCCCAAAGATCCGGGCGATGCAGATCATCGCAGACCTCGAATCATCCCCACGGGGTTTGTATGCCGGTGCAGTCGGGTACTGTGGATTTAATGACCTGCTCGAATTTGCCATTGCCATCCGGACCGTCCGGGTGAAGGGGGGCAAGGCCGAGTTTTCAACCGGGGCAGGGATTGTGGCCGACTCGGTCCCCGAGCGGGAATTCGAGGAGACCGTGCAGAAAGCCCGGGCCATGGTGAATGCTGTCGGGGAGAGCGGGGGTGGACCGTGAGGGTGGCTATCATCGACTGTTATGACAGCTTTACCTATAACCTCTATCAGCTGGTCGGTCAGCTGGGGAGTGTACCTCTCCCGATTCCCTGTGATGCACCGCTTGCGGAGGTGAGGGATCAGGATCCTGAACGGATCATCCTCTCGCCCGGCCCGGGAACTCCGGATGAGTCCGGGATCTGCCGTCATGTGATCAGGGAGTATGCCGGGAGCATCCCGATCCTCGGGGTCTGCCTTGGGCACCAGACCATTGTCCAGACATTCGGCGGGAGGATATGCCGGATGCCTGTTCCTGTCCATGGAAAGACCAGCAGCATTGTCCACACCGGAGAGGGCATCTTTTCCGGAATTCCATCGCCCTTCACCGCCACGCGGTACCATTCACTGATGGCGGATCCTGCATCTCTACCGCCTGGGTTTCAGGTCCGGGCCGTCTCCTCGGATGACCATTGTATCATGGCGGTGACGCATCCTGACCTCGGGCTTACCGGGGTCCAGTTTCACCCGGAGAGCATCATGACCCCTGTGGGAAGAATTCTCGTGAAGAATTTCCTGGAAGAATCGCGTGGAGGAGTATGATGCAGGCACTTCTTGCCCGTCTTGCAGATGGAGAACCGCTGGATACCGACCAGGCAGCGGCAGTCATGGAGATCATTGCCACCGGGCAGGCTAGCGGGGCACAGATCGCCTCGTTGATCACAGCCCTTCACATGAAGGGGGAGACGGCGGAGGAGATCACGGGCTTTGTCCGGGTGCTGCTCCGCCATGCCCTGACCATCCACCCGCAGGTCCACGGAAGGTTCGTGGATACCTGTGGGACCGGAGGGGATGGTTCCGGGACCTTCAATATCAGCACGGCAGCAGCCTTTGTTGCAGCCGGTGCCGGGATCCCCGTGGTCAAGCATGGGAACCGGAGCGTGAGCAGCGCATGTGGATCGGCAGATGTCCTGGAAGCCCTTGGCGTGCGGATCGACCTCCCACCAGAACGAGTCTGTTCAATCGTGGAAGAGACTGGCATCGGGTTCCTCTTCGCCCCTGCCTTCCACCCGGCCCTCCGGCATGCAGCGGCAGTCCGGAAGGAACTGGGTTTTTCATCGGTGTTCAACCTGCTCGGCCCGCTGCTCAACCCGGCCGGGGCACCGGCTCGGCTCTGCGGGGTGTAC
>MVZQ01000013.1 GCA_002068435.1 Euryarchaeota archaeon ADurb.BinA087 | reverse complement strand
CGCCATCTCCCCGATAAAGGTCTTTCCGCTCGCGGTTGCTGAAACGATAAGGAGGTCCTTTCCATACAACAGGCCCGCATCCACTGCCATCTGCTGGGCGGGCATGAGACAGGAGATCCCAGACGCATCTACAAAAACCCGGGGAAGAGGGAGCTCTTCGAGGCGTTCTGTCTTCTGTACCGGATGAGCTTCCAGCCGGTCGAAAAGCGTCTGGGACATCGTTATCTGCTCAGGCTGGATGCTTGCAAGAACCCTGTCCACATCACGGTATTTTAACAGCATCTCTTCCATGTGGGACATGGACTGGCGCCCGATACGTCCCATATGTGCAAGTTCACGGCGGATTTCCCGTTTTGCACACTCCGGGCAGATCAATTCAGATCCCCGGTAACGGATCCCGGTTTTATCGCTCAGCGGGGTTATCCGCTCTTCGAGGAGACAGATCCGGCAGAGATTCACCCGCGATGACGAGATCTGGAAATCGGCAAGGAACCTCCCGAATATCTCGTCACGCCGGGTGAGAAACACCTCACTCTTCCGGAGTGAGGCGATAAGGTCCTTTGTGGGAGTGTTGCGGTACTGCTGCTTGCTTCCCCATTTGAGCCGGTACTGAACAGGCCTCACTCCTTTCGGGGTTTCAGATATCTCCGCAAACGCAGTTCCCCGGATAGTGTGATTGTCGAGAAAGAGGATCTTGTAATTTCCTTTCTGGGGATGGATGATAACCCTCATGGAGTGACCAGGTCATGGATGAGGTACGATAACCCGACCCCTTCAAGCCTCTTCAGAAAATCGGTGAATTCTTCATCCACAATAAAAATGGCACAGTTGATGCCGTGAAATGCCGCCTCGATGACCCCTTCACGGGATCCGAAGAACATGTCAGGGATCCTTCCCGCCTTCTCCAATGCCACATACGCCTCCAAGCCTACTGCTGCGATCATATCAGCCTGGCTGGTGACGGCCAGGAGCTGTTCCTTCTTCACGTTCTGCGATCCTCCCCTCTGGACCCGTGGCACTTTGCAGACGTGAATTACTCCTTCGGTATGATCGATGATTCCCGACAGCCGGATGACGCCGACATCATCACCCTGGCGGGCATTCATCAGGACAATCCCTGTTGCACTCTGGGGTTCACTCGCTGCATAGAGCCATCCTCCCTTCATAAAGACACCCACCTCCTCCCCCTCTTTAAGATCATGGGCAGCGATAGCGGTCCAGGTCGAAACCTGCTGAATAATATCCCTCCTGATATGCCGGGCGTACGATTCAAGGGCTTCCGCATGGTTAAGAACCCATTCGATGCCGGACCGGGACACATCGTAACGTCCTCTCCCGTGGGCAGCAACCATGCCATCATCGACGAGTTCTCTGATATACTCTGAGACTGCCTGAGGGGTCACACCGAGTTTATCGGCAATCTCCTGCTGCCTGACGGCAGGCTGGTGCTCAGCAATCTCGACAAGGATCTGGAGCCGGGTTACCTCCCGCTTGCTCCTGAGGATGAATGAGAGGGGATCCTCACTGGCTTCGTTCAAGCAGCACCAGTCCCTGACCTTTCACATCCAGATGAGGGATCCGCTTTGCCAAACCCCTGATAAAGGTGGGACTGACCCCGAATTTGCGCGCAATATCGTTGATGGAGTTGTTCCCCCCCGACAATTCCTCCTCTACCTTTTCAACAACGATGCGCAGTTGCTCATCATTGGATACCGCGATATAAAGAAGGTCGGAGAGATCAGTCAGGTTGCATTGGAAATTCGCCCTGAACTTATTGTATGTCGCACGGAATTCCTTGACAGGGCGTTTTCCCTGCTCTGGCATCCTCCATTGTTCTTCAATGAGATTGCCCTTTTTCAGGATGCTGATGCAGTGACTTACTCCCTCTTCCTTCAGATGAGCACTCAACTCCTCTTCCGTCATCCATGACTTGTTGAGAAGATCATAGACCTGTTTATAACACGAGTTGTTGAAAGTGATGAGAAGGGGAATCAGTTCCACCGGATCATTCACTATCCTGATATGGCCTGACACGATAAAACCCACTTAGTATATGGCGCAGTAAATCCATAAAGTTTTGTAGGAATCCGATGCGCCGAAGCGGGAGAATACTCGTCCGTGGAGTTGTCCAGGGCGTAGGTTTCCGTCCTTTTGTGTATGCCCGTGCACGCGAATACGGGATTTTTGGTCACGTGAAGAATCTCGGAAGTGAGGTTGAAATTTATGCGAAGGGGGATAGATTTGAGGACTTCCTCCTTTCCATACGCACAGGCCCTCCACTTGCCCGGATCGATTATCTCTCTGTAACACCCTGGGAAGGGCCATATCCTGATGACTTCCTCATCCTGCCCAGCAGTCCAGGAACCATGTCCGGGATGATCCCTCCCGACATCGCAACCTGCGAGGAGTGTGTTGCGGATATCGACTCCCGCGGGGGAAGGTACGGATCGTACTGGGCAACATCGTGCGTGAATTGTGGCCCCCGCTACAGCATCATCAGCACACTCCCGTATGACCGTGAACGGACCGTGATGCAGCAGTTCCCGATGTGTGAGGAATGTGGTGATGAGTATGCCGAACCCTCCTGCCGCCGCCATCATGCACAGACCATCGCATGTGAACGATGCGGTCCCCACCTCATCCTGCTGGACCGAAACGGAACCACCGTGGACTGCCAGGATCTGATACAGGAGACAGCACGGCTTCTCGACTCCGGAGCCCTGATTGCAATCCGTGGAATCGGAGGATTCCACATCGCGTGTATTGAGGAATCAGCTGGAGAATTGAAGAGGCGTCTGGGAAGGTCGGAGCAGCCCTTTGCGATAATGGTCAGAAACTCCGATTATGTCGACCAGATCGCATGCGTCTCATGCGAGGAACGCCTTTTGCTCGACAGTGCAACCAGACCGATTGTCGTTCTGGAAAAACGGGACCGGACGGCTCATACAGAAATTAGCAATCTCCATACCATTGGTTGTATGGTTCCGTATACCGGACTCCACCACCTCCTTTTTTCGCACCTCACGCACCCACTCCTCGTCATGACGAGTGCAAACATGCCCGGGTATCCCATGATCACCGATATCGACAGGGCAATGGCCAGCCTCAGCCGGGAGGTTGACTTTTTCCTCTCCCATGACCGGAGAATCATCAACAGGTGCGATGATTCAGTGGTGAGGGACGGGTTCATCATCCGTCTCTCCAGGGGTATGGCGCCCAGAAGGACCAGACTTCCCCTGGGAAAGAGCACGATACTTGCGGTCGGTCCTGAACTGAATTCCAATATCACCATCTACAAAGATGATGTTGCAACCACCTCCCCCCACATTGGAAATGTCAGGAATCCCGGGACTTTTGACTACCTGAAGGAGTCCATCCGCACTATGGGCAGGCTCCTTGGTGCAGAAACGTATGATCTGATCGCCCACGATGCCCATCCCCAGTTTCTTTCCACCCGGTATGCTCGTGAGCTGGCTGATGAAGGGGGAGGAAGGCTTGTTCCGGTCCAGCACCACCGGGCTCATATTGCGGCTGCCACCCCGGATCCCTGCATTGGGATTACTATCGACGGAGTTGGATATGGCGATGATGGAACGATCTGGGGAGGGGAGATCTTTGCAGGTCAGATCCCTGACTATGAACGGGTTGGCCATCTAGAGGTTGTCCCCATGCCAGGCGGCGATCTGGCGACTACCTACCCGGAGAGGATGCTCTACGGGATCCTGCCGGAACCCGATGTCGAAGAGATCCTCCTGTCGCGCGGCTGGAACGATCTCGAACTGGACATACTCAAAGCACAACTGCATAAAAACCTGAATGTTGCCATGACGAGCAGTACAGGGAGGGTCCTTGACGCGGTCTCTGCACTCCTTGGACTCTGCGATGAGAAAACCTATGATGGTGAACCTGCAATGAAACTGGAATCTGTAGCCGTTGGAGGAAGAGCCTGTGAGTGGGATCTGTCGTTTTTCCGCAACGCTTCCACTGAGGTGCTGTCCACAAGGAGCTTGATGAAAAGTGCACTCCGGGAATACAATACCATCCGGTCAGGTAACCACCATCACATTTCCGATGTTGCCGCTTCGTTCCAGTATAATCTTGCGCGAGGGATCGCCGGGCTTGCGGTCCATGCAGCACAGGACTGTGGTATCCCCCTTGTTGTTCTTTCCGGGGGTGTTGCCTATAACAGGATGATTCGGGAGACAATTATCGATCAGGTACGCAAAGCCGGTCTTGAACTGTTCATCAATGCAGAGTACCCGCTGGGGGACGGATGCATCTCATTCGGGCAGTGCAGGTATGCGGCTGCATCTGTAAAGTCGGGTTAAAAATTCATGCTCCCAGGCAATCGCTCAATTTTTATTGAAAAACTTAGGAGGCTGAACCTCTTTTCCCGAATGAGGGCAAAGGAGGATGCCTTGTCGATGACCTGGCAGGATTTTTTTAATTCTTGATGCATCCCAAGTGTGATATCCCAGGGAAAAAAGGGAACATACAGACCTGATAAACTACTTCCAAACTCCAATTATGGGGTTCCGGCCTCATTTTTATCGGAGGATTTGAGGGTAGCATCCCCTTCCGATCTCATCTGTGGAAAGAGGATGACTTCCTTGATGGAGCTCTGGTTTGTCACCAGCATCACGAGGCGGTCGATTCCAAGCCCTACTCCTCCTGTGGGCGGCATGCCGTACCCGAGGGCATCGATAAAATCATAATCAAGCATCTGGGCTTCCAGATCCCCTGCCTTCCTCATGTCGTCCTGCCGCTGGAAACGGCCGAGCTGGTCGAGGGGATCATTCAGTTCTGAAAACCCGTTCGCAATCTCCATCCCGCAGATGAACAACTCGAACCGCTCGGTGAATCCCTCCTTTGACCGGTGTTTCTTTGCGAGGGGGGAGTTCTCGATGGGGAAGTCGTAAATGAACGTAGGCTGGATGAGCTGCCCTTCCACCATCTCTTCGAAGAACAGGACCAGCAGTTCCCTCCAGCTCGTCGCTGCCTCATACCCCTCAATCCCCTTGTCTCCGGCAATCTTCTTCAGATCCTCAAGGCTGTACGACCGAGTGTCCAGTCCTGCCAGATCCCTGACCGCATCTTCCATCGACATTTTCCGCCAGGGCGGGGTGAAATCGAGATGCCCCCCCCCAAATTCGATCTGGTATTTCCCGCAGATGGTGTGAACGAGATGTGAGATGATCCCCTCGGTGAGAGCCATCATGTCGTTGTAGTCCCGGTATGCTTCGTATATCTCGACCATCGAGAACTCTGGATTATGCCTGGTATCGATATCCTCGTTGCGAAAGTTCCTCGCAATCTCGAAGACCTTCTCAAATCCTCCTATGACGAGTCGCTTCAGATAGAGTTCGGGGGCGATACGCAGGAAGAGGTTCTGGCAGAGGCAGTGGTGATAGGTGGTGAACGGCCGGGCATTGGCCCCTCCATAGACAGGCTGGAGGATTGGTGTTTCGAACTCGAGAAAGTCGCGTCCGGTAAGGTAGGAACGGATCTCGGAGATCAGCAGGCTCCTCATCCGGAAGGTCTCCCGGATCTCTGTATTCATGATGAGGTCAAGGTACCGCTGCCGATACCGTTTCTCCACATTGGTCAAGCCATGGAACTTTTCAGGGAGTGAGTTCAGCGACTTTGTCAGGAGGACAATATCATCTACCCAAATTGTCAGTTCACCAAGCTTTGTCCTGAAGGGATAGCCGCCGATGCCGATGATATCGCCACGCTCGATGTAACGGGAAAAAAAATCAAAATGAGCCTCCCCGATGTCATTCTTTCTGATATAGAGCTGGATACGTGCTCTTTCGTCACCAAGATCAGCAAAGATGGTCTTTCCATGGTTCCGGACTGTGTAAAGGCGTCCGGCGGTGACAACACGCTCTTCACTCCTCTCATGGCCTACGGCAGAGAACTTCTCCCTGATCTCCCGTATCCGATCTTTTCTCTCAAATACCGGGGGATAGAGGGGGTAGCCCTCCCTGCGCAGCTGATCAAGTTCCTCAATCCGGTTCTGGTCAAACTCGAGACCCGTATCTCTAAAATCCATACCTAACTCCCTGACCTGGTCTGCGTCCAGGAAACAGACAACTCCCCTAAAGGGGGGAGAAGTAGATGATTGTCCCTCAAATGTTCCCCGCCAGAGGTATTAATGGTTTATAAAAGGAGAGGGCTGTATACCACGGTAGTCATCTCCTGACCGGAGGATGCATAAAACCTTACCTATCATCAGCAGAGCGCACGGGATGATATCCCCTTGCCTTAATCTCATCGAGTGCTTCCTCGATAATCTCTTTTACACCTTCCCTCTCGTTCATCAACGATCTTCTCAACGGCACGAGGGCCCTTGGATCCCCAATCTTTCCCAGTGCCCAGGCTGCTTTCTGTCTCACCCTCCAGTCCTCGTCCGTAAGGGCCAGGATGAGCGGATCAACCGCACGTTCATCCATGAATCTCCCAAGTGACTCTGCTGCTTTCCAGCGTTTCGATGGATCCTCATCATCAAGCATAGCGATAAAATGCTCAAGCCGCCCGGTATCCTCATTCATCCCTGTCCAATCGCTCCTCTTATTGGGTATTTCTTTACCTCTACCGACAACATCCCTTGGTATCGATGACGGGGAATTGCCCACTCCCCCCATCACCCCCGGGAATAGCATGAGACAGTTCCCCTTCCAATCCTTATTAAGAGATCTCTGTCCAAACCACTAAAATGAGCAGGCAGATTTGAAAACAAATGATGGATCCATGGGAGTCTCATGAGTGCCCCAATAATCTCGGTAAGAGATCTCTTCCACCGCTACGGGGATTTTACCGCAGTTGACGGAATAAGCTTTGAAGTATCTGAAGGAGAGATATTCTCATTCCTCGGACCAAACGGGGCCGGCAAGAGTACCGCCATCAATGTCCTGATCACGCTCCTTCCGCTGCAGCAGGGATCAGCAACCGTTGCAGGCTTTCATGTGGCAAAGGATCCGGAGCGGGTCAGGGAGTCTATCGGAATCGTCTTCCAGGATGTCACCCTCGACCGTGACATGACATGCCGTGAGATCCTCGAATTCCACGGACACCTATACAAGATGCCCAACGCGGAGCGGAAAGAACGGATCGAAGAGCTCCTGGCACTCGTCCAGCTCGAGGGCAAGCAGGATACCCGGACCAAAAACCTTTCCGGGGGGATGAAACGCAGGCTCGAGATAGCGAGGGGACTCATGACACGCCCGAGGGTGCTCTTCCTTGATGAACCGACAATCGGACTTGATCCCCAGACTCGGATGCGGATGTGGGAGTATATCAAAGCGGTAAACCGGGAGGGTACCACTATATTTCTCACCACCCACTACATGGATGAAGCCGATCACCTGAGCGACCGGATCAGCATTATCGATAAAGGACAGATCATTGCAACCGGAACACCCGCCGAATTGAAAAATACTCTCGGCGAGGACCTGATCTACCTCGAGACCAGTGATGGTGCCGGAACCAGGAAAATACTCTCAGACATGGACATGGTCAAACATATCACTCAGAAGCCGAACGGGATCGTGGCTATGCTGAACGGCGATGGCACAAAAATACTACCGATGATCATCGAAGCTCTCTCGCTGGAGGGGATCAGGGTCAATGCGGTCAATCTGAAAAAACCATCAATGGACGATGTATTTGTCCATTATACCGGCCGCGAACTTCGTGATGAAGGGGCAGAAAAACCTTCCACAGCCGTGACCCGGGCAGGCAGGAGGTAACCGATGCATCTTGGATTTCTCACGATATTCTGGCGCGACATGCTGCGGTTTTACCGGTTCAAGACCCTCCTCATCTCCTCACTTGTCCAGCCGGCGTTATGGATGGCCTTTTTCGGGATAGCCATGTCCTCCAATTTTAACCGCTTCACCTCAGAGATACCTCCCCTGCCAGGAGTGCCCACGGTAGACTATCTCACCTTTATGGCTGCGGGGGTGATCGCAATGACCACGCTCTTTACCAACCTCTTTGGGGGGATGAGTCTCCTCTTCGACAAGAACTGGGGGCTTATGCGTGAGATCTTCGCAAGCCCGCTCCCGAGGAACCATATCATCTTTGGGATTGCACTCTCGGGTATGACCAAATCCTTCATCCAGGCTATCATCATCATGGTGTTCGGTATCCTGATCGGAGCCCAGTTCTTTTTCGGGTACACGGCAATTGAAACGTTCCTGGCCATCCTTGGAATCCTGCTCTTCGTTGCCGTCTTTTCCCTTGGATTTCTCTTCCTCTCTGCTGCCATCGCGATCTCGCTCGAG
The DNA here is from genome assembly GCA_002068435.1 of Euryarchaeota archaeon ADurb.BinA087. Classification (GTDB taxonomy): domain Archaea; phylum Halobacteriota; class Methanomicrobia; order Methanomicrobiales; family Methanospirillaceae; genus UBA9949. The sequence goes on along the minus strand of MVZQ01000013.1, from coordinate 20,233 downwards.
AGCCCTGAAGGGATGCAGGGGATCATGACCCTGCTCACCATGCCCATATTCTTTGCGAGCAATGCACTGTATCCGATAGATGCATTTCCCCCTGCCCTGCAGGCACTTTCACTAATAAATCCTCTCACGTACCTGGTGACAGGGATCCGTTACTTTGCCATCGGAGGCGATTTCCAGGCAATTGGGATCCACTACCAGTTCACCCCCATCCAAATTGTATTTGCCTTCCTTTTCCTGGTGGGATTCGCGGCAATAATGTTCGCTATTGCATGGTGGAGGTTCAGAAAAGCGGTGGTCACCTGATATTTAAACGGTAGGGACTGATCCACCAGGATCTGCGAGAAAAATTTCCACATTCCTGAAATCCTGCAAAAAATCGGGGTAGCGATAGTAATCGGCAAGGGCCATTTCACGGAGAATCTCTGGGGAGAGCGCCCCCGCAAATTTCCAGGTCTCCGGGCCGGGTGTCTTGAGGCCTTTTGCAATGGAATCGGTCCTCCTCGCTTGCAGCCCCAAGAGCAGGTCGTAGATGCTCGAAGACACACCCGCGTTCCCGGCATTTTTTATCGATACGGAGAAATCATGATAACTAACTGCGCGTTTCCTCTCAGATTCGGACCGGATCAGGCTGGCGAGTATCCCGTTGAACATCCTGCCCCTGAAGGTGATGATGGTGACATCGAAGTTCCTTTTTCCCGGTTTCTCCACGATCAAGATTCCCCCTGGGACAAGCGGAGGGAGAGTGTCGATTACTCCGGAGATGAGTTCTCTTTCAGGTTCGGGAAGGGGGAGCATCGATCCCCCGGTTGAGAGGATCCGGCCGACTGCCCTGCAGACAACAGGAGAGAAACCCGTCCTTCCACCGGTCCAGAATATTTCATTCTTCTCCCCTCCTCCAGGAACAACCACGACCAGCTCGTGGGAGTCGTCACTCTTCACGAAGGTCCAGCTTTTCCCCCCCAGGGTGAAACTCTTCCTGTTCCTTCCTGCGACGAACCGTGCATCAAGCGTCCCTATCATTTCACCGTCAGGAGTCACCGCACGGAACTCACTCCCCCCTTTTATGACCGAGAAGAGCTCCTTCCAGTTGGATCTTCCGAATGACGCCTCAGCCCCCGGCCCAGGCATCAGCATGTCTCCATCACCGACCAGGATGCCAGAGTCATCAAGAAAACCAAGAAGCGAATCAATCTCCCGGGGTTTTATCTCCCGGAAGGCAAAGAGCCCTTTGACAAATCTCCGGATATGGGAACGTGAGGTTCTCCTTTTCCTGACGATCTCCAGCAAGACCTGCTGGAAGAGCACATTATACGGTTTTTGGGGAGGAAATAACGGCTCCACTTCCTTTCTGCTTGCTGATTCGATCACAGCAGCCATACAGAGGAGTTCGCAGGCATCCTTCAGGATGCAGGCGACGTAGGGAGGTTTCCCTCTCCTCCCGCTCCTTCCCATCCTCTGGAGGAACGAGGAGACACTGGGAGGGGGGCCGATGCAGACTACCACGTCGAGGTTCCCAATATCGATTCCCAGTTCAAGGGTGCTTGTGCAGATGATACAGGAACTTTCAGATTCAGAGAACGCTCTCTCGGTTTCACGTCTCATCTCGGGAGATAGGGATGAATGATGGACCAGCAGCTGATCGACCCTGCCGGCAAGAGCGGTGTTTACCGCTTCGGCATCACTCCTGCTGTTCACAAACACCAGCGCTTTCTTCCCGCGGACAATCCGGGCAAGGGCCCCGACCCTTGCGGATTCCTTCTCCTCCACGATGAAGGTAAACCTCTTCGGCTGGGGGGGTGCAGGGACACGGACCAGCACCTCTCCATGCCTGCTCCCTGACAGCCAGGAGAGGATCTCTTCAGGATTGCCAACGGTGGCGGAAAGGCCGATCCGCTGGATTTTTCTTCCGGACAGCCGGTCCAGGCGATCGAGCAGGACCCTCATCTGGACCCCCCGTTCTGACTCCACGAAGGCGTGCAGCTCATCGATGATGAGATAGCGGAGGTTCGAAAGCCCGGAAGAGAGCTCCTTCTCCATGAGGAGCACTTCAAGGGACTCCGGCGTGATCATCAGGATATGGGGGGGTTCATTGTCCTTCCATGCCCGGTCCCCTTTCGGGACGTCTCCGTGCCATTTCAGCACTTCAAGACCATTTGGCAGGCAGAAGTTCAGGAAACGCTCTTCCTGGTTGTTGATCAATGCCTTGAGAGGGGCGAGGTAGAGTGCGGCAACACCTGGAAATCCTCCCTTCAGAATCCCATCCACGACCGGGATGAGTGCTGCCTCGGTCTTTCCCCCAGCAGTCGGCGCAATGACCAGTACATCGTTCCCGCCGCTCGCGGCTTCGTATGCCTTCTCCTGCACAGCCCGCAGCTCACTCCATCCAGTCCGGTGAGCAAGGACCTGTCTGAGTCCCTCGTGCAATCGGGAGAACGTATCCATTTGTTCCACCACCATATGGAGCCGGACGGTTCATCTGGCTTTCGGCCGGTGAAATAAAATGGTCTGGATCAGGAAAAGAGGTGCAATTACTGGCATACCCGTCTTTTTCCTTCTTTGCCCTCGTCCATATTGACGGAATCACAGTGTCCCCTTCTGATGTGATGGAGACCAAGAGAGACTACTGTAATCTGCTGTCAGAAGAATCTGCTGTCAGAACAATTCAAAAAGTCTTAAATAGAAAAAGATTGACCTCAAAGATCAGGTAAACCGGAATGTCCCGCTTACAGGATATCAACTCGCTATCGGTCCTGCAGCAATCATCCGCATTTTTCTTTATATTCTTTAGGTAGGGGACCCGCTTTTTCGCCGGTTCCCCTGTAATGGACACTCCATGAGATTACCAGAAGGTTTGTATCATGTTTGGAATCCCTGACCCGCAGATCTGGATCGCATATCTGCTCTGTATAGCACTTGCCCTTGCCTGTCTCATTTATGGCTACCTGTACTGGAACAAAGGGGGTGACTGACGAATGGCCGTTAGCACAACAATGGTCCTTGTCGTCACCGCGATCTATGTGGTGATCATGCTCATACTGGGCTATATCGGGTACAAGAAGACCAGAAATACTGAGGATTACCTTGTCGCGGGGAGAAATGCCCATCCTGTTGTGATTGCGCTCTCTTACGGAGCGACCTTCATCAGCACCTCTGCAATCGTCGGTTTTGGAGGCCAGGCGGCAAATCTGGGGATGGGGCTGATCTGGCTTACGGTCTTTAATATCGGTGTGGGGATCCTGATCGCCTTTGTCGTCTTCGGGAAAAAGACGCGGGAGATAGGGCAGCGACTTAAGGCCATCACGTTCCCGGACCTGATGGGGAAGATTTACCAGTCCCAGTTCATGCAGGTCCTGACCGGGGTTATCATTCTCATCGGCATGCCCCTCTATACCGCAGCTGTACTCATCGGCGGAGCCCAGTTCATCAAGGAGACGCTCGGGATATCCTATGGCATTTCTTTGATCGGTTTTGCACTCATCGTAGCCATTTATGTCATATTCGGTGGCCTGATCGCGGTCATGTACACTGACGCTGTCCAGGGTGCCATCATGCTTGTCGGTATGACATTCCTCCTCATTGCGACCTACCTTATCCTCGGAGGGATTACCGTTGCCAATACGGCACTGACAAACATGGCAGATCTGGTTCCGGCTAAGCTGGCGGAGCAGGGGATGAACGGCTGGACGGTGATGCCCGATCTCGGATCTCCGATCTGGTATACGGTCATCACCACCTTGGTACTAGGAGTGGGGATCGGAGTCCTTGCACAGCCCCAGCTGGTGGTCAGGTTCATGACCGCAAAGGACAACCGCTCCCTCAACAGGGCCGTGCTGGTAGGTGGACCCTTCATCCTGATGATGACTGGTGTGGCTTTCACGGTCGGCGCCCTCACGAACGTGTACTTCTACCAGACCCAGGGGAAGATTGCTGCCCAGGTGGCTACAGCCGGCAATATCGACACGATCATCCCCATCTTCATCAACAGCGCCATGCCGGAGTGGTTCGTGGTGCTCTTCATGGTAACCCTTCTCGCCGCGGCAATGTCAACCCTGTCATCGCAGTTCCATGCAATGGGAACCGCCCTGATCTGCGATGTCTGGGGAAGGGGCAGGGAGTGTGCCCTCTCCCTCCGTGCAAACCAGGCAGGGGTCCTTGCGATGATCATTCTGAGTGTCATCATCGCATTCCTGATGCCTGGGAGTATCATCGCCATAGCAACGGCAATGTTCATGGGTCTTTGTGCATCTGCATTCCTCCCCATTTTCGCTGTTGCGGTATACTGCAGGAGACCGGATCCCCTGGCAGCGAAAGCGAGCCTTGTTGTCGGGTCGCTCGCCTGGTTCATCTGGGCTTTCTTTGTCAATACGAAGTATGCTGCTGTGTTCGGCCTCTCAAAAGCCCTCCTCGGAAAAGTGGGAGTCCTTGGATATCCCTGGAATGCCATCGATCCGATCGTTATCGCGCTCCCCCTTTCAGCGATTACCATCCTCTCTCTCCAGTATATGCGGGGAGGATGCGCACCGGAAGCACAGACTGCCTGATACCACCCCCTTTTTCTGGCTCCACATTTTTCATCCTTTGTTCTCGACCAAGCGGCGGGCCATGGGAGTTTATGTGAATATCCGCCGCCACTTTGACGGTGGACACTTGTGCCCCTCAAGGGAATCATGTGATTTTAATAAGGTATCGGGATTTTTTTGATAAAATAGGAGAGAAAGTTCAGAAATCCTGGCGCCATCGATGATAGAGGTGATGATCCACTCCGAAAATATCGAGCGTTTTGCCGACGATATGGCCGACAAGGTCATCTATCGTTTCAGGCTGGTGATAGAATCCTGGAGCTGCCGGGAGAATGGTAACCCCCGATTCGGCAAGGGTGACCATGTTCTTCAGCTGGATCAGATTCAGGGGGGTTTCTCTTGGAACAAGCACAAGCGGTCGCCGTTCCTTCAGCGTACAGTCTGCAGCCCGGAGGAGGAGGTTATCGGCAAATCCGCAGGCTATCCCTGCAAGGGTCTTCATGCTGCACGGTAGAACCGCCATCCCCATGCTCCTGTACCCCCCGCTTGCAAGCACAGAGGTGAAATCATTGTTGTCGTAGCACCGCGTTGCAAGATCCCTGACCTGCCCGATGCTCCGGCTAGTCTCGATCTCCACCATCTTTTCGGCCATAGCGGTCATCACAAGATCAGTCTCGATATTGAGGTCTGCCAGGACCTCAAGCATCCGGATTCCATAGATGATACCGCTGGCCCCGGAAAGCCCCACTATCAGGCGCATGGGTTTCACCATCTCATTATGATACTGCGACATGGTGATATAATAGGATGGATAGTGGTGATGCTGCAGGATCACGTGTCAGGGAAGGTGAAATGCTTTCTTGATCCGGGCCTTAAGAGCCTCTTTCGGATACGCACCCACCACCATGTCAACTGCCGTCCCGTCCCTGAACAGGATGATAGTCGGGATGGCAGTGATTCCAAATCCTCCTGCGATACCGGGATTTTCGTCGGTATTGCACTTTGCAAAGGTAACGGTGCCGGCCAATTCTGATGAAAGCTCCTCGATCACCGGTGCAACCATCCTGCACGGCCCGCACCACTCTGCCCAGAAATCGATGACAAGAAATGGAGTAGACCCAAGCAGCTGCCGGAAGTTTGCTGCATTGACAGGATGGACAACAGGGCGCTCCCCTCCATGGAGGTGCTCTGTCATCTCACGAATTTTTTTCTCCCTGATACGCTGCAGTTCATCGTCCATGAAATCCCTTTGGTTGCGGATCATTTAATCCCTGCCCAGGGGGATCTGTCTAGGACTGGTGGAGTAAACTATATGTCCCGAGATTGTCAATATTATACTCCTGCCGGAAGCGAGGTGGGGTAGTCAGGATATCCCGACGGGCTCATAACCCGTAGACCGATGGTTCAAATCCATCCCTCGCTATTCTTTTAGAGAGAAATTATCTCAGAAAAAAATTAGTAAAGCGTCGTTATTCAAAGAGCTCGAGCTTTGTCTGGTATGTCCCGTCCAGAAAATCTATTGCCGGAGGTTGCGACTGTTCCCCTGTAATGGAAACAGGGTAACACCCGGTCAGACATCCCGTGCAGAGGTGTTTTCTTTCTATTCCGATGGATTCAACCAGAGCTTCGAGAGAGATATGGTGGAGGGAGTTTGCTGTGATCCGACCCCGGACTTCTTCCTCGCTCTTGTCACTTGCAATCAGTTCCTGACGGGTAGGGATATCAACTCCAAGATAGCAGGGGGCCGTGATGGCCGGGGACCCAATCCTGACATGCACCTCTTTTGCGCCAGCATCGCGTATGATACCGATGATTCGCCGTGACGTGGTCCCACGGACAATACTGTCATCGACCAGCACCACTGACTTCCCTGTCAGGTGATCGCGAATCGGATTCAGCTTCATCCTGACCGCCTTCTCACGCTCAATCTGGGAGGGCATGATAAAGGTCCTCCCCATGTATCTGTTCTTCATGAGACTCTCGACAAACGGGATACGGGATGTCTTGGAATATCCGATAGCATATGCAGTTCCTGAATCAGGGACTGGACATATGGAATCGGCATTGACAGGAGCTTCTTCATGGAGTTTTGCACCGATGTTCCTCCTCACGTCATAGACGAGGGCGCCATCGAGAATCGAATCAGCCCGGGCAAAATAGATATACTCAAAGATACAGTGGGCGCGGCAGTCCGATACCGCTATCTGCATGGCGCGCATTCCACCCTCATCGATGCATACCAGCTCCCCGGGTTTCAGATCACGAAGCAGGGTTCCTCCGAGCGCATCGACCGCCACACTCTCCGATGCAAGTATGATCCCCTGGCTGGTCTTTCCAATACACATGGGCTTGATTCCGAGCGGATCCCGGAATCCGTACAGTGTACCGTCAATCATCAGGATAACAGAATAAGAGCCCCGGAGTATCCGCATGCACCGGTGGACGGCGTCCTCAATGCATCCTGACGTGCTCATCTCATCGGTGATCACCTTTGCGATCAGCTCGGTGTCGGTGGTTGTACAGAAGATCTGCCCGCGAGCCTCATATTCGTCCCTGAGTTCACATGCATTCACAAGGTTACCGTTGTGGGCAATGGAGATGATGTGATCACGGAAGAGAAAATTGAATGGCTGGGCGTTCTCCGGCTTGTTTGCCCCGGTCGTAGGATATCGTACATGGCCTATACCGACGTCGCCTTCAAGCCCTCTCAATATTGCAGGATCGAAGACTTCGGCAACAAGCCCCTGTCCCTTGTGTTTATAAAGTTGTGCACCATCAAAAGTGGAGATCCCTGCGCTCTCCTGCCCCCTGTGCTGAAGAGCAAACAACGCATAATAGAGAGAGAACGACACACCGCCAGCATCCCTGATGCCAACGATTCCGCACATGGTCCCTCTCTAATGGGTAGGGATCTTTGGTCTCTTGTTTATCCAGTTGTACTTTCTCATCCGCGTGCTTTTACCAAACCCGCATGCAGAACAGGTCCGGTGCCGCAGATGATAGGAGATGCTCCCGCACCTTCTGCAGGCGATATGGACCTTGCCTGAACGCTTGCCCATTGATGGAGTGCCCTTTGACATGCTTCACCTTCCGCACAATCATTCCATAGATGGAGAGATATAGATCACATTGTCACCGCGGACGATGAGGGTTCCGACGCTCCGCGCCTGCCCTCCCTCAACCTCTTCGGCTTTATCCAGCACAAGGTTCATATGGACGTCATATCCCTGCAATACGCCACGAAGTTCCCTGCCGCCCTTGAGGGAGACGATTACGGGTTGTCGGTTCAGCACCTGATCCAAAATATCCAACGGCCGCTTTGTCATACGAATTCCCTGTGTTCCATCACTTTGGAGTAATATATGTGCGTAAGAAAGATACTTAAAACTTGGCGAGCACCCGGGGCTCCTCAAGGAAGTGTACCTGTCTTATCGCACTCATATATGCCACTCTTGCTGAAATGCTTTTTCATGATCCGGATGAGAAGTATAGAGTGACGCATGGCGAAAATCATTGGAAGGAAACGGCACAGTATCAGGAAATCACAGGCATCAGCCCTCTTTGCCGGGCTTCGGGCACAGATCGGGGAATCCGCGGCACTCTTCATGGACGATCGGGTCGAAATTCTTGAAACGAATGCAGGATTTGCACTCTACCTCATCAATAAAAAACCACAGCTTATGGAATCAGCGGACTGGGTCTTTCCCACTCTCCAGGGCCTGCTCGAACACCCCGTCATGGAACGGCGGGTTGTTGTTGATTCAGGGGCGGTCCCCTATGTTGTCAACGGGGCAGATATTATGCGGCCGGGTATTACATCCGTAAGCGAAGATGTGAAGGCTGGCTGCCCGGTGCAGGTGGTGGAGGAGCGGCATGGAAAGCCACTTGCGATTGGTATTGCCCTCTATGATGCTACGGATCTTCAGGAGAAAAAATCCGGCAAGATGGTAAAAACAATCCATTATATCGGCGATGACCTCTGGAACGTGGAGTTTTAGGGGAGGCATCCTCATCAAGGATGAGTGATGGCGATACCAGCCCTTGAATATCGTCATTTTCGAAATAGATACTATTAAATAAAAAATAAAAGACATTTTTCCCCATGGTAAAGTTTCTCGATTCGCTTCTGGGTAAGTCAACCCCCTCCACTGAGGACGACTACATGGATCTCGACCTTGAGGCTTTCGAACAGGCCGAAGCGTCAGCCCCTGCCATGTTTGTGAAGATAGCCGCAATAGGAGATATCAAGGACAGCCCGAGGATAAAAGATGAGATTTACAACGGGAATGTCGTCATCGCCGATATTTCACGCCTCAAGATGGACAAGGTCATGTACGAGCGGGTTTTGAAGGACTTAAAAGAGGTAGCCAAGGATGTGAATGGAGATATCATCGGTCTTGGTGACCAGAGATATGTGGTCATCACTCCCAACTCGGTGAAGATCTCCCGTGACAAGATCGGTGGGGTCGAATAAGTGCGGACCGTTATACCCGGTCCGTGCCCTGTCTGTCAAACCGAGATACAATATCTGTACCAGACTGATAAGATCCCCTATTTTTCCGAGATTCTGATCATCTCTGCACTCTGTCCTTCCTGCGGGTATCGTCTTGCTGACACCCAACTGCTCAGCAATGCTGAACCTTCGCGCTGGGAACTCTGCATCGAATCTCCCGATGACATGATGGTGAGGGTGGTCCGGAGTATGACCGGCACCATCTCGATACCAGAGCTGGGAGTCAGGATCGATCCCGGCCCTGCGTGCGAAGGGTTTGTCTCAAATGTCGAAGGAGTACTGAATCGTATCGGGAAAGTACTTGAGAGTCTCCTCTCCTGGGCAGAGACGGGAAAGGAGCGTGAAAGGATAAGATCGCTCCAGGGATCGCTTGAGAAGGTGAGGGAAGGCAGGCTTGCGGCAACGCTTGTCATCGAGGATCTTTCAGGAAACAGTGCCATTATTGCCGACAAGGTGAAGGTCTGCCGGATTGAGGCCATCGAAGATGATATCGAAGAGAACGCCTGATACCATCACGTGAATTTCTCTCCTGAAAGCCTGATCCCGGATTCTTCCGTTATTATTCCCACGGGCCGGGCATCTGGCACCAGCCTTTCAATGGCAGGAAGGCTGCTATCGGGTGCGATGATGACATATCCCATACCCATGTTGAAGGTCCGGTACATCTCCAGGTCGCTGACCGAACCTGCTTCGCGGAGCCATCGGAAAATTTCCGGAGGTTCAATCGGGTTGTCGATACTGAAACCATGCCTGGTAATCCGGGAGAGATTGAGCAGCCCGCCCCCAGTGATATGGCACATCCCGGTCACTGCCGTATTCCTGCAGACGGGGAGCACTTCTGCATAAATACGGGTTGGACAGAGGAGTTCACGGCAGAGCGTCCTTCCGTTGGTGAGCCGTTCCTCCCACGCATCATGTGAATCGACAATCCTCCGGGCGAGCGTCAGGCCGTTGCTGTGGATCCCTGATGACGGAATCCCGATGATGATGTCCCCTGGAACTACTCGGTCACCGGTGATGATCTGCCCCTTTTTCTGGATGCCCAGGCATGTGCCCGCAAGATCGAGCCCGAAAACAAGATTTTTCAAGGTTGCCGTCTCGCCACCAACGATATCGACATTTGCCAGGCAGGCTCCTTGGTTTAAGCCCCGGCCGATTTGTGCCATTTTTTCGACCGATATGGAATCCGTGGCGATATAGTCGACAAAGGCAACAGGTTCCATATTCATGACATACAGGTCGTTTACATTCATTGCAATGCAGTCAATGCCAACGGTACTCCAGTCCTGCAGCCTGTCGGCAACGAGCATTTTTGTCCCCACCCCGTCTACAGTGAGTGCAAGTGCCATATCACCAAAATCGATGAGGCCGGCGAAATGCCCTACAGTTCCCATCATCGAGAAACGGCCTTTCCTCCGGTGTGTCAGTGCTGCAATCAGCGCCCTGATTCCCTCCGCTTCCTGATCGATGTCAACACCAGCATCCCGGTAGGAGAAGAATTCAGGCATAATCCTCCTCTGACAACCGGAACTCGTCATGGAGGATCCGGACTGCCTTGGGGCCGTCTGCCTGTTTCACAACAAAGGAAATATTTACTTCAGATGAACCCTGCGAGATCATCATCACATTCACCCCTCCGTTCCCGAGGGCCGTGAATATCCGGCCTCCTGTCCCTTTTGCTCCCGCCATCCCGGAACCGACAACGGCAACTGCACAGACGTCCCGGTTGGATGTCACTTCCCGGACGAGCCCCTCTTTTAGGATAGTGGAGAGGGCTTCAGTAGCAATCGTGAGCTGACTCTCATCGATGATCAGCGAGATGTTAGCCTCGCTTGATCCCTGCGAGATCATCATTACGTTCACCTCATTTTCAGCAAGTGCAGAGAAGATTGCCCTTGCCACACCGGGCCGTCCGATCATCTGGGCTCCACATATATTGATCAGGGCAACCTTGTCGATATAGGTGAGCGCTTTCACCACCCGGCTGTCCCGTTTCTCACCTCTGACAATCGCGGTTCCGGGATGCGCAGGATTGAAAGTGTTCTTTACCCGCACGATGATGTTCTTCTTCATGGCGGGCTCGATGGATCGGGGATGCATCACTTTCGCGCCGAAGAACGAGAGTTCCATCACCTCAAGGTAGGAGATGAAGGGTATCACCCTTGCATCAGGTATCAGGCGGGGATCAGAGGTCATAATTCCATCCACGTCTGTCCAGATCCAGATCTCCCCTGCGTCGATTCCTGCACCGATTATTGCTGCGGAATAGTCCGATCCGCTCCTGCCGAGAGTGGTGATGATCCCCTTCTCGGTGCACCCCATGAATCCCATAATAACCGGAACCGTCGCGGTGAGCAGTGGCTGCACTCTTCCCCTGATCCTCCCTTCGCTTTCAGGCAGGGCCATCGCCTCTCCATGCTGGGTCGTTGTCAGTATCCCCGCCTCGCAACCGTCCATCACGAGCGATGAGATACCACGCTGTCGCAGTGCTGCCGATACCACCAGGGAGTTGAGCCGTTCCCCGTAGGTGATGATATAATCGAGCGAGCGGGGAGTAAGCTCTCTCAGATTGTGAACGGCATTCAACATGTTGCCGAGTTCACAGAGCCGCTCTTCAATCTCCCGGCTGACCTCGTCATCAAAATCAGGTCCAACCTCTGAAAGGACGGAGGTATGACGGAGGCGAAGGGAACTGATGAGGGGATCAATGGCAGGCGCATTACGGCTACTGGCTATTTCAGTGGCAATTGCGATGAGCTGGTCGGTAACTCCCCGCTGGGCGGATACCACCACTGCAATTTCATGCCCTTCGCTGCGATACCCTTCAATGATATCCACAACCTTCCTGATGGTCGTTGCATCGGCAACTGAAGTGCCGCCAAATTTCATTAAAAACCTCATCCGGGCTCACACAGTCCTTTGCATCTATTTATGATACTATATGACGCACGTACTAATAAGATGCATTCTGATGCGGTAGATACGGCGCATGTGCTCGTAATTGGGAGTGGCGGTGCCGGGGTCCGTGCAGCGATTGAGGCTGCAGGATACGGCGAGACCATGCTCGTTTCAAAGACCCTCACAGGAAAGGGTGGCTGCACAACCATGGCAGAAGGGGGGTATAATGCGGTCCTCAGGGAAGCCGATTCCTGTGAAATACATTTTGAAGATACATTGAAGGGAGGTGCATATCTCAATGAACATGACCTCGTTCAGATCCTTGTTCACGAATCGCCTCACAGAATCAGGGATCTCCTGGAATGGGGCGCCGTCTTTGATGTGACTGACTGCTGTGAAGTTGCCCAGCGACCGTTTGGGGGGCAGCGGTTCCCCAGGACCTGTTATGCGGGTGACCGGACCGGCCACGAGATGATATCGACCCTTGTCGACCGGCTCCATGCAACTGACGTCCTGATTGAGAACGAAATCACCGTCATATCACTCCTGATGGAGGGGCAGAGAGTGAGTGGAGCACTCGGCCTGGACCGTCGGGGAGCACTTCGGGTCATGCTGGCAGACGCCACCATACTCGCCACGGGGGGAGGAACCCGGATATACGACATTTCCACCAACTCTTCCAGCGGGACGGGTGACGGGTACGCTATCGGGTACAATGCAGGTGCCGAGCTTATCGACATGGAGCAGATACAGTTCCATCCGACCGGAGCGGTCTATCCCTATGATGCACGGGGAAGACTCGTCACCGAGGCAGTGAGGGGGGAGGGGGGTCTCCTGAAAAATGTCGAAGGTGAGCGGTTCATGAAGCGGTATGATCCCGAACGTATGGAACTCTCCACAAGAGACGTGGTCGCAAGGGCGATTGCGACAGAGATTCTGGAGGGAAAAGGTACGAAAAATGGGGGCGTGTATCTGGATGTTACCCACCTCCCCCGATCCCAGATCGAGTGCAGGCTGCCGGTCATGCTCGAGCAGTTTCTCAAGTTCGGGGTCGACATCCGTGATGTCCCGATGGAAGTAGCCCCTACTGCCCACCATATCATGGGAGGTCTCCGGATAACAACAATGGGAGAGACGACACTCCCCTGCCTTTATGCCTGTGGGGAAGTATCAGGGGGGGTTCATGGTGCGAACCGGCTTGGCGGAAATGCCCTGGCGGAAACCCAGGTCTTTGGTAAACGTGCAGGAGAGGCGGCGGGAAGGGTAAAAGAGCGGAAGAAGGCAGCGGATCAAATGATGATCGAGGAGGCTGAACAGCGCATCGGCTCATTCAATCAGGGGGACGTCCCGCTATCGACCATCGTCCGCTCTCTCCAGACCGCGATGTGGGAGGGGGCTGGAATCTTCAGGAACGGTCCTGACCTTCAAAAGACACTGGGGATAATCAGGCACCTGCAGACACTCCGTCCAAAGGCAGCATCAGCGGCAAATTTTGCTGAGTGCTTCATTCTCCAGAACATGCTGACCACTGCCTCGCTTGTGGTCAGATCAGCCCTGCTCCGGAAGGAATCGCGGGGGGCACATCTCAGGCGCGATATCACCCAGAACTGGGATCCAGAACACTCCCCCTATGGGCATACCTACCTCTCGCTGTCGCGGGAAGGGATCGAGACGAGGGCGGTGAAATGAAAGAGATCTCCGTCAAGGTATTCCGGTTTGATCCATCATGCGATACCACCCCCCATCTCCAGAATTACCTTGTCAGCGTCAATGAAGGAGCTCGAGTCCTCCATGTGCTGCATGCCATCCATGATGAGCATGATCCCTCACTCTCGTACCGCTACTGCTGTGGTTCTGGCCAGTGCGGGAGTTGTGCCGTGAAGATGAACGGTCAGCCGGTCCTCGCCTGCATGGAGGAAGCTCGGGACGAGATGATTATCGAGCCGCTCGACCTTCCGATCAAAAAAGACCTCATCGTGGACATGGAACCCTATCTCGATCGTATCTCTTCTCTTGTCCCGGGAGCAGAATTCCATATGCCTGCTCCTGATGAGGTGGAGGCGATAAAGCCACTGAGAAGCTGCATCGAGTGCCTCGCCTGCGTATCGGCCTGTCCTGCACTTAAAGTGATCGATTTTGCAGGGCCCGCTGCGATGCGGGAGGATATGCGCCTCTCCCTTGATCCCAGGGATACCTGCGACCGTGTCACTGAAGCAGTGAGTGAAGGACTGTTCACCTGCACATCCTGCCAGTCCTGCTGGAAAGTCTGCCCCAAGGATATAGAAATCCCGGGAAAAGCTATCGAAAAGCTGAGGGCTCTTGCCAACCAGAAAGGGCTTACCCTGCCCCGTCACCAGGAGGTAGAGAAACTGGTCAGGGAGACCGGAAGGAGTGTGGACCGGACCGGGACAACGTTCCTTGAGCAGGTACCGGAAGTCCTTGAACCCGATGGGGAGGTAAAAGCAATGGTGGGGTTCTTTGTCGGCTGCATGTATAATATGCGCCTGCCCCAGACGGCCCTTGATGCCATGGAAGTTCTCAGGCGGAATGGCATCCGGGTTATCATACCAAAGGAGCAGGTCTGTTGCGGATCACCTCTCATCAGGACCGGGCAGATTGAATTCCTTGACACCCTCAAGAGCAGGAACATCAACGCCTATCTATTCCGGAATATTGACACTGTGATGACCATGTGTGCAGGGTGCGGATCGACCCTGAAGAACGACTACGGGACACCGTTCAAGGTGATGGACATCAACGAAGTACTCCTCAGGTTCGGGATTGAGCCCCCTGCACGCCTCCCGGTAAAAGCCACCTACCACGATCCCTGTCATCTCCTCAGGGGGCAGGGGATACGGACACAGCCGCGGGAATTGATCAGCAAGGTGGTCGACCTCGTAGAGATGCCGGCAATCTGCTGCGGCTCGGGCGGAGGAGTGCGGTCTGGGATGCCCCAGGAGGCTGCAGCACTGGGGGAGAACCGCCGAAATGAGATTGATAAAACCGGGGCAGATCTCGTTATCAGCTCCTGCCCCTTCTGCGAGTTCCACATAAAGGAACATACCGATAAACCTGTCAAGAACGTGGCCACGGTGCTCCTTGAGGGATACAGGGAAAAAGATCGGAGAACTGCCCAAAAAAAGACCTGCTAGGCCATCCCCTGTTTTTCAGATTCCCGCCATCAGGGTCAATGCTATGCAGACAATTACCGGGATGGTAAGGTTATCATCAACAGGCGAGAGGAGCTCCGTAATACCTGCAAGGAGTACTGAAACTGCTGCCTGGACCGGGGGCAGGAGCGGAAGCAGTGCGAAAAAGGTGACACCGATCCCTGCAATGGTCCCTTCCGCAGTCTTTTTTCCGACAACCGGATGTTTCCCAAAATAATAACCGGCCAGTGTCGCCACGCCATCCAGGAGAGAGAGGGTTACAACAGCAGCAACAACCACTTCCTTGTCGAAGAGCACGAGGCAGAAGAGCGAACTCAGGGCAAAGTAGAGGGCTCCTTTTCCTGGTCGGACGTTCTCGCGTTCAAGCTTGTCAACAAGGACCGATATCAGCGGCACCCTGAAACCCCGCACAAGGGCATCCCGGAAGATGATCCCGGCAAACGTTCCGGTCATCAGCACGGGAAGCGCGATTTGTATCGGTGCAAACTGGATAAGGGCGGCGATCAGAAGCCCGAAAATGATATGGACCAGCTTCCGGGAGACCTCGCGCATATGATTGGTGGTTGGTAACAAAGCCCCATAAGGTATCCGATCGCGGGTTCAGGGTTGGTATTGATAAGAAAGGCTGCTGATTAATTGATCCGGAAAATCTCCATGAATCCCTGCAATGATCCAGATAGCACGTTCAAGAATCTGTTGGTCCCATCTTCTTCGGTTCAGGACTGTGAGATGATCGATATTGCAGGGATCAGACTCATGCGGTACTCGCGGGAGTTCTGGACCCCTGCACAGAGGAAGGGATCTCATCTTCATGAGATCTCCTACAGGGCCTGTTTCAAACCGCAGCTCCCCCGCTTCTTCATCAAAAACCTGACCATGGTGGGAGACTGGGTCTATGACCCGTTCTCGGGCAGGGGAACAACCGTGATCGAGGCCGGCCTGCTTGGGAGGCAGATCGCCTCCAATGATGCCAATCCCCTCAGCCGGATCCTCACAAGGCCCCGCTTCTTTATCCCGGACGAAAAGGAGGTTGCCGCACGGATGGCGGAGATCCCACTGCGAACCATGGAAAGAGCCGAGATTGACCTCTCCATGTTTTACAATCCGAAGACTGAGAGTGAGATCGTATCGTTAAGGCAGTATCTCCTCAACAGGGATGAGCGGGGAAGATCAGATCCTATCGATTCGTGGATCCAGATGGTTGCAACCAGCAGGCTGACCGGCCATTCCACAGGTTTCTTCTCGGTATATACCCTCCCTCCAAACCAGGCGGTCTCCCCTGATCGCCAGGTCCAGATCAACAAGCGGAGAGGACAGGTGCCGGAGTATCGGAATGTCCGCGACCTCATACTGAGAAAGACCCGGTCGCTGGTAAGGGGTCTCACCCCGGAAGAACATGCGAGGCTGAACAATGCGGGATCCAACGGCCTCTTTCTGACAGGAGATTCCGGCTCAACAGCAGCAATTCCGGATGGATCGGTCAGCCTGACCGTCACATCACCTCCTTTCCTTGACACGGTCCAGTATGCGAAGGATAACTGGTTGCGGTGCTGGTTTAATGGGATCGATGCCGCAGCCATCGAGCGCGGACTTACCGTTACCAGGTCTCTGGCAGGCTGGTGCAACGCAATGGCGACCACCTTCAGCGAACTCTTCAGGGTCACAGATCAAGGGGGGTATGTCGCGTTTGAAGTCGGAGAGGTACGGGGGGGGAGTATTCTTCTGGATGAACAGGTGGTTCCCCTTGGTGCCGATGCAGGATTTGTGCCTCTTGGCATTCTCGTCAATCTCCAGCAGTTTACCAAGACATCCCATATCTGGGGGATAGAGAACAATGATTCCGGGACGAACACCAACAGGATCGTGATCTTCAGAAAAGAGAGATAAGAAGGAACGAACCTGAGAATCACTTCATCAGATACTCGTACGATGAGAGTGCTGCTTTCGCCCCTTCTCCAGCCGCAGTAATAATCTGTTTTGTCCTGATGTTCGTGATGTCGCCTGCTGCAAAAATGCCGGGAACACTGGTCTGGCAGTTGATATCGATGATAACCTCTTTGTCAGGATTCATGTCGACGATCCCTTCCAGAAACGCCGTATTTGGAATCCACCCAATCTCGGCAAACAACCCATCCACGGGCAGGTCGGTTTGTTTTCCTGAAGTCCGTTCCTTGAGGGTAATTCCGGAAAGCATGCTGTTGCCCCGGAGACCGGACACCAGGCTGTTCATATGGGTGATGATATTCGGTTTCTTTTCAAACGCCCTGACATAGACCTCGTCCGCTTTTATCGTACTCCTTACAACAAGGTGCACTTCCCTGGCGATTCCGCTCATCTCGATGGCAGTCTGGAGCGCAGAATTCCCCCCTCCGACAATGGCGACCACCTTGTCCCGGAAGAGCGGGCCGTCGCAGGTCGAACAGATCGAGAGCCCCCTGCCCAGGTACCGTTCCTCACCCTCGACCCCGAGTTTCCTCGGTTGCTTGCCCTGGGCGAGGATAACCGCACGGGCCCGGTACGACCCTCCTGTCGCCGTGTTTACTATAAACTCGTTTCCGCTCCGGTCAAGTATCAGTACTTTATCGATCTCAAGGTGCAGATCAAGTGACCTGACCTGCTCCTCGAATTTGCGCATAAGCTCATCCCCGGTGATCATCCGGTATCCCATGTAATTCTCGATCGCCCAGGACTCGCTTGCCTGTCCGCCGATGTTCTCACTGATGATCAAGGTCTTCAATAGCTTCCTGGCACAGTATACCCCGGCAGTCAGGCCAGCTGGGCCTGCCCCGATAATCAGAACATCGAACACCACACCCCTTTTCTCTTCTCCGAACAGTTCATTCAGGCGCCGGGCATCGTACCCCACGATCACTTCATCGTCAACTGTGATCACCGGCACACCGTACTGGCCTGATATCTCGATCATCTGTTTTGCCTGTTCCTTGTCAGTCCCGACATCAACGGTGAGATAATCCACGCCTTGCCGGTCGAGATACGCTTTTACCATCCGACAATAGGGGCAGTTCTGGGTTGAGTATACAGTAACCTTCGGCATGTAAATCGAGATTGCTTTTTTGCGGTAATTAAAGTGTGGGAGTAGTCTGCACAAGGAAAAAGAGAGAGGGGATAAAGGGTCCCCGGTCTCTGGACACGAGGATTCAGTTTAGATCGGTTCAGGGGAAAAGAGATGCAGAGTGGATCTTGAACATTCACTCAATCGTTTTGAATACTTTCCTGACTGCATTGCAGATCGGACACTTTTCAGGGGCCTGACCAAGGAAAATGTTACCACATACGGGGCAGAGGATGACCGACCTGTTCGACATATCCTGGTTATGATTCAATGAATTCATGGCTTCCCTGTACAGGTTGGCATGAACCTCTTCTGCCTTCATGGCGTACGTGAAAACCAGGGCAACATCACTCTTCTTCTCGGCCTCTGCTTCTTTGACAAACGCAGGATACATCTCGGTATATTCATGGGTCTCGCCTGAAATTGAACCCTGGATATTCTCCTTGGTGGTCCTTATCTTGCCCATTGCCTTGAGGAGCTTCTTGGCATGAACCGCTTCAGCCTCAGATGCTGCCTTAAACAGCCTTGCGATATTTTTGAAACCCTCAGACTCAGCCTGATCGGCAAAGGCCGAATACTTCCGGTTTGCCTGTGACTCCCCGGCATATGCCTCCATTGCATTCTCCATTGTTGCCATACTCTTATCTGTGGCAACGAATTACATCAAGGTATCCTTTCAGGCCGAAAGGGCATGGGATCAGACTGCTGAGAGGAGAACATACTCTTTTTCTCATTCCGGAGAGATACAGATGATATTGCGATTGTCCTCGAAGGTGGAACATGAAAAAGATGCAGGATATCGAAGAGCAGGACCGGCCGAGGGAGAAGATCCGGAAAAGAGGAGTTACGTGTCTCAGCGATCAGGAACTGATTGTTACCATCCTCGGCAGCGGAGTGCCGGGAAGAAACGTCAGGGATCTTGCAAAGGAGATCTCTGATGTGATAGAGAGAGATCCAGATGCAGTAGGGTATCAGGAGCTTGCCGGGATCAGGGGGATGGGGCCTGCAAAAATATCCCAGATCATCGCCTGCCTTGAGCTGGGCAGGAGAAGGTATTGCCGGCAGGGGAGAAAACCAAAGATCAGTTCACCTTCGGATGTACTTCCGCTCGTATCTCATCTATCGGGAAAGAAACAGGAGCACTTTCTCTGCATTACGCTGAACGGTGCAAATGAACCGATTGAGACACGGACCATCTCAATGGGCCTCCTCAATCACAGCCTTGTCCATCCCCGCGAGGTATATGCCGATGCAATCACCGACAGGGCTGCATCCATCATCTGCGTGCACAACCACCCATCAGGAACCCTGGAGCCGAGCAGTCAGGATCTTACCATCACCCGCCAGCTGGCCGATGCAGGGACCATTGTCGGGATCCGTCTCCTGGATCATCTGATTGTTACCGATTCCGGATGGCTCTCGATGAAGGAGCGGGGGCTCATCTGATCATTCCCTACCCCATCAGTTGCCGGCCAAGTTCACGCCCCTTTGAATAGGCTTCATCCATCAATTCGGGATGTCTTGAAAGATCCTGGAGGGTATCCATATCCCTGATGAGGAGATCATCCCAGTATTGCACGTCAATGATGTCAAAAAAGGCATGGACCGTCATTTTTGCCCCATCAAAGACGTAGGGGAGATTCATGCCGGATATTCCGAGATAGAGGCCTAACCGGGATTTTCTTTTTTCTTTGACGACAAGTGGTTTTTTCCTCACATATTTTGCCATGAAGTAGACCTGGAACCGGTCTATGAACGACTTCAGCATCCCCGGTATGCCCATGGTCATAATTGGAGTTGCGAGGATGATGCCGTCATTATCGCGGAATTTTTCATATATTCCCTGCATATCATCCTTCATTGCACAGGTCTCGTGCTCCCGGCAGAACATGATCTCCCTGCATGCCCTGATATTAAGATTGGTGACCTCGATCTTCTCCACCTCTGCCCCTGCATCCCTCGCACCCTGTATCGCCCGATCCAGCAATTTTGCCGTATTCCCGTTCAAAAGAGGGCTTCCGAGAAGCGCAATAATCTTTACTCCCATGAATTAGACTGT
>MVZQ01000012.1 GCA_002068435.1 Euryarchaeota archaeon ADurb.BinA087 | reverse complement strand
ATCTGGTGATTTCACACAGAATGCTATGGAAATGCAGGTATCTAAACGATTGGGACACCGGCAACCACGTATGGATCTGTCAGGGCACCAGAGCGGTACAACATGACACGATGAAAACAGCGTGAGACGATAAAAAATGAAGCAATGAGATCGTTTCAGATATTTTCTACCGGAATGACCCGGTTCCTTACCGGGATGGGGGCCCTAGTCTCATGGAGATCGACCCCGAGCGCTTCGAAAAGGACCTGGTCGATGGTATCCACGAAGATGAAGTGGATCTCATACCTGACCTCATCAGGGATATCCTCGAGATCACGCCGGTTCTCGCTTGGGAGGATGACCGTCCGGATCCCAGCCCGATGGGCAGCAAGGACCTTCTCCCGGATCCCACCGACCGGCAGCACTGTGCCAGAGAGGGTGATCTCCCCGGTCATGGCCGTCTTTGGGTCGACCGTGATCCCGGTGATGAGAGAGGCAAGCGCCGCAAAGAGGGCGATCCCTGCTGACGGTCCGTCCTTTGGAGTTGCCCCTGACGGCACATGGATATGGACATCACTGGCAATGAAGTCAAACCCGTTCGCCTTGTATGCCAGCCGGGAGCGGGCAAGGCTCATCGAGATGGTTGCCGACTCCTTCATCACATCGCCGAGCTGTCCTGTCAGGGTAAGGTTCCCTTTTCCCGGCATGGAAGTCCCCTCGATGAACAGGATCTCTCCGCCAACCGGGGTCCAGGCGAGCCCGGTAACCACGCCGGGTACCGCAACGTTCCGTGCCGTTTCCTGGCGGACCACTTCCCTCCCGAGGATTGGATCGAGCATCTCCGCTGTTACCACGTATGGTCGTGCAGCGGTTCCCGAGACAATCTTTTCCGAGGCATACCTGGCAATCCGGGCCAGTTGCTTTTTCAGCCAGCGGACTCCTGCCTCCCGGGTATACCGATCGATGACTGCCCGGAGCGCATTGTCATCGATACCAAGGCTGTCGGCATCAAGGCCATGCTCCCCGAGGGTTGCCGGGATGAGGTGGTTCTTTGCGATGGAGAACTTCTCGTTCTTCGTGTACCCGGAGATCTCTATCAGCTCCATGCGGTCGAGGAGCGGGGCGGGGATTGTGGCGGTGGTGTTTGCCGTCGCGATGAACAGCACTTCGGAGAGATCGTAGGGCACCTCGAGGTAATGATCCGAGAACGTATTGTTCTGTTCGGGATCGAGGACTTCAAGGAGGGCACTTGCCGGGTCGCCAAGGTGAGAGGAGCCAAGCTTGTCGACCTCGTCAAGGATGAAGACCGGGTTCTTGACCCCGGCCCGCTTCATCCCCTGGATGATCCTCCCCGGGAGGGCACCGACATAGGTCCTCCGGTGCCCCCGGATCTCGGCCTCGTCCCGGACACCCCCGAGGCTGATGCGGACATACTTCCGGCCCAGGGCATCGGCGATGCTCTTGCCAAGGCTCGTCTTCCCAGTCCCCGGCGGGCCGGTGAAGAGCAGGATCGACCCCTGCTTCTCATGCTTCAGCTTCATCACGGCCAGGTGCTGGATGATCCGCTCCTTCACCTTCAGAAGACCGGTATGGTTGGCATCGAGCACCTTCCGGGCTTCTGCGATATCGACGACCGCCTTCTCCTCTGTCACCCAGGGGAGCTCGAGGAGCAGGTCCAGGTAGTTCCGGATAATGTGGCTCTCGTGATTCTGGCCTCCCGAAGCCTCGAGTTTCCGTGCCTCGGCAAGGGCTTTTTTACGGACCTCTTCGGGCATCTTCGATTGTTCTATCCGCTCCCTGTATCCCGGGTCCCCGGACTGCCCTCCTTCGTACTCGTTCAGCTCCTCCTGGATGAGCTTCAGCTGCTCCCGGAGCATCGCCTCGCGGTTTGACTTGTGCACTTTCTCGGAGACTTTCTGGGCAATCTCCACCCGGAAATTGATATGCTCCCTGAGTTCTCGGAGGAGTGCAAGGAACATCCGCCCCCGTTCCCGTGCCGATTCAGTCTCAAGAATGGCCTGCTTCTCGCTTACGGGTGCAGGGGCAAACAACAGGATGTAGCCGATGACCTGGTCAAGTGAGTCCATCTCATCAATGGAGTGGGCAAATGGCCCCGATCCCCGGAAGTTGCTGCTGATATCATGGATGATAGCCCGGATCTCGGCCATGAGGTGTTGTTTCGATTCGTCATCGAGATCAGGCAGGTCAGGGAGGTGCGTGCAGGTGGCCAAGAACTGGCTCTCCCGCTTGATAAGTTCCGTGACGCGAACCTTCTGGCAGGCGATGGCCTCGATCACAAACCCGTCATCGGAAGGCTCGGCAACAGTGACGTTCATGAGGCATCCGACGGGGTAGAACGGATCCTCGGATTCTTCGGGTTCACCCTTCGCCGTCAGAGCGAGCGCTACAGCAGGTCCCCCACTGGCAAGGGAGGATGCCAGGGTTTCACCGATCGTTTTTTCAACGTTCAGCTTGGTCCGGGTCTTTGGAAAGACCACGATATCGGAGAGGGGTATGACGAGGTATTCCTGGTCTTTGGAGGGGGTAAATCCAAACATTGGTGTGATCCTTTTTGTAGGGGTGCCTTATGGTCGGGATTATGCTCCTGGGTCACCTGACCTTCCAGATGATCCTCACGAGAAGGTCGACTTCATCGTGATCAAGGGAGTTTCGCATCCGTTCGACCAGCAGGGAGAGCGCGTCATCCTCTGCCCGGGCAATCCTCCGGCCTTTTTCGGTCAGGCGGATATAAATGACCCTCCGGTCATCGGGGGATCGCTCCCGGTAGACGCACTCCATGCTCTCGAACCGGTTGATAAGCTCGGTGATGGTGGGCTTCGAGTTGCTCGTGATCTCGGCAAGACGGGTGAAAGTCACCTCACCCATTTCATCGATGGTCTTCAGGTACCCGAGCTGCTTTACCGTGATGTCGGGGATCCCGCATTCAGAGAGGATGGATGAGGAGGTCTCGTTTCGTATCCTGATCAGCTGCTCTACCGCAGCCAGCAGTCGTTCCTCCGTGTCCATGACCTCTGCCTGTTATTAGTTAGGTTTTCCCTAATAATAAGCTTGAGATTGATGCAATCCCGGGGTGAGGCATCTTCCCCAGAGACCCCTCCTCTCTTCGTCAGGACTTGGACATGCCCGATTCAGCAGAAAGAGAGAATCCATTGCAGAAACGGGATCAGTTCCTGTTATCCTGGGAGAGTATCCCCGGGAAAACTCCTGCACGGATGCAGATCGTAGGTAAAGACTCCCTGCTGCACAGCCGGGTCATGGTCCATCAGGGACCGTGTTTCAGCAATACCTGCTGCAAAGATCCCGATTCCGCACAGGTCGCTCCCGTCACTGACAGGGCAGACGATCGGCAATTTCCCTTCAGCCCTGATTGCGAAATTCCGTCGCACATGCTCCCAGATGATCGCTTCCACCCCGGCCATGTTCCGGTTCGGTCCGGCCTTGAGCAGGACAAGGCAGTAATCCTTCGTTGTTGCGATCATCTCCTTCATGGATTCATCAGATATCATGGTCATACCGATCCTCAGACATATTGGGATATTCGAACCATGAACACTCTGTCCTCACCCCACCATGCCCCCGGAAAATGAAGGGAGGGGGAGACGGTATGGATGGGAGACGAACCACCCCGTGTTGATCAAACGGCTGGCACTGGAGAATACACCGAAACGAGACAAGGAAGATGGAACTGGTCGCAGGCTCATGTACCTCATCCTCCGTTCGTTGCATCCTGATGAGTGCTGACGGGGAGGAAACAGGGTGCTGGTTCAGGCTTTTCTTTCGTATACCAGGGCACCCGGTACCGGGCAAGCGGCCGTGCACCGGGCGCAAAGGTAGCACTCCCGCTTCGAGGAATCCCTGCCGGCAACATGGGCAGGGCAGGCCTTCTCGCACTTCCTGCACCTGATGCAGGCATTCGTCCTCCGCAGCCGGTAGAGGCTGAAATGGGCAGGGATGGAGAAGAGCAGGCCGAACGGGCAGATCCCCCGGCAGACCGGCCGATACATGAATACTGAAAGGAGGAGGAGTACGAGAAATACCACGAGCCCTATCGAGAGGGTCAGCGAGAAGAAATCGTAGACCCCGGTATACTCCATCAGGTTCACATACCAGAGGGCACCGATCACGGTGACCACGAATACCCCGGCACGGAGCACTTCAAGATAGTGCGTTTTCCTTATATCGATCTTCTTCCCCGGCAGGTTCCAGACAAGCTCCTGTACCGATCCGACCGGGCAGAGATGACCGCAGAAGGTTCTTCCGACAAGCAGGACAAGCCCGATCCCTGCAAGGATCCCGATGATCCCCGGGGCAACGGTCTGGCCCGATGTCACGATACTCACGATCCCGGGAAACTCCATCGGCATAAGCGGAGCGAGGATGACAAAGCCAAAAACCGTACTCATCATCACTGTTGCGACCGCGATCTTCCGGGACATGGCTCCGCTCTTCCAGACAAAGGCGGCAAGGAGCGTTCCGGCAAGCAGGTAGACAACAGCGAATGCCGATGCCAGCGTCTCCTCCCCAAGCAGGAGATAGGTGACTATCTCCCCGATCCCGAGGGCGAACAATGCCGAGGTCCCGAGAGCAGGAACGGGTTTTTGGAGTCGGGTCCCGGGGATCCCTGACCTGAACAGGAAGAAGAACAGGACAAGGAGAACGATGGTAAATACCGCTCCCATGATCAGACCATCCGGGAGGAAGAGTCCTGTATCCGGGATGAACGGAACGGAGGCATTGGAGGAGACCGTTGCAGCCGGCGAGAGGGAGGGGGTTGCCGGCACGGTCAACGAGGAAGAGGTCCCCTCAAAAACCGGGGAAGCAGCAGGAGTGGGGCTGGCAGCGGTCGGGGCTGAGGTAACCGAACGGGGGGTATAATCACAGATGGTGTTGGCATCGACATCCGTGTACAAAAAACAGCTGCCCGGGTAAGGGCAGTACCCCCTTCCCCTCGGGCAGATAGCCGCACAGACCGGGTAGGCAAGACCTGCAGATCCGATGATCCCGGCAAGTCCACGTTTCAGCCAGCGGGGGGTTTCCATGAGGCGTCCCGTACGTATTCGATAGTGAGGTAAAATAAACATTACAATTCCGGCAGGTAGTGTTCCCGTTTCATGGCAGCCCGGCCCTCACCCGGATCATGAACTTCATGCTCTTCAAGAGACCAGAAGGATCCGTGGTCTGGCCAGGAAATTTCTCTCAGATAACCAAGCCCGGGAGGATACCTTTTCTCTCTGAGCAGGCCGTGATAAAGTGCAGTCCTAATGAGGGATCCCACAGGTCTCTTCCCTTTAAGAGACCGACGATCTCAGCAGACCCCTCCCAGAACGCTCCGATACATCAGGTCAGCTTGAGGGTCTGGGCATTTATCGCAACGATAACGGTGCTGATACTCATCAGCGCAGCCCCGAATGCAGGAGTGAGGATGATTCCGTAGCCGGATGCAACACCGGCTGCCAGGGGGATGGCAAAACTGTTGTACCCGGTAGCCCAGAGAAGGTTCTGGACCATCTTCGAATAGGTCTTTTTCGAAAGCGCAATGATATCGGCAACATCCCGCGGGTCACTTCGGACAAGCACGATATCCGCACTCTCGACCGCCACATCGGTTCCTGCCCCGATTGCAATTCCCAGATCTGCCTGGACCAGGGCAGGGGCATCGTTGATCCCGTCACCAACCATACCGACCCGGTACTGATCCTGGACTTCCCTGATCTTTCCCGACTTCTCGTGGGGGAGCACCCCGGCAAAATAATCGGCAAGCCCGAGATCTTCCGCCACCCACCGGGCAACAAACCGGTTGTCCCCCGTAAGCATCATGCTCCTGATCCCCATGGCATTAAGCCGGGATATCGCCTCGCGGGATTCATCACGGATGATATCTGCCAGCGCCAGTGCCCCGACAACAGTCCTCTCCTGGAGCACAAACACCACCGTCTTTCCCTGCGTTGCGAGCTTTTCCACCCGCTGATCCTGGATCATTATCCCTTCCTCCTCCAGGTACCCGGGGCTCACAATCCTGGTAAGAATACCCCTAAGTTGTCCTTCCACCCCTTTCCCGGGCAGAGCCCTGAAGTCTTGTGGAGGGATGAGTGCAATCCCCCGCTCTTCTGCGGTCCGCATGATCCCCCGGGCAATGGGGTGCTCTGAATTTGCTTCCAGTGAAGCGGCCTTCATAAGCACCTCCTCCTCTCCCCTTTCATCAAAGGGAAGAATATCGGTGACTCCGAAAATCCCCCTGGTGAGGGTTCCGGTCTTGTCAAACACGATCACCTGGAGGTCTTTTGCCCGCTCGAAGGCCTGCCGGTCCCTGATCAGGAGACCGGATTTTGCTGCGAGGGTGGTCGAGACCGCGACGACAAGAGGGACTGCCAGGCCGAGGGCATGCGGGCAGGCGATGACCATGACGGTAGCCATCCGTTCGATGGCAAAATCCAGGCTCTCGCCAAGGAGATACCAGCCAAGGAAGGTGATCGCACCGACCGAGAGGGCAACCAGGGTAAGGAGGAGGGCTGCCCGGTTTGCAAGGTCCTGTGCCCGGGACCTGCTCTCCTGGGCTTTCCGCACGAGTTCGATCACCTGGCTAAGATAGGTGTCCCTCCCGACCTTTGTCACCTCCACGACCAGAGATCCTTCCCCGTTCGTGGAACCGCCGGTGACCGTATCTCCTCCCTTCTTAGCGACCGGCTGGGACTCCCCGGTGAGCATCGATTCATTGATATTGGATCTCCCCTCTGCCACGATTCCATCGACGGGAACTTTCTCACCCGGCTTGACCAGCACCCGGTCTCCCGGCACGAGTCGTTCGACAGGAACTTCTTCTGTTGTCCCACCCTCCCTCAGCAGATGCGCCTCATATGGCATGATCATGACCAGCTCCTCGAGGGCACGCGAAGCGCCAAGGACCGATCGCATCTCCAGCCAGTGGCCGAGGAGCATGATATCGATCAGGGTGGCCAGTTCCCAGAAGAAGGGTTCCCCTGTGACAAGCCCAAGGACAACCGATGCACTGAACCCATACGCCACGGTGATGGCAACCGCGATCAGGGTCATCATGCCGGGGAGGCGGGAGCGGATCTCACGTACGATCCCTTTCAGGAACGGCCATCCTCCGTAGAGGTACACTACGGTAGCCAGGCTGAGGAGTACCAGGTCAGATCCGGGAAAGACGAGGGTGAATCCAAGGAGCGCCTGGATGGTCGATGATAAAATGAGGATTGGCACCGTGAGGATCATCGAGACGATGAACCGTCTCCGGTAGTCCTCCATCATGTGCCCATGGGAGCCGTGCATACCCGCCTCCTCTCCCCCGGTTGATTGGTGCTTCTCATGGGGATGATGGGTCCCCTTGGGTGTGTTATCTCCTGGAGTTCCGTGACTTATCGGGGGAGGAGCTTCTTTATGATGATCATGACCGGCTTCGTGCACGGGCTCGTGCTTCCTCTCGTCCACAGTGCCTCACCTTTGAGGGGGTGGGATCCCCGGATCAGGCAGAACGACCGTTCGAGATGTATCGTATCCCGGGAAACGTCAGCCCACGCTGGTCATCCATTGCGATCTCCGTTCCGAAGATTTCCCTGAGCAATGTTCGGAATTCTTTCTCACGGATGAGGGAGGGGAAGGTTCGCATCCGGGGGAAGGAAAACCTGACCCATTCAGCCCAGAGGAACATGCATGGGATCTCCCGTCGTGAATCAGGTGCCACATGGGCAGAAAGAAACGACTCGAACAATCCCCATTCGATCAACTCTTCAGGATAAAGAGGCACCCCTTCGATTCGGCACTGTTCGTGAAAACGCTCCATCACGGTACGGGTGGCAGCATCAAAGAAATCCGGAATACCCGGTTCTGTTCTGTCGGGGATTACCACACGGGGGGAACGATCAGCTCGGTCAGGGGGATCAGAACAGGGATCGATCCTGGCAACGGGAGGTGCCGGGGCTGACAAGGAGTTCATGGATCCTGATGGAAGATCCGGAATGATAACCAATTGTCTCACTTTCATTTTTTGAAACATAGTTTGCGGAAAAAAAGATGTCCGGTTCATCTGCAGAATTCATGAATCTCCCCCGGATCGTTCGCCCACCCACGGGCACCCGGTTATGAGGGCCAGGTCCCTGTTGAAAGAGACCAGATCGCGGCAGGTGAGATCATGGATGGTGTCTTTGCCGGCAATCCGGGTCAGGTCAGCGATCTCCCCGGTCATGGCCCTTATGAAATTTCCCAGCCGAACGACGCCCTTTGGAACATCGCATCGCCTTACCAGATCAGGTCTCTGGGTGGTCACTCCGGTAGGGCAGAGACCGGTATGGCACAGCCGGTATTGTTCGCAGTTGATGGCAATCAGAGCGGCCGTGCCAATATACACTGCGTCTGCCCCCAGGGCAAGGCACTTTGTGAAATCTCCGGAGGTCCGAAGCGATCCCCCGCAGAGCAACGAGACCTTGTCCCTGACGCCCAGTTCCCTCAGATACCGTGCAGCACGGGGCACTGCTACCACGAGGGGAATCCCGACATTCTCGCGTACAAAGTCATTGGTCCCTCCTGTCCCGCCACCGAATCCATCGAGAGCAATGAAGTCGACCCCCGCGGATACGAGGACCGCAATATCCTGCTCGATTGCCCCACAGCCTATTTTCGCCCCGATCGGGGCACCTCTTGTCACGGAACGGAGCCAGTCAATCTTCTCTGCAAGTTCGGCGGGATTCCGGATATCCGGATGATGGGCAGGGGAATAGGCATCCTCCCCCTTTTTCAACCCCCGTATCCTCGCAATATCCTGTGTCATCTTGGCGGCGGGGAGGAAACTTCCCTTTCCCGGGTAGGCTCCCTGTGAGAACCGTATCTCCACCCCTGCAGCTTGTTCCAGCAGGGTCTCGCTGATCCCGAACCGTCCCGTCGAATACTGTACAATCAGGTGATCTTTTGCCACGAGCTCCTCGGGAAGAACGCCCCCTTCTCCGGAATTGAACGCGATCTTCTCCTGAGCAGCCACCTGGGAGATGATCAGCTTCACATTCTTTGAAACGGCCCCATAGCTCATTCCGGATATCAGAACAGGGGAAGAGGATACGAGGGGCCTCGCAGATGCCGGGCCGATCACGATCTGGGTATTCACCGGATCTTCCCGGTTTCTGGGGATTTGAGCGATCTGTGCCGGGACAAGGTGAAGATCATCCAATGAGAAGGGGAGCTGTTTCTGCGATCCCATCGAACGTACCATACTCTTTCCGGTTGATGCAATTGTCTTGATGTCGTGTATCTCCTGATACACCCCGTTATCCTCATGGGAGCGTTTTTTCCGCATCACCACGCCCGATTCCTCGTCGGATTCCTTGTCGCAGAAATAAATCCATTCAAGGGAATATTGTGCATAGATTGCACAATCAGGACAGATACATCCTTTTGCATTGATGTCGCATGAGGTACAACCGGCAGAACAATACAACACCTCACCTTTACACCAATGGGGGTAAGAGGGACATCCGGGACAGAGACACTGATCCCGGGTCTCCTTGGTATCAGGGACCTTCATCGTACGACCGTAATCACCTATGATGAATCATAAAACTTACGGGAAATTGGGATCATCACGGAGAAGAGGAGATCTCGGTCCTCTGACGCCTTGTTATAAATTTTGGAATTCAGGGATATCTTTAATGTCATCTGTTCCTCCTACATCGCTGTGGTGTTCCCATGGATGCCTTTGAAGATCTGATGAAGAAGATGAAGGGTATGACGGCAGACCAGCAGGCACAATGGATCGCCGAGAACAAGAAGGTCTGTATCTGTCCAACCTGTCCGACCCACAACTCCTGTGCCAAGAAGAATGAAGAATTACTCTTCTGCGCAACCGGAAAGAGTTTCATGTGCATCTCGGCTGAGAAAGGGTGCATGTGCCCCACCTGCCCGGTGACCAAAGCCATAGGGCTGAAGTATAAAAGTTTCTGCACGAGAGGTGCAGAGAAAGCACAGCGGTATGAACACACGATCTGGGGGTCCAAAATACCCTGATTCCCAGATTTTTCCTCCTTCCCTCCAACATTCACACCTCTTTTTTTTCGGTTTATCGGGTCTCTCTGTTTATGAGACAATCCGGCCCGATCACCAGAGCCATAAGGCATGAGAGAATGATCAAAAGCACCTTGCCTGATTCTTCTCACCGTCCTTATCAGGAGGTTTTGGTGACAAGGACCCGGTAGTCCGGGCGTAGTAGGTCTTCATTCACCCTCTTGTTATTGATCGCGGGAATCAAGAACGGGTGTATCAGAGGCATCCCTTCTCCTGAACCTTCAGGCAGGTTTTCCTGAAAAAGAGGGTATCAGGTGACGACAAATGAACCGGTCATTGTTGACGGATGCACATCGCACCTGAAGAAGTACGTCCCGGGCTGGGAGGGTGCGTTGAAGGTGTAGGTTATCACCTTTGGACCGGTGATTATCTCTCCTTTGTAGATCGTCGTCCTTGCTGTAGAGTCCGTGTAGAGCGCAACGTTATGGGGGAATCTGTCCTGGTTGTCAAACGTCATAACCACCGCGGCCCCGGCGGGAACGGTGATGGTGCTTATGTTAAAAGCATTGTTCTTCGCAACGAGTGAGAGGGGGATGGTCTGCCCTGGAGGCATGGTAGTCGGGGTGGGTGTAATTGTCGTCGGGGTCGGTATAGTAATCGTCGGAGCCGGTATAACAACTGATACCATACTGGTGGCAAGGGGAATAACAGGAGTATGATCATTATTTACCAGTTGCACGGACAGGGTGTGCATTCCGGGTGTCACATTGGTAAAGGTGTAGGACGGTGCTGCAACATGTGCCCAGATGGCATCGATGTCTGCGGGAAGAGCGGGCTTCGTTGGATCAATCGGAATCGGGCTGACATCGAGGTAGTAATGGACATGCCCTTCTCCCGGAACGCTGGCCTGCCCCTCCTTGTCAACAATGGAGAAGTTCTGCACCTGGATTGTCACCACTACCGCTCCGGAAGAGAGGGTGGCACCATTTGCAGGTTCCATGATCGTTACTTTCGGAACTGCCGGCATGACCGGGGGGGAAGTGCAGCCTGCGATCACCAGGAAGAGCACTACTCCGATGAGCATGAAAAGGATTGGATTGAGTCTTGGCATGATTCCGGCTATGACCTTCTCCGATGATAAAAATAATGGTATGATTCATTTTTTATAACGATTTATATACGACGTTCCAGTGGATAATATTCAAAATCGTGGCTAGGTCCTTGTGACGAACATACCCTGGAAGTGTTCAGGTCAGGGGGGGAAGCACTTTTGCAACGATTCGTTCAGAATATGCCGGGTTGAACAGATGGCATGTGTTCCTGATAAAAGAGCTGTGAAAACTCCGTTTCGGAACGGAATCAATAAGACAAAAAGAGAGGATTCTTCAGATCGGAGTCCGCACCGAACCCTCTTCGAAATACTTCATCGTCGCAGGCACGTATCGCTTCACTTCGGTGTAGAAATATTTCGTCATAGCAGGATCGGAATCCCGGATAGCTCCATAAATGGTGTTCACCAGCCAGTTTGGCAGGTCAGACTGATTTTCAAGCACATTCTTGATGACGACAATGGTCTCATCGACGTCAACCTTCTTCTTCCAGCGGTATGGCATATTCTCCCTCCTGTATTGGTCCTTCAGTGAGCAGGGTGAGTATTTATACCTGACTTCATGTGTCAGGAAATGATTCAGAGACTGAAACGTCCCATAATAACTATTATGACACCAGTCCGTAATGGCTCACGATGCCCTGGATTTCCCGATAGGGAGTTCCGGGTAGGGAGTTGCTAATATGACGCTATCAGATAAAGATATCCAGAAACGGATCGTCGATGAACTGTCCTGGGACAGCAGTATCGATCACCCCGGTGAAGGGTGTATGCTGAGGAGGAGGAGATGACATATGGTACGAAGTGACCTGCCAGCAACAATCCGTGATTACGATGCACTGATGATCGACCTGCAGCGGCATTTCAATGACATGATCCGGGGATTTGGCATCGGCTTCTGGGAACCGGAACAGGTCCGATGGCCTTCCCTGACCCGGTGGCAGGAGATTACCGTTGATGTCAGGGATCATGGTGACGAAGTCACGGTTGTCGCGGATCTCCCTGGAGTCGATAAGGAAGATATCCACGTAGAACTCGTCGATCCGAAGATCCTTGTCATCTCGATCGATCACAGGGAAGAGAGAGAGGAGAAGAAAGAGGAATATTATCTGCACGAGCGTTCGTTCCGGAGCAGATCGCGCACCGTATTCCTCCCTGCAGATGTTACCCAGGAAGGGGTAGCGACGAGTTTCAAGAACGGGGTGCTCGAGCTGCGGCTGAAGAAGACAAAAGAACCAAGGGGAAAAGAGATCCTCATTGAATGATGATGAAGGGGTGACCGAGAATCTCCTCACTCCTCCTTTTCTTACTCCAACGTAACGATAATGATCTCTCTTCAATACCGATATCGGATACATGACCCCATTCTGCCTGCAGCAATAGCTCCTCCCGCTGCCTATGATATCCATGTCCGTGTCTTTCGGGATTCGAGTTTGACGAGGAAACATTCTCGTACAACATTTCAGGACTGTTACCGCCCGGTGCTTTCTTTCATTTATTGAAACGAAGGCATACCCTCTTATGTCCAGACGATAACAGCGTGGTGACGGTTCTCCGTACACTATCACCTATCAACGGAAGGAGTCTGACACCAGAGGGCGAGTTCAAACATGCCTCCTTCCTGGGGAACCGCCTCCCCCATTCCCAATTGTATCGATGGCGGGAGGCATCCCGTATGTCCGGGTTACGAGCATGCTCCAGGATAGTGCAATCCCGATCATGGTCGAATCCTCGTTTCTAAATATGAGGTATGACCGGGGCCTTTCAATAATCGATGAATCATTTGAAAGGGGTCTTTTGATGGTGCATTGCATGGGCTGGACATGGCTAAAAATCCTGTTCAATAGTTATTCTTGTTCAACTGGGATGGGTGATATCCCTGGTAAAGGAAGTACCGTTGCCGATCCAGATACCAGGGGATTTGGTATCGGGGTCGGATTTACGGCGGGGTGGTGGAGGTATCCACCAGCCCTGGGGTGCTGGCAGGCACCATCTGCCAGATCTGGCCGGAATTCGGAGGGGAGAGGCCTGGTCCGGCATTCTGGTTGATCAGGACGAGGACCTCATGGTTGGGATTCTCAGAGAGGCCCCTGATAAAGGCATTGATCCGCCCGTTCGGATTGTTTTCGACTGATAAGATTCGCGTGATCCACATGGCATTGTGTGCAGGAGTCAGCGCTGCAGCATCGTCAGGAAGGGTTCCAATATCAAGATCGGAGGGAGGAGCTGCAATGAGGAGGGTCCCGCCCCCGGACATCCGGTTCCCGTCAGCCCAGGTCCCGAAGAGATACGAACCCTGGAGTGCAGGCATCATACTGCCGCGGTACACCACGCCCCCGACAATGGTATTGCCAACGTCGTGTCCCAGCTCGACCACCGGGCCGATCAGGGGCTCCCCCCGATACCCTGTTGTCGGGCAGGAACCAGGGAGGGGCTGGAGGTTGTTCTGTGGGTTGAAACAATGGGTTCCCTCCCTGATATTCCAGCCATAGTTACCGCCTCTGTACACGATATCAACCGACTCAAAGAGCTGCTGCCCGGCCGAGGCGATGAACATCTTGTGGCTTTTACCGGAATCAAAGGTAGCATACGCGGGATTCCTGAATCCATAGGCATAGATCTCCGGGAGAATGCTTGCATTCACGAGGAAAGGATTATCGGGGGGAATCGCGTAGAGCTTCCCGGGGCTCGTGCTATCGACATCGATCCGGATCACCTTGCCATGCAAAGTCGAGAGGTCCTGGCCGTTCCCGATCAAAGGAGTATGACCCATACCGGTATCATCCGCCCGGCCTCCATCACCAAGAGGAAGGTAGAGATACCCGTCATCGGGGCCGAAAAGGAGTGTTCCCCCGTTATGGTTCTGGTACGGTTTATCCACCTGCAGCAGGACCGTTTCACTCGTCATATCCACCTGGTTCGGATCAAGAGCTGAGATCCGGAACTCCGAGAGGTGGTTGGTGCAACTCCAGGCTGGGTCCGCTCCCGATCGAAGCGGGGCACTGTAATAGGCAAACACCCTGCCATTCAAGGCATAATCCGGGTGAAATGCTACCGAGAGGAGCCCCCGCTCATCATACGTGGGTTCAATCCTCACCATCCGATCCCTGACATCAAGGAATGGCTGCTCAAGAACAGTCCCGTTCATGAAGAAGATCTTCACATACCCGTTCTGATCAACGAGGAACAGCCTGCCGCTTCCATCGTGCGGATCTGCAACCTGCATGGGGGCGGAAAACCCGCCGGCCACAAACTTAAGGCCAACCGGAACATCGGGAGTATGCAGTTTCGTCTGCGAGGGATACGTAGAGAAGGTCGCAGCATCAGGAGCGTTCTGGTTGGTCAGGTCGGATGCATTTCCGGGCGTGATGGGAGGGGTTGGAGTGATTGTTGAGGGAGGATTCGGCGGGGAGGTGCAGCCGGGAAGGAAGATAAATCCGGTGATAATGGCGACGGTAATCAGTATATGCAATCGTTGAGACATGTGAATGCATGAGGTAACCGGGAGAAAAAGATATGGATTCTTTTCAATTATTATCTCATCTTCACCCGGGAAAATTCTGAGATCCCAGGCTACCAGCAGCGATTCGTATCCGGATAATGTGCATCGAATCAGGGCTATCCCGTTCAGCCAAGCGCCTTCAATGTCCTCTTTATCGTCTCTTCATCTTTTTTCAGGATGTCACGGAGGTCCTGCCGGTCGGTGCTGGCGGCCTTCGTCCTCAAATCGGAAAGATACTCCTGGAGAATTTTCTTCATCACCAATTTTTCTTCCTCGGTAAGACTGAGCTGAATCATATCTGGTTCCTCCTGATTCCCTATTTTATGCGCTACCTGTTCACCACCGGAACTTTCCCTCCGCCAAAAACAATCGCCGAGAGAACACCGGAATACTTGTCCAGGGACTCATTCCACCCGCTCCTTGTCAGGTCATTCACCTCACCGGGGGGAAGACCCGTATGCTGGAGGGTAAGCCGGGTCCTGCCCGCCTGCTCCCTGAACGTGACGGTCAGGAGCATCTCACGAGGAAAATCAGGGCTCATGCCATAGTAAGTAGCCGGCACGATATTCCCTTTCTCATCGGCAAAGCTGTCCGTGCAGACGATACGTTCCGGTTTCACAATCTCCTGGTAGATCCCGGTGCTCCAGAAATCCTGGCCATCCGGAGACCGCATACAATAGAGATAGGTCCCACCCACCCTGAGATCATTCCTGCAGGAGGGAGCCGTAAACCCCTTCGGTCCCCACCATTGCATGATCAACTTCGGCTCGGTCCATACTTTCCATGAAAGTACCCGCGGGGCATCGAAGAGACGTGAGATGACGATCTGTCCCTCGCAGGAATTCAGGTCACATCCAGGCATGGTTGTCTCTATCAGATGGCCGGCAGGATTGATACGATAGGATCGGGGATTTTCCAGGAGATCGAACGCGTTGATCTTCAGGTCGACCAGGTCCTCGTACGAGAAGAAGTCGTTCTTATCTCTCCCTTCTTCGGTCCAGGACACCTGGATCCCGTTGGGGTATTTCTTGCTTGCGGTAATCTGTTGCATCGTCGCCCTTACCTTTCTTCAGTGAGGGAGAGATGGTCAATCATAAAGAGGTATGGGGAATTTTCAGATTCTGAAACACAAGGGTCTCGCTGATTTGACATGGTTCGATCCTAATTGTAATGCAAGGCCAGTTTTAGAGGAGCCCGAGCTCCTTCATCGCCTTCTCTTCGTCCTGGTGGGCAACAAAGAGGATGATCTTCGGTTCTGGGCCGGTCTTCTGGACGAGATAAGAGACGTCAAATTCGATCAACCGGTCCCCGGTCTTCCTGAACGTAACCCCCCAATGGACCTTTACCAGCGAGTACTCGTCACTTATCCGGTTCTCCTCGAGTGACAGGATCCGTGCCGATGTCTGCCCGACTGCCTTGTAGAACTCGGCCGCCTGGCCTGCGAGCCTGATGAACTCGGCCTTGCTCTGTGCAACGACACCCTGCGGACCTGCCGAGAGGAAGGTATCAGCAAAGAATTCGGCACTCCTCCCGACATCAAGCCGGGAGAATGCATTCTCATACTCGGAGAAGAGGCGTTGTACCACCTCACTTTCAAGAAGCTCCTTCAGTTTCCCAAGCATCATTTCCCAGTTCTTCTGCGAGTGGTCGCGGGATGCTTCAGTCGGGTTGTTATCCGAGATGAGCAGAAGCAGGGTGAACGCCCCGTCTTCAGAGAGGGTGATAGTCACGGTGTGGTAATGCTCCGGAGCATCCGGGAGCCCTGAAAGGGGGCTGTAGTGATTGTACTGCAGCAGGCGTTCGGGTTCAATCCTGAGGATGTGCCCCCGTTCCTCGTAGTGCCTCCCCTGCCATTCTCCCTTCCAGGTGATCATGCTCCCTTCCTTCCATTCGGAGACGACTTCGGCCCCGAACATATACTGCCGGATGAGCTCAGGATCGACAAGCCCTTTCCAGACCCTGCTCCCGGGAGCATAGATCCGGCCTTCTGCTTTCGCCACGAACGTAACCGTTCCCGGAGCGTCTGGAAGATCAGGTGGTACTGCCATAGTGTTCTTGTGGCAGAGATGGTGCAGGTATTTTAAGGTGTTTTTGGTAAATGCCACAAACAGCAGGATGCGCACCGTCCGGAACGAAAAGATCCTGTTTTCCATTAGAGTGTTTCATATCCTCCAATGCAACGCTGGAATGAGTTTTCAGGGTGAAAGAAGCCCCCGAATCCATGATGTCCTGTATTTTCAGATTTTATAACGACAGGAAATACATATCAAGGGCAGGGTGTATGGGATTTCACCTTTCACAAAAACAGAAAGGAAGGTGCTGTAATGAAAAAAACCGTATCTCTCCTTTTGATACTGCTTCTCCTGTTGATCGTTCTTCTGGGTGGATGCACCACGGAACCGGCAGGGCCAGGGGGAACCCAGCCACCGACTCTGACTTCAACACCCACTATAACTCCAGTCATTACAACGACGGTTACCACAACGCCAACCGTCCCGGCCAATCCCCCCCGCGTGAGAATACTCTCTCCCGAAGATGTGGGGATTGCAGGCCCGACCAACTTCACCGTCACCGTAGCGGTCGAGAATTTCCAACTCGTCGATGCCCTTGGAGGAGCCAATGTGCCAGGTGAAGGGCACCTCCATTACTTCCTTGATGCGGAAGCCCCGACCTCTCCCGGGGTCCCTGCAATCCCTGCAACCGGACGATATGCTCCCACCGCAAATACTACCTATACCTGGACTGACGTTCCAGGGGGGTACCACATCGTGGCAGTAGAGTTGGTGAATAATGATCACACCCCCCTTGTCCCTCCAGCGACCGATACCAACACCGTCATTGTCGGGCGTGAAGGGGCTGAGGGTGGAGGATGAGGCGGAGGAGGATACGAGGATCCGCTCCACCTTTTTCCCAATGGATTTCTCTTCCGGGGGGATAACGGGAATCCACGGATGATGACTCGATGAAAAGGATATGGTTTACTGGGATGGGCTGAAAATCGCCCTTCGGCATCGTCGCGGAAGCGTATCGAAAGGATGACAGGGATATCCATCATTTACAGGAGAAATCCTGTTATTCCATAGGGCGATCTGGACAATCCTTAACCGTAAAGTGAATGAATGGTTCTATAGAAACCCGGGTGAGTTCCGATGTGGACGGAGTACTACTACACGCTCTTGAAATTCCTGGTCGGCGGCGGGATGGTGGTCGCGGTGACCTGGCTCTCACGGTTTGTCGATCCGAAATATGGCGGTATCCTCATCGCCGCCCCGATCGTCACCACCCTGGCTTTCATCTTTACCTACGTCGAAAACGGAGCCCAGACTACCCAGGAACTGGTCCTTGCCTCATTCACCTTCATGATCCCTACCCTGCTGTTTGTCCTCGCCCTCTTTCTGCTGATGGGTCGGTTCCCTTTTATTCCGAGTCTTGTCACCGCATATCTGATCTGGCTTGCAGGGATACTTGTTCTGAACCATTGATCCGGGTGAGAGGGGAGGGCGCTCAACGGTGGCACTGATGTTCCTTCCGGAGAGTGGATACGTGGAACCACCTCAGGTTCCGTGGTATAATCGAAAAATGGTGGAGTCACCTGAATCCTGTTTTGAATTCCTGAAATACGATTGAAGACCACCCCCTCGGCATCTGTGCCTTTGTTAAAAATGAGAAACAGCAGGTTGTTTCAAAATTTGAAACATACCATCCGGTTTTAAACAAAGAAACATATTCACTTCTCTAAAACAGAGTTGATTCTAAAGCAGAGTTGATGCTATTGAAGCGGGAACATTCCACCGATAGAAGCATCGTATCCCGGAACATTTCAGCTACGAGGGAGAGGAGATGGTGGCGAGGAATAGGAAAAAAACAAACCTGGCTCTGAAAGATTCTGCACACGATCACAATTCTGGTAAGGATATCAGGATCCCTGCCAAGTCGATAGCATTCAATCAGAATCCTAGCGAGAGCAGGCAGGTGCTGGATGAGCTGCAGGAGAGTGAAGCCCTTCTCTGTAGTTTCTTTGACTCGTCAGGTGTGATGAGGGGTATCAATGAGGTCATTGCAGAGGATGACCTGCTTCACATTGCCTGTAACAGCGCCGCGGCCGCATATATTGGACTGACACCAGAGGACGTAAAGAACAGACTCGGCTCTGAACTGGGGGTGCCGAAAGATCTCCTGCTGTTGTGGATCAGGCACTATCGCGAAAGCCAGATGACCGGCCTTCCGGTTACCTTTGAATCCAGGTATGAACGGAATGGTGAGGAGATCTGGTTCCACAACACGGTCAGTTACCTCGGGACAGCTCCCTCCGGATTTCCCCGCTTTGCCTATGTGATCATCGACATTACCAGAAGAAAACTGATGGAGCTGGCGCTCAAAGAGAGCCACGCGCGATACCAGGCACTGATAGAGACCAATGTTGATTTTATCTGGGAGATGGATGCCCAAGGGAGATTCTCCTATTGCAGCCCCCAGATGAAGGCGTTATGGGGGATCGATCACAATGGGGTGATAGGAAAGACCATTCTCGACCTGCTGATTACGGTTGAGAAAAGTTACGCGGAAGAGTTACTCACCGATATCCTGAAGAATCCCAGACACTTTCATGGACTGGAAATAACCTCAATTGATCGACAGGGAAATACCATATATCTGGAGATCAGCGGGGTCCCCTTTTTTGACAGGAACGGCACACTGCTGGGGTATCGGGGTATTGCCCGTGATAGTACCGATCGAAAACAAGCAGAAAAGGCTCTTCTGAAGCTGAATGAAGAACTGGAGAACCTCGTCAACCAACGGACTGCAGAACTCTCCAACGCACTTACATCCGCAGAACATGAACGGCAACGGCTCTATGATCTACTCGAAATGCTCCCGGTCTATGTCTGCCTCCTCAATGAAAGGTATCAGATTCCGTTTTCAAACCGGAATTTCCGCGAGTCATTTGCGGATCCAGGAAAGAAACGATGTTATGAATCCCTCTTCAACCAGACCGAACCCTGTGAGAATTGCGAGACCTTCACTGTCCTGAAAACCAGAGAAGCCCACCGGTGGTTCTGGACCGGACCGAACGGCAGGGATTACGAGGTTCACGACATCCCCTTCTGGGATACGGATGGGACATTCCATATCCTTGAGATGGGGATCGATATCACCGATCGGAAGAAAGCAGAAGAAGAATCCACGATCCTCGCATCAATCGTCGCTCATTCTGACGATGCTATCATCGGTAAATCCCTTGATGGCACTATCCTGAGCTGGAACGCCGGCGCCGAAAGGATATACGGATATTCCGCAGAGGAGGTGATCGGCCAGCACATATCGATCCTCCTGGCACCCGGGCTGATTGACGAGTTTGGATGTCTCCTTGAAAAGATACGGAATGGAGAACCGGTGGTTCACTATGATACGATCCGGGTACGGAAAGATGGAACTCAGATCCAGGTATCACTCGTGATTTCACCCATCATGGACAGTAAGGGGACGTTGATTGGTGCATCCACCATCGCCCATGATATCACTGCACGGAAAAAGGCTGAAGAGGAGATCGAGAGGGCAAATGCATACAACCGGAGCCTGATCGAGGCAAGTCTCGATCCCCTTGTCACGATCAACCCGGATGGAAAGATCAGTGATGTCAATGCCGCTACCATCCAGATTACCGGGTATTCCCGCGAAGAGCTGATTGGGACCCACTTCTCGGACTACTTCACCAGCCCGGAACTGGCAGAGGCAGGATACCAGAAGGTGTTCCGCGACGGGTCCGTGATGGATTATGAACTCGAGATCCGGCACAGGGATGGGCATGTTACTCCCGTTCTCTACAATGCCTCGCTCTACCGGGATGGAGCAGGGAACGTTTCTGGTGTTTTTGCCGCAGCCCGCGACATCACTGGCCGGAAAAAGGCTGAAGAAGCGATTGAGAGGGCAAACGCCTACAACCGGAGCCTGATCGAGTCGAGTCTCGATCCCCTCGTCACCATAAATCCAGATGGAAAGATCAGTGATGTCAATGCAGCCACGGTCCGGATCACCGGATATTCCCGCGAAGAGCTGATTGGGACCGACTTCTCGGACTACTTCACCAGCCCGGAACTGGCAGAGGCAGGATACCAGAAGGTGTTCCGCGACGGGTCCGTGATGGATTATGAACTCGAGATCCGGCACAGGGATGGGCATGTTACTCCCGTTCTCTACAATGCCTCGCTCTACCTGGATGGAGCAGGGAACGTTTCTGGTGTTTTTGCCGCAGCCCGCGACATCACTGAACGGAAGAGAGCCGAGGATGCCCTCATGATATCATACGACCTGCTTGAAGGGCGGGTAGAGGAGAGGACGTCCCAGCTGGCAAAAGCCAATGCCGATCTCCGGGAAGAGATATCCCAGCGGCGACGGGCAGAGTCACTGGTTAAAAAAACCGTTTCAGAACTGCATGCAGCCCTTGAATCAACGGCTGATGGGATATATGTCGTCGATCGCAGGCGGAGGATCATCCGGTATAACCAGAATTTCGCTGCCATGTGGGAGATTCCGGACGAACAATTGCTATCGGGTGAAGATAGGGTGGTTTCCCACTACCTCCGCACCAGGGTGAAAAATCCTGAATTCTTTAGCGAGAGGGTAAATTCTCATGACTACGACCAGGATCGTGAGACCTATGACATGCTGGAGCTCAAAGACGGCAGAATCTTCGAACGATACTCAAAACCCCAGAAGATGGATACCACCATCATCGGGAGGGTCCAGAGCTTCCGGGATGTGACTGACCGCAGGCATGCCGAGGAGAGGCTGCTTGCCTCCCTGCAGGAGAAGGAAACCCTGATCCGGGAGATTCACCACCGGGTCAAGAACAACCTTCAGATCATCTCAGGTCTCCTTGACATGACACGGATGCGAACATCAAATAGCACCACGAACAGCATTCTGACCGATATGATGATGAAGATAAAAACGATGGCACAGATTCATACCCGGTTGTACGAGAGCAAGCAGTTCGATAAGATTAATATGGGGGGCCAGATTCGGGACCAGGTGGTTGACCTGTCGAACATTTACAGCCATTCAGGGGCTGACATTCAGAGTGAGATTGAGGCTGATGAGATATACCTGCCTGTCGATCAGGCTATCCCATGTGCACTGATTGTGAATGAGATCCTCTCCAATGCATTCAAGCATGCATTCAGGGAAAAAAAGCAGGGCATGCTGGAAGTATCCGCAAAACAGGTGGATGATCGCATCAGGATTGTTGTCCGGGACGACGGGGCCGGCATCCCCAGGAACGTTGACGTGGACCGGACGACAAGCCTCGGCCTGAAGCTCATACGGAGCCTCGCCCAACAGCTAAATGGAACGGTCACGATCGTAAGCACACAGGGGACAGAAGTAACGGTTGAATTCCCGCTTCATCAAGGGAGTACCTGACCATGTCAAACATTCTTGTAGTGGATGATGAGGCGATTATCGCGATGCAGCTGGAAGAGCGTCTGAATGCAATGGGATACACCGTTTCCGGAATCGCTGCATCAGGGGAAGATGCGATCGAAAAGGCACGAAGGCTGAACCCGGACCTGGTGCTGATGGATATCGTCATGCCAGGGAGGCTGGATGGGATCGAAGCGGCAAAAACCGTTGCCGAAGAGCTGGATATTCCTGTCGTCTTCGTCACCTCATTTGCCGATGATGCCACCATCGCAAAGGCAAAACTTGTCGGGCCGTACGGGTATATCGTGAAACCCTTCAATGAACTGGAGATCAAGGCCGGGATAGAGGTCGCGCTGTTCCGCAAAACCGCTGAACGGGAACTCCGAAAAGGTGCCACGAGTGCAGATGAGAGCCGCAGTCATGGGAAGGGAGGTGAAGAAGGGGAAAGCGGTACAGAATATATTGACCTGCCGGAAATCAAGACCCTTCTCCTCAAGGATATTTTTACCGATATTTTCCTGTTCCTTTATGCAGACCCGGCCGTGAGAGAACCACTATTCAAATTTGCCATCGAAGCGGGAGTAAAGAGAGGAGGGCATAATCTCTTTGCGTACCACCATTCCGTCCTGCAGAAATATTTCCTGAAAGAGATCCAGAGCGGCGCGTTGCATATGAAACGGGTAAAAAAGGGCGAGACATATCTCCTGCCACGAATTCTTGAGAAGTGTTCAGCCTCCCTGTCCAGGGATGCCACGGATGGCTCAATCCAGGTCATCTTCGATTTTTCCGAGATAGGAGAGTTTTCCGATATCCTCGCCATCAAGGATCTGGTCCTGAACAAGAAGAGCGAGGGGGTACCCATATCAGGGATCATCGCAGTGGATATGGCTGATATTGATCACCTCAAGATCAAACAGCTCTCCGATGGAATTGGAAAGATCATCATCTCTACGGGGAAGGATACCACTCTTTCATTTTCCCACCGATCCTTCCCCGCCGAATCAGTCGCTGTGGTTCCCCAGGCTACGATCGATGATGTCGTGAAAAAATCCCTGGAACCGGTAGTACTATCACTCCTGGGAAAGCCTATGTCCGGATATGATATTGTCCACGAGATCCACAACCGATATCATGTTCTCATCCCTCAGGCCAGGATTTACACGTTCCTCTATGATCTCGAACAGAAAGGGTATCTCACTATGAAAACATCAGGAAAATCCAAATTATACTCTCCCACCGAAGCTGGCAGGAAGTACATTGAGAACCGGCTGAATGAATTCAAGTTTGTATTCAGGCATATCCTGGGTGACAGTTCGGTTGGAATATCTCCCCCGGTCCAAAAATAATTCTTTCGAGAGCCAGGGGCAGGAGAATCAGAAGAAGAGCAGATGTGACAAAATTTGAAACAATTTTCGAAAATGAAGCCAACCTATATCTGGAAAGTCGTGCGAGGAGTGATGTGTGGGACAGGATCCCACATGAACAAGAAATGCCATGTCCAACCTTCAGGGAAGAAGCCTCATCGGCAATGGATTAAAAGACCCCTCCTCCCTTGCACCAGATCTCGGAAGTTTCACACTTCAGGACTCAAGACAGGGATGTCATGCTCGCCCGAAGATGCGGTATATCGGAGAATCATACCTTCACCGGATAATCCCCCAGACAGGAACAGATCCCCCTACATTTCTC
Source organism: Euryarchaeota archaeon ADurb.BinA087 (assembly GCA_002068435.1). Classification (GTDB taxonomy): domain Archaea; phylum Halobacteriota; class Methanomicrobia; order Methanomicrobiales; family Methanospirillaceae; genus UBA9949. Next base: position 8,287 of record MVZQ01000012.1, on the reverse strand, counting down.
CGGCTCTCTTATCGAGGGGTGAGGATGATGAAGGTACGTTCAGGAATATACGAAATATAAAAAAAATTTTTCCAAAAGAGCGCGATAATGATAAATCTCACCAGGGTACAACCATGAACACGGAGAACGATGATATCCCCAAAACCATCAAAGTGTTCGATCCCCCCGTCAACATTTCTGATGACAGCAGGCATATCCGGGTCATTGTCAGTCTTCCCGGAGTAACAGAAGAGCAAGTCAGTATCGACCACAGGGGGCAAACGTTGATTGTGACCGTTCATAATAAAAAAATACTATTACAAAAGGTGATAGCCATCCCTCCGGCTGAACGAATATTTAAGAGAAAGTTCTTTAATGGCGTTCTCGATATCTCTCTTGAGAAATAGAGACACGATCAGGTGATGCTGCACGACACCATTGAATACTGCACTTCTGTCGTTGTTTCAAATTTTTCCTCAAGTACGGGTTCTTTAGAAAGATCCTACTGGAACACAGTACCATTCTAAAAATCGTGAGATCAATTCCCAATCGCCCTGTTTCCAGCCGTCGTTCACCACCGGTGAGACGCTCGGCCAGAACCAGGATCCCTTTTTTGGGGGAGAACAGTAGAGGTGAGAGCGAAGCTTTTCCCCGGAACTCAAGGCTCTGGGACAGTTCGACCAGTGTTCTGCTGCAGGCTGCCTGTTCTGCTTGTACCGTGATTTTATCCCAAGGATGCTGGGATCATCCAAGGTGTGATTGATAAGGCATTTGAGCATTGGCTTGGCATGGTCACTTTCCTGGTGGGTAATTCAGATTCAATCGATCAGGATACGGTGATTGGTATTAACACCTTAAGCCGATAACCACTCCATGCTCCACTCCTGCTGCTGATGTAATGGATAAAAGATGAGAGGATGAATTCATGCTGGTTTTCTCTCAAACAGCATCCGGATATTCCCCGTCGCATCTGAAAGCCGGAGCATATTGTTGGAGAGGGAGAAATATCGCATCTGCATCAGCGTCTTTGTATAAGCATCCTCCAGTTCCATGACACCCCCGATCCCACAGTACATCTTGGTCATTCCCGTGATGCCTATCACAAGCGAGTCCGCCCCGTTGACCTGGAATTTTCCGGTGTAATCATTGCATCCGGCGTTTCCACTGATCGTTCCATCGGGATTGAACCGGAGGGTGATGGTGGTGAGGGTCCCGGGGGTCCATGTCTGCCCCCCTGCCGTCCCGAACGTGATCGTGCGCCAGGTGCTGAGGAGATTGGGCGGGATTGCGGTATAGGTGAGAATTGTTGTCCCATTGCCATCAGCAATCTCCAGGATGGTCTCATAGATCCGGTAAGAACCAGATCCCTGTAGAGACGACAGGTAACGGGTCTCCTGTGTCATGATCCCCTGAGGAGACTCACAGTACATCTCGGTGGAGATGGGCGACCCGACGGCGAGGGAATCCGGTCCCCCGGAATATGCGGCGGAGTACTGGTTGCAGCCCGCAGATCCGGAGACCACCCCCTCGCTGTTGAAAAACGCGGTGATGGTTGTCCCGTTCATAACAGGATCTGCCTTGCCATTCTCATGGAAGGTGACAAGGTACCAGGTCAGGTTGTTGATTCTTTGCGTCGGTTCTTCATCCTGGCCGGCGATCTGGGTGCACCCCGGGAGGCAGATCAACAGGATGAGACACCCGGAAAGGAGCCAGGTGACAGGTACTATCTTCTCTGGTTTTGGATCTGGAGAGAGGGTCATAGATACTCCACCCTTGTGAAGGGGAAGGGAAGTCGAATCTCAATGCGGCCTGGATTCATCGTATCTGGTCCATCGATCTCTTGCGATACCAGGTCCGGTCATCGCCCATGTCAGTTTCCCGCCCGCTGGATCGCTTCGTAAGGATTCATCCTGCTGGACTGGTAAGCGGGATAGAGCGAGGCAATACTCCCGATGGCAAGGACGATCAGGACGGCAAGAACGGCTATCACCCCGGCCTCGGTCCACCCTGGCATTCTGAACGATACCTGCAGTGCAGGAGCAAGGACTCCCGATGGATTCATCAGGGCAAATGCCAGGACACTGGCAGTCACTCCAAGAATCCCCCCGATGAGAGCGAGGAAGGATGCCTCGCTGATCACCAGCAAGGCGATGATCCTCCTCTTTGCACCAAGTGCCCGGAGGAGGCCGATCTCGTGCTGGCGCTCATGGGCAACCATCGCTGCAATAAGGGCGATGAGGGGGAATGCTGCCACCACCACAATCCCGGAGATGATCGAGAGAAAGTCGGGAATCCCGGTGATCTCCTCTGACATCGGCGTGATGGCGTAATGATGACCGATTGCCGTTACATAGGTCGGCTCGAACTGTTTTCTTATCACATCTTTGATAAATCCCGGGTAGGACGGTTTGAAATCGAGCGTTCCTGAGGTGCGGAACCAGTCCGGCTCCGGTCCGATACGGAGAAGCACTGCGTTGATCTCCCCGGGATTGATCCGGGGAGAACCAGGAGGGACCACTCCGTCGGTTGATGCAAGGGTATAAGCATCTTCCATCCGGAAAAAGAGCGTGTGATCGATCCCGGACTGGGTAGGGTCAAGCTTTCCCACGATGGTATACTCATAACCGGCAATCGGTATCGTTGATGCAACCTTCCCAGGTATGCCATTCCCCGCTATCACTTCTCCCGGGCCGAGAGGAGCTTTCAGGGGAGCCTGCAGCCAGGGCTGGATGGCAAAATCGGTCTCCGGATCAATACCGTAGATATCAACCGGCGTTGGAGCGATCTCCGGAAGATCGATCGTTGAGACATAGAGTTGGGGACTCGCGGCGGTGACACCCGCCACCGTCCGGATAGTGTCCATGGTGGTCAACGGGATCCGGTAGGGAGTTGGTTCGACCCTGACAATTGCCATCGTGTTGTCCGGTCCTGCTGCTCCCAGGTGGATGAGGTATCTGGTGGGGACAACGGCGATATCAGCGCCCGTTCTTGAGAGCCCCTGGTCAACACTCCTGGCAGCACCCGCCATGAGGAACTGGCCTGAAAAGATACTGGCAGCGATGAAGGCAAAACAGAAGATCGTTGCGAGGTTGCGCCCGGGTTTCTTCCGGATACCAGCGATGATGTAGGTCAGGTAGTTCATCTTCTGCTTCATTCTGATCTGATCCCCCTTCACCGCAGCGGTTCCATAGGTCCATGGCCGGTGTGGACCGAATGGAATCCCTCAGCCAGTCTCCCCTTTTCCATGCCGTAGATGCGGGTGGCATACCGCACGAGATCCGGATTATGGGTAACCATCACGATGGTCATCCCCTCAACATTCAGCTGACGGAACAGCTCCATGATCTCATACTCGGTGTCGACATCGAGATCTCCGGTCGGTTCATCGGCGATAAGGAGAGCCGGGCCATTGGAGAGGGCTCTTGCGATGGCAACCCGTTTCATCTCCCCGCTGGATAACGTCCCGGGGTAGGCATTCGCACGGTCGGACAGTCCCACTCTGTCAAGGAGGCCAAGGGCTCGTGTCCGGACATCGGTCTTCCCCGGGTAAAACAGGGCCGGAAGCATCAGGTTGTCGAGGACGGTGAGAGTGGGGAGCAGCCCGGAGAACTGGAAGACGAATCCAATCTCCCGGGCCCGGATCTCTGAGATCAGGTTATCGGAGAGGCTGCCGATATCGGTCCCTTTGATACGGACTGTCCCGGACGTCGGCCGGATCAGTCCGGCGAGCATCCCAAGCAGGGTCGATTTCCCGCTCCCTGATCTCCCGAGGATCATGCTGAATTCTCCCCGGTTCACTTCCAGGTGGACATTATCAACGGCACGCACTTCTGAATGTCCATTGGAAAAGATCCTGGTAAGGTTTGTTGCTTCGATCATACTCCTCCCCTCCTGATAATATCAAAAGGCTCCGAATGGATAACGAGATACGCAGGATAGAGCGATGATACTCCGGCAATCCCAAACGCAAGGAAAAGCGAGATCGCTCCACCGGCCAGTAAAGTCAGTGCCGAGGGAATAATAAGAGGAACCTGCAGGGTGTAGGTGATGTAATCCTGGTAGATGATAAGAAACCCTGCAGCCGCCCCTATCCCTATCAGGCTTCCGATAATGGCAAGGACAAAGGATTCAGCAAGCATAAGACGGATAACGAAACGTCTGGTCGCACCGAGTGCCCTGAGCAGGGCGATCTCTCTTCTCCTTTCATGGGCTACCATGGCCGACACCACCCCGATCAGTGGTATCGCAATAATCGTCACCGCGAGAGCTGACCCATAGAGGAGGTTTGTCACAGCGTTCATCTGACCTTTCACCGCGTTCAGAAGCCCGTCAGGGAGTATGGTTTCTGTCCCGGGGATCTCCTCTTTAATCCGGGTAGCAACCGACGAGGGGGACACCCCGGGTTCCACCCTGACCAGCACCGCCGATACTTTCCCTTCCGGTATTATCAGCTTCTTTACTGCCTTTGTATCGGACTCCGCAGCCATGACATAGGCATCCTCAATCCGGGTAAATACCGAGTTGTCCACGCCCATCCCCGTCGGATCGAGGATCCCGACCACGTGGAAATTGTGGCCGTAGAACATCAGGTCCTTACCGATGTTCTGAATGATATTGCTGCCGATGAGGATGTCATCCTGCCCGAGTTTTACGCCAGGGTTCTCTGCCAGCCAGGGGGAGACGGTAAAATCGTTCTCAGGATCGATCGCGATCATCTGGACCGGGGCTGCACAGCACGAGGCAAACAGGGTGGCAATAAAGATCTCCGGGCTGGCCTCTGCAACCCCGGGAACGTTCGAGATCCGCTCAAACCCGGAATCTGCAAAGAAGAAACTGGTCGGCTGGCCGGTGAGGAGGATGTTCTGGCCGGCCATGGCGTTCTCTTCCGGTATGACGAGGATATCTGCTCCCATCCGGGACATGCCCTTCTCAAGGCTCTGTTCTGCCCCGTTCAGGAGGAACTGTGCAGAAAAGAGTGTTGCCGCGATCAAGGCAAAGACAACTATCGTCGCGATATTCCGGTACGGCCGGTTTGCCAGGTTCCGCCGAATAAGCCTGGAAAAAGTGAACTTCCCTGATTCCCCCATATCATTCCCGTTTCCAGATCAGGAAAGCACCGATAATGATAACGATCACCCCAAGGACCTCGAGTGCGGGAAGGGTAAGCTGCCGGCAGGGATGGTCAGCCAATCTGCACATCCCGATGAGATAGGTGGGAAACAGCACCACGAGGATCCCGGCAGCAACGTTGAATAACCCGACAGCCTGCCGTGTTTCCGGTGTGTGCCGGGCAACAAGGAGCCCTCCCATGACTATGATCAAGGCACCCATTGCGGTCTCGGCCCGGGCGGTCCAGCCACACTTCATGGGCATCTGGACACCTGCCGATGTCGTCAGGTACATCCCTTCCACTTCACAGACCGGAAAAAGGACCCATGGGGTCAGGATCACCAAAATACCGAGAATGATAAGAAGTGCGCCAATTCCACTAAACATTTTATCAGAAGTCATACCATTAATTCCACTTTCCAATCAGTATTTATGACTTGTGCATGTTTCAAAAAATGAAACGATGACCCTCGCAGGGTAGAGTGGATGCAGATTTTCTGTTTCAAAATTTGAAAAGAAGACATGATTATTTTATAAGTGATGAACACATTCCGCACAAGGATTTCATGTTCTTTTCCCGATAGGGAATTGAGGAGATCCCGAATATCTGCCCTGGTAGTCGCCAGGGGTGTTCCGAATGTCGAACCATTGCCACCAAACTGAAATCGCTGGTTCCGGCAGAAGAAATGCCGGAATAGTATTTAAAATTTCAATTGCGGTTATCCTCCTGCTTTTTTGTTGTAGCATGGCCATTGCTGAGGACAGCACCGGCCTTGATGCAACTGCAACAGATCAGGTAGTAACCATACCAGGGTACGATTCAGGATCTGATTCCGCCAGCAGTCAGAGTACAGACCAGACAATCACACCGGTTATCATCGGAGGTTCGAACCAGGCTGATAACAGCAAAAGCGATGAGAAGTCATCAGCTCCTCCCAGCCAGTTCAACATCCGGGAGAGCAAGAAGAATCCCACGAAGGAGGAACTGAAGGCTGCCGCTGCCCGGTTCAATGATATCTATGAGCCTGTAGCGCTCGCCGGGGGCGAGGTGCTACAGGGTGCTGCGATGGATCCCGGAGGCATCCCCCATTACTTCGGACCCTACCCGAACTATGCCAACAGCCCGATGCCGAAAGGACCGATCGCCGATCCGATCAATGTTGACGCGGGAGGAAGCGGGTATTCCCCAAATACCACCGCAGTCGTCGTGGATGTGTACGAAGTGGGCTCTGGAGCTGATGTCACCCCACAGATTACCGCTGGGGTAATTACAGGATTTATCATCAGTAATCCAGGCATTGATTATTACGCACCACGGATCATCATTACGGACCCTGATGGAACAGGATCTGGAGCTGCTGCATCGGCTTTTATCGTTCCTGATGGTTTGAGCGGGATCCGTAAATTCGTTGATACAGTCCCGTTACTCGATCCAACTGCACCGAACAGCCTTGGACAGTTCATCCCGGTCGCCATCCCTGACCAGACAACCTTCCCGGCCGGGGGAATTGGATATACTTCTGCTCCGACTGTCGTAATCTCCGACAGCACCGGCACCGGGGCATCAGCTACCGCATCGGTGGCGGGAGGAACTGTTACCGGCATAGCGGTTGATAACGGTGGCAGCGGTTATTCAGAAGCCCCCATTATCACGCTCATCGGAGGCGGGGCGACCACGAATGCTTTCGCGACCGCTACCGTATCAGGGGGAGTGATCTCCGCAATCAACCTCGTCGGTTGTGACTATTACGTGATCGAGCTGGGAGAGTTCGATGAACAGCTTCACCCGGATCTCCCGCCGACCAGACTTCGCGGTTACCGGCAGACCAATGCCCCCGATCCCGCAATCAACACCTTCCATAACCTTGGCCCACTGATCATCGCCAACAAGGACCGGCCAGTGCGTATCCGGTTCATCAACAACCTCCCCACAAATGCAGAAGGGGTTGGCGATCTGTTCATCCCGGTCGACAAGACCGTGATGGGAGCGGGCATGGGTCCGCTTGAGATGGATGTGACGCCAGGCTGGTCCTTCAACTATTCTGAGAACAGAGCGACCCTCCACCTGCATGGCGGGGTGACCCCGTGGATCAGCGACGGCACACCGCACCAGTGGACCACTCCTGCAGGAGAGAACACGGACTATCCGAGAGGGGTGAGTGTCTATAACGTCCCTGACATGCCTGACGGTGGACCGAACCCGCCGCAGGGCGTCCTGACCTTCTACTATACCAACCAGCAGAGTGCCCGTCTGATGTTCTACCATGACCACGCACATGGAATCACCAGGCTGAATGTCTATGCTGGAGAGGCTGGCGCGTACCTGGTGACCGATCCGGTCGAACAGGATATGATCCTTGGAACCAACACCACGGGGGTCAACCCGAACGGATTACAGGTCCTTCCTGATATCGGGATTCCATTGATCCTCCAGGACAAGAGCTTCGTTGACGCGGCCACCATGCCCTTCCAGGACCCGACCTGGAATGACGGGACGACCGCCCCCGTACCAAATACCGGGGATCTTTGGTATCCCCACGTCTACATGCCGGTCCAGAACCCAGCCGATATAGCCGGGATGAATGCATTCGGCCGGTGGCAGTACGGTCCATGGTTCTGGCCTCCGACAAATGTCCCATTCGGCCCGGTGCTGAACCCCTATTACCAGCCTGATCCCCTCCTGCCCAACTATGCCCCGTGGGAGCCACAATACATGCCAGGGACTCCAAACCCGTCCATGGCGATGGAAGCCTTCATGGACACTTCGATGGTAAACGGGGCGGTCTATCCAATACTGAATGTTGAGCCGAGGGCGTACCGGTTCCGCGTCCTGAACGCAGCTGACGACCGGTTCTTCAACCTGCAGCTCTACGTGGCCAATTCATCCGATTACCTGCAGGGGGGATATCCGACCGAAGTGAGCATGGTCCCGGCGGACTTTAACGCGACGTACCCGGCTGACTGGCCAGCTGATGGACGGGAAGGCGGAGTGCCTGACCCGGCGACAAGAGGACCCGACTGGATCCAGATAGGAACAGAAGGTGGATTTTTACCCGCGCCGGTAGTGGTGCCTCAACTTCCGGTCGGCTGGAATAATGATCCGACCACATTCAATGCCGGGGTAGTCAACCAGCATTCGCTCCTCCTGGGAGTTGCGGAAAGAGCGGATGTGATAGTGGACTTCTCGGCATATGCGGGA
>MVZQ01000011.1 GCA_002068435.1 Euryarchaeota archaeon ADurb.BinA087 | reverse complement strand
GACGGGATTGAATCGGAAACTGATGGCACGTATCAGTTCACGAACATCGCAGCGAACCACACCATCTCCGCATCGTTTGAAGCCATTGATGCTGGTGAAGACCAGTATTACATCAACGCGATGTCCGGACCGGGTGGTTCGATCACACCAGCCGGGCTTGTCACGGCAGCGCCCGGAAGCTCGGCGAACTTTACCATCATTGCAAGCGACGGATACGCGATTCAATCGGTCCTAGTGGACGGGATTGAATCGGAAACTGATGGCACGTATCAGTTCACGAACATCGCAGCGAACCACACCATCTCCGCATCGTTTGAAGCCATTGATGCTGGTGAAGACCAGTATTACATCAACGCGACGTCCGGACCGGGTGGTTCGATCACACCAGCCGGGCTTGTCATGGCAGCGCCCGGAAGCTCGGTGAACTTTACCATCATTGCAAGCGACGGATACGCGATTCAATCGGTCCTTGCAGACGGGATTGAATCGGAAACTGATGGCACGTATCAGTTCACGAACATCGCAGCGAACCACACCATCTCCGCATCGTTTGAAGCCATTGATGCTGGTGAAGACCAGTATTACATCAACGCGATGTCCGGACCGGGTGGTTCGATCACACCAGCCGGGCTTGTCACGGCAGCGCCCGGAAGCTCGGCGAACTTTACCATCATTGCAAGCGACGGATACGCGATTCAATCGGTCCTAGTGGATGGGATTGAATCGGAGACTGATGGCACGTATCAGTTCACGAACATCGCAGCGAACCACACCATCTCCGCATTGTTCAGAGCCATTGAAGAATTGCCCGATCATTATTATATCAATGCATCGGCCGGAAATGGCGGAGTGATTGCTCCCTCCGGACAAGTTGAGGTCGTTCCGACTGAGACAATCACGTTCACCATTACCGCAAGCCCCGGATATACGGTCCAGAATATCGTTGTGGACGGAGAGAACCAGGTGGTATCTGATTCCTTTACCTTTACCAATATCTCGGGCAATCACACCATTGCCGCATCGTTTGTCGCCAGTGGAGGGGATGGTGGCAGTGTTGGGAAAGGCACCCTGTATGTTACCTCCATCCCAAGAGGTGCCCTGATCACGATTGATGGGGTAGTGAAAGGGCAGACCAATGCTATCATCTCGAATGTTGCAGCGGGGATCCACAATGTCACTCTCACCAGGTCGGGATACCAGCCCGAGACAAAACTGGTCGATGTTAAGGCGGGAGGCATGAACTCGGTGGCGTTCACGCTGAAAGAAAGCGGGGAAGCCGGAACGGGAACGGGTACTCTCTATATCAGCTCGATTCCGAGCGGGGCAGTCATCATGATTGACGGGGTGGAGAGCGGGCAGACGAACAGGTATGTTCGGAACCTTGCTTCCGGAATCCACTCCATCACTCTCACCAAGCCAGGATACCTGCCCCAGACGAAGCAGGTCAGCGTGAACACGGGCGGCGTGGAATGGGTCACATTCACACTCAAGAAGGGTGGGGATGCCGAACCCGGGACCGGAGATGGAACCACAACATTAACCGGCACCGGTACCCTCAATGTCAAATCGGTTCCAAAAGGTGCAGTCATCACAATTGACGGGCTGGAGAGCGGGCAGACCAATGCCCTTCTATCGAAGGTTGCTGCAGGACCGCACAATGTCACGGTGTCAAAAGATGGTTATCAGACCATGACTAAACAGGTTGACGTAAAGTTGGGGGGGAGAAATTCCGTCTCCTTCACCCTCCAGCCATTCGATGGGAGCGGAATAGTCCAGCTGAGTGACCGGTTCCCCTTCTCTCTCTGATTTTTACCGGTCATTCTGATTGACCCGTTCGAAAGAGGTATGCTTCCACCTCATCGATTGTGTCGACGAACTCAACCCTGATCCCAATTGTTGATTCGATGTACTCTTTTGCAGGGACTGTTTCATAGACCAGCCGGGTCATGCGCAATCCTCCCCTGCTCTGGGAGGACTCGTTCAGTACGACAATGTAGGCGTTTTCACGCGGAAGGAGGAGCAGATCTTTTCCTGCCCCTTTTGCAGCTCTTGCTTTCTCGATCACCCCGCCGATAGCCCCTATGCGGCCATCCGGAGTTATTGTGCCGGTGAGGGTCCTGTTCTCCCAGAGTGGCTCACCCGCGGCTGCTGCACTGGTAATGACGGTCATCAGTGCGCCGGCACTCGCCCCATCCACCGCAGGGATCACCGAATCGGAGGTGATTGAGAAGATCACATCACTGCCACTGAAGTCGGCAGTGGTGCGGTTCCTGGCAACAGCCACAGCAGTATTTGCCGCGTCCTGGAACACGATGCCCATGAGGGGTTTTGTCTGCACGAGCACTCTCCCTTCACCGGGAATGATATCAACCGTGACATTGATCGTTGTCCCGGTCTCGTTCTTCTCCTGGTAGATGAACTGTCCCTGGCGGGAATAATTGATGGTGGTGATGACAGCCAGCCCCTGAAGGGATGCAGACCGTTTCTCCTGGCCTGATATGGTATCAAGGATATCGGCCATGGGTATCGTTCTCCCGGATTCTCCGGACGGCCCGCTGGTCCTGTCTGAACCCTTGGCAGTCTCATACTCTTCGGGGAGCATGCCAGGTCCGTAGAGGTGATCGTTTACAATATACAGCCCCATCCCAAGGTTGGCAAGGAGAGAGAGGGCAAGTATCACTGCCAGGACCTTCTCGTTCATGGGATAACGTTCAGATTCTGCCGTTTTATATAATAGGTTTCCGAGCGGAACTCACCTCCCGGAAGGTACGATGACCGGACGGACCCCTGGGTATTTTCACGTTGGAGTAGTGGTATCCTGATCTTTCTCCGGGTACAGGATTAATTCCTTCAGCAGGGATCCAGAAAAAAATACAACCAAAGGTTCCTCTCTTGTCAGGGAGAAAGCAGCCTGCCATAAACGATATGAGGTGGGGGTCCGGGAACCGGCCAGATCTCATGAACTGATGGATTCGGATCGTACCAGGATTCATCATTGATCATGATGAAAACAGAATAAGAGACTGGGAATCGGATAATTGGGTGGTCAGTGATGTGCGGCAGGTTCACGATCTCGTTTGTGATCGGGCTTTCAGAGAGGTTTCAGGCAAGGATTCCATCCTTTGACCTGATCCCCCGTTATAATATTGCTCCTTCACAGGAGGTCCCAGTGGTAGTCCGGGCTCATCCGGATGGTGCAGAAAATGAGATCAGGATGATGAGGTGGGGGCTCGTGCCATCGTTGGTGAAGGATCCCTCCCGTTCTCCAAAACCGATCAATGCACGAGCAGAGACCCTTTTTGAAAAACCGATGTTCCGGGAACTTCTCCAAAAAAGGAGATGCCTTGTCCCGGCGACCGGGTTCTTTGAATGGAAGAAGGAGGCGTGGGGGAGGACCCCATACTACATCAGGATGAGGGACAATTCCCTCTTTGCCTTTGCCGGTCTTTTTGATACTCACCAACCTCCCGATGGCGAGGAGATCAGCACCTTCTCGATTATCACCACCGAACCAAATTCCGTTGTCTCGCCGTACCATGACAGGATGCCTGCCATCCTCAAAGCAGAGGACGAGGAACGGTGGCTTTCACCAGGAATGCTCTGCAGCTATGAGGTCTCTGACCTGCTCCAGTCGTACCCTGCCGGCCGGATGGAAGCATATCCGGTTGGAAAAAAAGTCAACACGACGAATGCCGAGGGTGAGGAACTGATCCGGCCGGGCCGTTCCCTGTATGATCGATCCTGGGGGGGAACGTAAAGGGAGTATGCCGGCATACCTTACACCCTCATATCGTATTATTGAGAGAGAATCAGTATGAATCTTCCAAAAATTCTTGCAATGATCGGGCTGGTCATCATCCTCCTTCTTGTGGGATTGTTTGTCTTCGGATTGCTTACCGGAGGTGTCTTTTGCGGGGAGGAAAAGGATACCCTCTACCAGGTTTCGACTATCGATGCCCTCCAGCAGGGAGTCTTTGACGGAATTCAGCCGATTGGAGAGATAAAACAGCACGGAGATTTTGGTATCGGCACCTTCAATGCCCTCGATGGTGAGATGATTGTCCTGGAAGGAATTGTCTACCAGGCTGCATCTGATGGGAGTGTCGTCATCGTTCCGGATACGATCACCACCCCATATACTACTGTTACCTTTTATCACGATGATTTCTCTCTCACTACCGAAGAGGCCTTGAACTTTTCGACCTTTTCAAATATGACGGGGGCTTATCTCCCTACGGATAACATGGTGTATGCGGTCAGGATCCACGGAATATTTCCTGTCATGAAGGTACGGGCGGTCCCGCCTCAGGAGAAGCCTTACCCGACCCTCTCTGAAGCAGTAGGGAACCAGTCGGTATTCGAGTATACCGATATCTCCGGATGGGTGGTCGGAACCTTCACCCCTGCTTTTTTGGAAGGGATCAATATTGACGGGTACCATCTGCACTTCATCAGCGATGACCGGCAGAAAGGCGGTCATATTCTCGACTTCACCATCCCGGCCGGAGCTGTCATCGGATATGATATCACCCCTGACTTTACCCTGGTCCTGCCAACAAGCGGGGACTTCACCACTGTGGACCTCTCTGAAGACTTGAGCGGGCAGCTGATCGGGGTGGAGCACTGACCCTTTCACCCTCTTCAGGAACCCCGATCCAAATCAGGAAAACAGGAAACCGTTTTTCCGGAACAAGGATGCTGGAATGGAACAAGGTGTGCTTCAAATAATCAATATGAGAGATGTCCCAGGCTGACGTTCCGGATTTGATGGTCAGCCCGGCAAGAACCATCTCTTTGGTAAACCCCGGTCGTCTTCTGTTTTGGCTCGGGATGTTGATGCTGTTGGGGGCATCATCATCTTGTAACGGGGATATGTGCGGGATCATTCGTGCTGAATCGCGCAGCCTACCTCATTTCTCCCCTTTACCCTGCCAGCCACCTCCTCGCGTATCCTGATAAAGTCCGGATCGGCTGGACTCCGGGGATGCGGCAGTGTTACCGTTATGATACCGGCAACTACCCCCGGTCTTTCCGAGAGGATGATGATTCGGTCGGCAATGTACACCGCCTCCTCCGGATTGTGAGTGACCATCAGGATGGTGGTCTTCAGTTCCTGCCGGATACGGAGAATTTCATCCTCAAGTTCCCTTCTGGTAAATATATCGAGGGCCGAGAACGGCTCGTCCATAAGGAGGATTGACGGCCTGATCGCGAGCGCCCGTGCGACAGAGACCCGTTGTTTCATGCCTCCCGAGAGCTCGTGCGGGAGTGAACGGGCAAATGAGGTGAGGTGAATCAACGAAAGAAGATCATCAACCCGGCGTTGCATTTCAGTATCCGGGATCTTCTGGGCAGAGAGGCGCAGGCCGTATATGATGTTCTCTTCTACCGACAGCCAGGGGAAGAGTGCATGATCCTGGAAGATCATGGCTGCAGATACTCCCTCTCCCACGTGCTCTGCGATGGTACGGATTGAACCCTTATCCTCATGTTCGAGCCGTCCGATGATCCGGAGCAGGGTGGATTTTCCGCATCCAGATGGACCCATTATGCAGACGATCTCACCAGATGCAACATTAAAACTGACCCCGGAAAGGGCAGGGCAGTCTTCCCCCTCACCATGGAATGTCTTTTCGATTCCGGAGATGGAGAGGACAGATTCGGCCATCAATCCTTCCCCTCCCATGAGAAAAACCTGGCCTGGCCAGCCCTGAAGAGCATGTCGGCGCCAAGGCCGATGATGCCGATCACCACCATCCCTGCTCCGATTACGTCGAGCTGTCCGAGATTGTAGGCATACATGATCAGAAAACCAAGACCTGCGGTGGTACCTGGCAGCATCTCGGCTGCCACCACACACATCCATGCGATGGCAAAAGAGACCCGCATCCCGGTCCAGATCCGGGGAAAGGCACCGGGAAGGACCACGGTCCGCAGTTTCTCGAAGGTCGTGGCGTGGAACATCTCGGCGACCTCGATCCATCGTACCCGTATTCCCCTCACACCATCGACCGTATTGATAAGGATCGGGAAGAATGCACCAAGGGCGATGATGAACAGGATCGAGTTGATCCCGATCCCGAACCATGCGATGGCAAAGGGCATCCATGCGATCGGGGGGATCGGGCGGAGGATTTGGATGGCAGGGTTGAGGTATGCCTGAACCTCAGTTGACCACCCGATGAGGAGGCCAACCGGGATTGCCAGTGCTGCCGCACAGAAAAATCCGGTAAGCACCTCCTTCAGACTTACCAGGGTATTTGCAATCAGGCTCTCCCCGCCGAGCACCGGCTGTGCCGGGTGAAGCAGCACCTCGGCTATTTCGGTGAGCGAGGGGAGGATATAGTTATTATCGATCACCAGTGCAGCACATTCCCATGCCACGAGCAGGAGTGCGATGACTGCCAGCCCTTTGCCGTATTCACGAACCTTCTGTTTTGAAATCAGTACCATAGAACATCACCGTGACATTCTCGTATGCACATGCCTCACGTACCATCTCCTCCTGGATGGAGCTCTGGACCGTAGCAATGATCACCGGCCTTCCAGCCATGGAACGAGCTTTTGTCCAAACGACGAAATCATCCCAATCCTCAAGCGGAGCACTGCTGGAAACAACGAGCCCGGAACCTCCTGTGTTGATTGACTGGATGATGACAGAAGGATTGCCCAGAGCTATCTGGAGTTCAGCAGGGAAGGAACCGACGTAAGCTCCTTCCAGGGCTTTCTGGCCGATGGTCGTCATGATCCCGCCCCCAGACTGTCCCATGATGAGGTTGATGTGAGCTGCCGGTGTTCCGTTCACGAGAAGTGTACAGGATACCGGCCGCGACAGGGAGGGGTCGTCCGGGACCAGACAGAATCCATACCGGTCACAGAAATACTCTGAGTCCTTGACCATGACATAGACTGGGGCATAATTGTCGCTTGAGGGAATGTAGCCGATATTGAGGGTTGGCAGAGCCGGATCTATTGTCGGTACAGCGGTGCCATTCAAAAAATATGCAGCCCTTGCAGGTACCGTGCTGTCAACCCACATCATTGGATCATAACTGCCGGTAGTTCCCGTCATTGAATTGATGGTGTACTCGACAATTGAGGCTTCCGGGGGTGCAGCTTCAGCGGTAAACACCATGTTTTCAAAGGAGCGCTGCTCAACCGTGAGGGGGTCAAGGGTTCCCTGGGGGGTGAGGATAGGGCCCTTTCCATACACCCAGTGTGCGGTGATGTTCTCTGCAAGGGTGGGATCCTCGTTGGTCCGGTCGATTGCGGCGGTGGTGAGGGCTGAGAGGAGTGCCGCGAGGTCGGGATGTGCCTGGACGGTATCCTGCCGCAGCACCAGGATATTGATGGCAGCGTTGTCCCATTTCCCCGGAGGCGGAAGATCGGAGGGAACGGCAATCCGTTTTCCAATACCTGATAATTCAGCATTTGCTACGATCGGTTCCCAGATCAGGAACGCATCGATCTGGCCGGTGTTCAGGAGCTGGGCCATGGAACCAGACGAGGCATAGAGGAGTGAAACAGAGGGCTGGGAATCACGGGACGGAAAAAGATCGGGGGCGGAAGGGTGCATCAGGAGCAGGAGAACAAGCAGAATGAACCCTGCTATGAACAGGTACCGGACTACGTGGGATTTCCCCATGAAAGGATCGCTCTCAGGGGATTTACGAGTTTCTCCTATTTATGCTGGAGGAATTTTACTCTGGAGAGCGAAACTTACTTTGGCCAGAATAGAAAAACAGGGAGAGAGGCTGCCTGCCGGAGGCTGTATCATCTTTCTCGGTTCCCGGGATTATTTCCATGGTCTTTTTGCATTGTATCTCCCTGATGACAAGAAAAAGTACCAACAGGGGCACCTTATCAGATAGCACGGAGAGAGAATTCGTATTGTGGGTTTACACAAAAAGCAGGGAAGATTTGTCAGAACCCCTGAATCCATCATGGCAGTTACCAGAAACACTGCACCTGGACCATGAGAGCACAATAGTTCTAACGATAAAAATATTACAGCGGTTCGATCAGGATCCGGTACTCGTTCCCTGATCTCTCCACCAGCTTAATTCTCAGGTTATTCACCTGATCGATGTACTCTTCATGTTCTCCGATATCAAATGCTGCTCCCTGGAGGTAAGGAATACCAGGATTGGCATCGATCAGTTTCACCGGCGCATTCCCATTGTGACATTCCGCTATACGGTCATCGGCAAACATGATGAGTATCCCGTGATCAGGCAGCACCTTGTCCACGCCAATGGGTGCACGATTCTCAATCAGGTAATAGGTCGATGAAGTGATCGGAATCCTGACGGCCAGTACATCCCCTGAAGGATCCTCAAGAGGAGAGAGTACCACTTCAGTCCGGTTGTCCGGATTGACGGTCAGGATCTTCTCTTCTCCCAGCCATCCCAGCCGTATCCTTGTCCAGGAGCAGATCCCGGGGGGCGAGGTGTCGTTCCGGTAGAAGTGGCAGGACATGGGGTCCCAGTATCCGATATTGATCATGGAATTGCGGAACACTTCCAGCTCCGGCCCCGGTTTTGCCTGAAGGTCATGGTCATAAAGGCAGGGAACCATCCGGTTCCCGTCTTTTACTCCGCCGAGAATATGGGCGATGTCATGGAAGTTCGTCCCGACATGAGCCTGGGCGGTGAAGATGGCAACTCCCCTGTTTACCACCTCTCCGCTGGGGGCGGTCAGGACACTGGTCTCGGTCCACCCCAGCATCCCTGGATGACCACAGAGGCCAACCATGCCATAATCAGGGGTAAGGACCCCGAGCTGGATCACCACGAAATCATAATCGGCGAAGTCGTAGTCTTGATCTGCCGCAGCCAGTACATCCCTGATAAGGTTGCTCACCCTGGTCCGGTTCACCTCCAGATTTCGTGAGGATATCCGGTAAGAGGAGGTGTCATGAGGGAGCATGTACCATGTTGGCGTTACCTCGCCATTCAGGCAGACTGCTCCGTATGACATGGACTGGATGTAGGAGTTGACCTGGGTATTGTACCGGTTCGCAAAGAAATTCCGCTCTGCCACGTGTGTTGCATCCGGAAATTCCACGAGGATAATCAGTGGTTTCAATTCTTTACAGGGGGTTCGAGCAGCACCCTGTCCGGAA
This sequence comes from Euryarchaeota archaeon ADurb.BinA087, assembly GCA_002068435.1. Lineage (GTDB taxonomy): Archaea > Halobacteriota > Methanomicrobia > Methanomicrobiales > Methanospirillaceae > UBA9949. The sequence continues at coordinate 24,043 of MVZQ01000011.1, read as the reverse complement.
GGAGTGACAATTGATCCGGCATCCTGGCCGGGGGTAGGTATTATCGTCGGGGAACCGGAGTCTTTTTCACGGGATCTTGTCATACACCCGGAGGCAGCTACCAGAAGGATCAGCAGGAAGATCACGAGAATTTTTTTCATGGCGCATCAGGGATCATTACGGAAAGATAAAAACATATCCCACAACGGGGAATTGGTAGTATCTATGGTTAGAAATCACTCTCTCAAAATGGATGCCGATGCAATGGAACAATTTATGCAGGCAGCCATACTGGAAGCACAGCAGGGATTGGCCGAAGGGGGGATTCCCATTGGCTCGGTGCTGGTGATCGATGGAAAAATCGTTGGAAAAGGGCACAACCGTCGAATCCAGAAAGGAAGTGCGGTTCTTCATGCAGAAATGGACTGCCTTGAGAATGCAGGCCGGCTGGGATACCGGGACTATAACCGATCGATACTCTTCTCTACCCTCTCCCCATGCGACATGTGCAGCGGCGCAGTCCTGCTCTACAAAATTCCGACTGTCGTGATTGGGGAGAATGAGACGTTCCAGGGACCAGAAGACTATCTCCGTTCGCGTGGCGTGGAACTGGTGATTCTTAATGATAAGGAATGCATCAGGATGATGCAGGAATTCATCGCAAGCAATCCGGAATTATGGAATGAGGATATCGGGGAAGAGTAGCCTGGAATACTGGCAGTGGAGGATAAGGCACGGCTTCAGATTCACAGGAACACAGTCATCAGCGTGAATTCCCGTTCGTTCCCTGCCGGAAAAGGGTCCAGATGGGGGGCATGTGAGATCTACCGAAGTATATATGAAAGGTAATAACCCAGACACACACCGGGAACCTCACATGCAAAAGAATCACTGCGAGATCCAGCACCTTACTGCCGCAGATTACCGGAAAGAACCTTTCGAGAAGGCGATCCTTCCGCTCGGATCGCTCGAGAGCCACGGGGACCACCTTCCATTCGGCACCGACTCGATCACCGCCTACCTGCTCGCCCTCGAAATAGCCCGGCGAATTCCCGGAACCGCTGTCCTTCCGCCTCTCCCCTACGGGATGAGCGAGGCATACAAGGAATTTTCCTTCACCGTCTCCCTCAGTCCCGGGACCGAGACGGCGATCATTCGGGACATCCTCGAATCCCTGTACCGGGAAGGGATCACCAGGGTCTTCATCCTGAACGGGCATGACGGCAATATCGCCTCGATAGAGATGGCATCCCGCACGGCAAAGGCAGCACATCCGGCGATGAAGATCGTCTCGCTCGATGCCTGGTGGAATACCCTTGGCCAGCTGCTCCCTCCCGGCTTTTTTGAAGTATGGAACGGCCTCGGCCACGGGGGAGAAGGCGAGTTGTCGATTGGTCTTGCCCTCTTTCCCGAGCTCTGCGAGCCCGGGCTTGCCAGGGGCGTTGTCCCCCGGCTTCCGCCCTATGTCGATGTGAAATGGATGTTTTCAGAGCTGACTGATTGTGGAGCGACCGGGGATCCCACGAAGGCCACCAAGGAGAAAGGAGACAGGATAAAGGAGGCACTGGTCGATGCCATGGTGGGAGTGATCACTGCCCTCGATGAATGCGGGTGGGACTACCGCTCACCTCAAGCGAAGGGATAGATTCTCGTAACAAAGATGAGGGAATATTGGTTCCCGGAAGCAGCTGGGAAAGATCCCTGCAACAAGGATGGGGGCAATGCCGGTTCCTGGAACCGGGCTGAGAGGAGGCTTCGTGACGCAGGGAGTCAGAGAACCCGTATCTTTTTGGTCTTTCCTTTTCCATTACCCTATCGTGATATCAGTATGGATATTTCTGAATGTATCGATTTTGCAAACGCTAATCCGGTAACCTATATTGCTACCACCGATGGCGATCAACCCCGTGTAAGGGCGTTTGCGATGTGGTTTGCGGACAAGACCGGTTTTTACTACCACACCGGCACACCAAAGAGCGTCTATTCCCAGCTCCTGAAGAATCCAAAGGCCGAGCTCTGTTTTTATGCACCTGATCCACAGAGTGCTGGCAGAATGATGCGGGTGTCCGGTGAGGTTGAATTTCTCCATGACAAGGCGCTTGAAGAGCGGTTGTACCGGGATAGGCCCTGGGTGAAGGATCTCCTGATAACAGCGCCAAAGGGTGCCACCGTTGCCATCTTCAGGGTGGCCCATGGAGAAGCGTATTTCTGGACGATGGAATATAACATGAGGGAACGGGATGCCCCTCGGGTGAGGTTCTGAGAACTCTTATTTGCTACCCTTTATCCGTTTTTTTCAGAAGGGTCTTTGCGTGGTCTATTGCCATTCCTCTCCTGCTACCGGATTTAACCCCCTCCCTCATTCACGATTCAGAGAACCTCTGTGAATCGACCTTTTAGATGGGACCATAATTTTGGAGGGGGTGTGAACCGGATTGTTATCAACTCTTTGGAATACGAAGAATTGATGGTAATTTGATAGGGTGAAAAAAAAGGGATCCTTTCCAGATTTGTGGAAGAGTTCTCCTTGGAAATACATCACCCGGCACTGATCGCAAAGGGGGCATCACTTGTGTCGGTGCAGCCAGGGTACCTTGTACTCGTGACCCGAATCCGGTAATCCGATCCCAGAGGGGTATAGGGGGGCAATGTCAGATTGAATGCCCCACTACCTTCTTCTCCGATTGGATAATTTGAGGCGATGGTTGTGAGTATTGATCCCGAGCGGAGTGCATCGATGGTAACCCTGGATCCTGGATTGCCGGTATAATTCCATTGCAGGGTCTGGGTAGAACCCGGTTGCCAGATCTCACCGCCATTAGGGGTTACAACGGTGATAAGAGGAGTTATTGAGGATGATACCTTGGATGAACCAGGGGAATCAGGATAACCTGTTTTACTCAGATTCTCTCTCACCCAGGTTCCAAAAAGTGGATTGTTCAGTTCAGGGTTTGCTTTCATGGTCGTGAGATACGCGATTTTCTCCTCCTCGAAATGCGGTGAAGTCATCCCTGCCTTCTTTTCGTCCATGTATCCGGTCAGGTCGAAGAATGCATACCTGCCGTCTTTACTTATGACTGGCTCGATACCGGTGAGGTTCTGGTAGATTTCAATGATCGCTTCTCCTTCATCATGGTAACCATACCCGTCAATAAGGAGACCTGTAAACCCGGTAAAAAACAGGTGATCCAGGAGATCCGCTGGTTCGGAGGTGGCGACTTTCACCTGCCAGTTATCCCAGAAGCGTCCCTTCATGGTTGGATAATTCCATTTCAGATCATGGGTATGGAGGTAAGGCTTCAGACTGTCAAGCTCGTTGATAGTACCGGGAGGAGAGGAATGCGGAAATCCTCCAATGTCCGGCAGAATAAACACGGAGGCTCCCGGAGGCATTGTATCCTCAACGTGGGTGAAATAAATCTCCTGATCGAGAAATTCCTGCTCTCGCTCCTTGTCGGACCCGGAAGTCAATGAACTCCATGCTGGAACCTGGTCATAGACTCCTAAGGTGAGAACAGCCAGAAGAAGCACCAGGAAGACGGGACAGAAATAAGGTTTGTTCCGGAATTGTTCGTACATGATCTGCAGAATGATCAGCATCGCAAGGATGGAAAAAAAACCGATATAGAGACTGATCCGGTTATAGGAATGAATAACAGGAAATACCAGGGCAATGATCGCCGAAAAACCTCCGATGGTTCCGATAAGAATCCCTGAAATGGTGAACAGAGAGAGCTGGTCCATCAGCTCTCTCCGACCTCCGAATTTTTTCTGTATCGGCTGCCATTCCCGTATAAAGATCCATCCAAGTAAAATGACAACCCCGATGCTCCCGATAATACCCAGTGTTGCGCTCACGTTTTCATTCACGAGAGGTCTAGAAACGGTATATTTCCGGGCGATGTCCGCAAGAAAATCTATGCGATGCCCTGGTGCAGGAAGGAGGAGCTGGATAAGTTTCAGTCCCCATTCTTCTGCCTCGAACGGGGCCCGGGAACTTATTGCCAGTGAAGTGCCATGCTGGAATCCATACCAAAGGGAAGGGAGTCTGTTCAGGATCGCAAAGACGGCCAGGAGCATTCCGGAGATTATACCGTTAAGCAACGGGATCATGGTATCTGACCGGGAAGCGGACCAGAGCGTTGCAACAACCAGGAAAAGGAGACCAAAAAATCCGTAATATGGATGCGTTGCAGAAATGAGAAGAATAATGGCGGCAATCACTCCTTTTTGAGTCACTGCCAGGTGCACCGGTTCACCTGGTTCTCCTCTCTTCAAAAACAAAGGTTCCCCATTGCAAATCCAGAGGATAACCAGGACGATTAGGGGGATCATATAATAGGCCGTCAGATTAAAATGGCTGATTCGGGAAAAATGGTAGAATAAAAAGGGAAAAAGGATGCTGCCAAAGACCGCTACCGGATAGGTTATCCGGAGTTGTCTGAATACATACAGTGAACAAAGAGCAGTAAGGAAAAATCCAAGAATATAATAGGAATTCATTACCAGGGCATAATTATCTGTGAAGATGCTGATGATCTTCATCACGAAGAAATCAAGGGTATTCCCGATGGCATAATCATACATCTCGAGCTTATCTGGTGCTCCGACCACGGGATTTTCGGTCCACCACCCGGTCTCGATCATCGTCTTTGTCAGCAGGTTATACTCAAGGCCGTCCCCCTCATAGGTGAAAGGTACATCAAACCTGACACCACTTGAAAGACCAAGGGTGTAATTCAGGTACAGTGAACACAATACCAGGAGGACAATACACCATATCACTGATGCTCTGGAAACAGAAGGCAGATTATTCCTCTTCACGGTGACACCAGTTCAATTACGTGCATATCGTAAGAGAACGGCAATATATTCTTTGATACGATAAGGCCTGCAGAATTCACCTGCAATCTTTATAATATGTAATAATTAAAGAATAAAAAGCGATTTTATTCAATAGCTGAACATAATAGCCACGATCGCGCCCAAATTCCGGAGGAGCCATGGACATTGATCAAAAAATTATCTGTCTCAATCCTTTCATGTGGTTTGATGTGGGTCCTGAAGGGATTGTCCACGTATGCTGCCCTGGATGGCTCGAGATGCCGATTGGAGATCTAAAAAATTCATCCGTCGACGAGATCTGGAACGGAAAAAATGCCCGGGAGATACGGCAATCGATTATCGACGGGTCGTTCAGGTATTGCAATCTCGATAAGTGCGGGTATTTCCAGTCCCGCCTCGGCCCTGTAAAAAAGCTGGGAGAGGTAGAGGTCCAAAAGATCAGAGAAGCTATCGTGAATAAAACAACCCATCTGCCATTCGGTCCCCTGGGCATCAATTGTTCATATGACCGGTCCTGCAATCTGTCCTGTCCGTCCTGTCGTGAAACGGTTATTGTCCAGACGGACAAGGAAGAGCAGATCCTGGAGATCCAGAACAAACTCAGGAACCAGGCCCTGAAAGATATTTGTTTTTTAAACATCACTGGTTCAGGGGATCCTTTTGGCAGCCCTTATTTCAGGAAATGGCTCCAGACGATGAGAAGGGATGAGATGCCGAACCTGAACATTATTCAACTCCATACAAACGGGCAGCTGTGGACCCCACAGCTATGGGATACCCTCCCTGAAGAGATACGCCCTCTCATCAATCGTACACAGATATCGATCGATGCAGCCTGTGCGGGAACATATGCAATAAATCGTCGGGGAGGGAGTTTTGAAAAGCTTCTTGAAAATCTGGAATTTATCAGCCGGCTTCGGAAGGCGGGCCCTCTTCAATGGGTAGTGATCAGCATGGTAGTGCAGGAGAACAATTTCCGGGAGATGCCTGATTTCATACGGCTTGGGAAACGGTTCGGATTTGATCGGGTTATGTTCAGTCTGCTCCAAAACTGGGGAACGTACTCAGAAAAGGAATACCAAAATCGTTGTGTTCATCTCCCCAATCATCCGGGACACCAGGAATTTCTCATGGTGCTGAAAGATGAATTATTCGATGACGGAATCGTGAACCTGGGAAGCCTGACCAAGTATCGGAATCAAATCCTGAAAAAGGACCTCTGAACCAGGATTGCAGGTACTGTGCTGGTGATCGAATAAAAAAAGATCCCTGCGTCCATTGCTCATCACCAGTGGGCGATACCACTATAATCCTTGACTGGTTATGAAGGAGAATCTTTCAGGCTGATTGATATCAAGGGGCAGCCATGAAATAGAAATTGGTATGGTGGTAAAATTCCTGACAAAACTCCGTTCTCTTCAGACACACCTGTCCATTGGTCCTCAACCAGTCTTCCATGAGAAATACCCTCAGATGACACTGGCCCGCTAGAAGGTCGTACACCTCTTCAGGAGTTGTTCCATAATAATCTGCAGCTCCAAGTCCATGTTCAAAAATTATCACCGGTCTGTTTCTTTTGATGGTATTGACTGAACCCCTGAAGACTTCCAGTTCGGCTCCCTCGACGTCTACTTTGATGAGATGAATCATGGTGTCTTCTGGTATAGTATTGTCGAGGAGATTAGTCCTGACGGTTATCTCCTCAATAGTTTCGGAAGGTTTTTCATATTCTCTTATCCGGAAACCGCTATACCCGGGATTACTGGTAACGTATTGAAATACCGTTGTTCCTTCAGTATCACTTAAAGCATCATCATAGATGTGTACATTCGGACAATTTCCAAATGAAACGGTTAACTTCTGATACAGATCAGGAAGCGGTTCAAAGGCAAAATGGGTGCCTTTGGGAGCCAGTCGTATCATTTCGGTGAGAATTGCACCTTCATGGCAACCAACGTCAATACAGTTGGAATCGGGTTTGAGGACTCGTTTCATGACAGCAAAAGTCTGTGTATTATAGACCAAATCCTTCGTGAGATCGGTATTTGAAGGCGGATTATTCTGGAAGAAAAAATCATATACCTTTCGTGCAAAAGGTTCAACGGGAGTTTCTTTTACCCAACATTTGATCAGATTCTTCATATCCTATCCTGGAGTAGGGTATTAATTCTTTTAATCATTACTTCATCTCTTTCCTTGGGGAATCATAAAAAAAAACCGGAATTACATAATGGTTGTTCGATGGAAACGATCGATAGTTATCAATATCAATTCTCTGTTGTCTCTTTGCAGTATCTCGGTATCGATTCATTCTGATTTCCGTTATGCTCCACACCTTCCAGAATCACCTGCTACTGATACTGAAAAGTGCATCGCTCGTGTCAGCAGAGAGAGGATTTTCAATACTGATCACCCGGATTCGGTAATCCTTTCCCAGACGCATTGTGAGAGGGACCGTCACGTTGAAAGACCCTGAACCATGCACTCCTACGGATGTGTTGTGGGTTACAACTCCATAAACCGCTTCTTTCTCGATCAACTCGATTCTCACCTCGGCGCCGGGAGTGCCGGTATAGTTCCACCTGATAGTATTGGTGGAACGCTGCTGCCAGTTCTCACCGCCGTTTGGGACAATTACGGTTATGGTACTACCATTATCATTCCCTGGAGGGAGGGAAGGGAGGTCGGGCATGACATTGAGTTTATAAATATGGTGTTCTCCATATTCCCCGATCTGCGTTGCATTTCCAGCAATCCATTTATAAGGTCCAATACTATTTTCCGAGCAGATAAAAAAAATCCTTTCATCCGGATGGCTGGCGACGATAGGAACTAATTCATCTGCATAATCCACCGTGTATACTGACCTGTTATGCAACGTTGTATCATAGTAATACCTGAATGGTTGAACTGACCAGGGAGGGACGATAATGATGATATTCCCCTCATCCGTCACCTCCTCGATCTCCCGGCTGATACCTTTCCAATCCTCCCATTTTGCATCCAATGAATAATAGGAATGGAGTGAAGGGATACTGATCACTGCAATACAAATGATCGCATAGCAGAGGAACCGGGTGGGACTGAAGAATTTTTTGAAAGGGAGAAATGCAAACGAGATCCCGAGAAGGATGAATGCAAACAGGATAATGAAATATCGTGGATCCGTGGGCATCGTATAAGAGAGCCCCCATGCTGTTGCCAACAAGACGATGATGGTGATAAGGAGGAACTTGAATTTTCTCCTGTCTGTTCTGAGTAAGAGGACGAGTCCAAGGAAAAAGAGTACAGCAAAAAGATAAACCATAATAAGAACAGGACTTCCAATGCCCCCGAAAAATTGCATCCCCATTGCTTGTAGTAACTCCAGACCCTGCATTCCCCACGTTAATGGCTCATTTATTTTCCCTGAATAGGATCCGAATAAATACGGTATAAATGGAGCCACTGCGAGCAGAAACGTCACCGATGCCAATATTAGCGGCCTGATAATGGTGTCATAAAAAGGCTGCCTGAACCGGGAGATACACAGCCACATCAACAGTGGTGGGATTATGATTATTGCAGAATTATGAGCCCAGCAGGCCAACCCTATGAAGAGCCCGGTCAACAGCCAGTATAAGGAATGATCGGTGCGAAGTGCTTTAAAATAAAAAAGAAGTGCAACCAGCAAAAGGAATAAAAGCAGGGAGTAGGGTCGTGCCTCCTGGGAATACCAGATGTGAAATACTGAAAAGGTAAGCAGGGCGGCAGTGATCACCCCGATATTTCGATCGTAAAACTCCGATCCCACCCCGTATATTACGGGGATAGTCAGCGTCCCGATGAGTGCCGGAGCGAGCCGCAAAACAAATTCACTGTTCCCGAGAGTCAGCATCACATGTTCAATCAAGAAGAACAACGGGGGATTGATATCCCCCCATGGATTTTCCCATATCTCAAGGAAGGATTGCTGCGAACGATGAAGGGCAGTGACTTCATCTAACCAGAGTGAAACGTCACCCATGTGATATAATCGCAAAATAAGGCCGATTATCGTCAGAACAATCAGGATTTGTAGGTAAGGGCCATTGGTATACGACTGTTTCAGGCGCGAACGCTGGGTAGAATAATACTTGAACAATCTCTCTCGGGTTTGAGTGAAAAAAACCTGGATATGATTTGAAATATCCCAAGGGGTATGAAAAAAAGAGAGGGATGATTTCATCCTGGAAATTTATTATTCCTATGTAATTAATACTATTTTTATAATTTATATCTGTTCAGCTGTGGAATTATTTCCCTCCAGGTCTCTGATTCCCGATTCCTCCAATAATCGAACCCGGGTTGCGAAAAACATTCCCCGCCATCTTCCACAACCGCCGGACAGGAAGCGTTATTTTCAAGGATCCTATCGGTTCACTGAAGGGCCATCCGAGCAGTTCAACCCATTCATGCTGGATGATATCCCTCATGAGGTTTCCGGAACGCCGGTATCCGGCTGGCAGGGAGAGCATTGTGGTAATTACTTCCCGGTGGCACATCGGGAATAATGTGAAGCCGGGGTCATCGCCATACGCATATGGCCATACCCCTGCCCAGCAACCAATTCGCTGCTCCAGCATGAAGAGATCCATGATAGGGGAAGCATTCGTAAAGGGGATCCTATCCAGCCATTGCCTGGCAGCCTCCAGGGTTTCTCTGGTATATGGTGCCCTGCAGTAATCGAGCAACCGTTCAGGACTCACGGTGTCAGTCATGGCATACTCGCGACTCCAGAAAGCCCGGCCTAATCCTCCTGCAACCCCATAGAGGCGGGCATACGCCGGGTCGGCCTGCCTGAACATTGTGCATCCCTGCCACCCGCGGACTTCCCCGGTGCTGAACCCAATCCGGTTCATCCACTCTTTAAGATCCTCCGGTGTTGGTTCCCTTGGGGGGAGCACAGAATGACGAATGCGACACTTCTTTCCAATCTGTCGGGCGATCGCGATATCTATCGTTGTGACATCATCGTCAGACAAGGAGAAGGTGAGGAGTTCAATCTGATTCGCGACGTCTTTAGCACAAGCAAGCAACATACGCGAGTCCTGCCCTCCCGTGAGGCAAAGATACGTGGGAATCGATTTTGTGACGGCTGCAATGTTCCTCCTGACAATGGCAGATATTATCCCGATAGCCTTTTCGACATCTATCATGCCCTGTATCGGTCCACTCGGCCAGTGACGTACGCTCTGCCAGGTGGAAAGATCCAGGTAATGGTTCGGCAGAAGGCGGAAGATATGATATCGCGGAGTGAGATCAAGAGGATACATGGCATTGGTATAGGGGATCCCAAGCTCGCGGGCAAGATCAACCCGGCCGTTGGTCAGATCGTCATATGGGATCAGGTTGGTTGTCGATGCGACGATTTTACAATGAGGACAATAAACGGCTGACAGTGATCCGCAGGGATCGAGATAGACCCGGGGCCATCGGGATCCCGCAAATATCGTGAGAAACCTCCCCCCAAAGCGGTAAGTGAATTCTTCTTCACAGGATTCCCCCCCGTCAATAAGATTGTTCACACGGAGGGTATCTTTATCTTGAAGAAGCCTGCCACCCTCGTCAATAGCGTATCCAAGAAGCCAGCCGGCAGCCTGACCCTTTTCATCAATAAGCCGGATAACCGGAAGGGTGGGGTGACACCCCAAGAACCAGTCTCCAATTCTCTCTGAAATCCACCTTTCTGGGATGTTATTGATGGTTGTATCAAGTATGAACTGCCCAGGGAGATCCGGATCACTGCCTGTACCTGCCATGTGTTCTATGCCCCCTATCTCTTACGAAATCTCTTCATATCCTTTACTATCCGATTGTTGAATATAAATGGTGAGGATTGCAACGGTTGATTCCCCGTAAAAGAGCTGATAATTCCTGGAAAGCTCATATAAATGCATGTGCGTTCTGTTTTATTGCACCAAGAGAGAATGAATTCACACACAATCAATCTGGTATTATATCCCCTTCTGACTTCTCTTTCCCTCACTGCGGGGGTTTTGCTTTGAGAGGTGAAGCAAAGGGAAGCGTGATTCAGAAGGATTGGGGAACGGACTGTTGTTTTAACGCAAATCAAAGCCCCGGACAAGCCCCCCGATCAGGATGAGCACCGGGAGAATCTCCAGCCTGCCAATCCACATCACCAGGATAAAGAGCCACTTAACTGTGACCGGGCTTGCAGCGGTCAGGTACCCAAAACTCATACCATTGTTAGCGACAGCGGAGATGACCTCGAAGGTAACCTGGTATACCTCGAACTGGGTTGGAGCAAGATGGAGAGCGAGGATGACTGCCACGATCACGGTCAGAAGGTACAGGCTGATGATCAGCATGTTCTTCGACAGTTCGAGTTCAGAAATTTTTGCGGGAATATTTCTCCCTTCATGTTTGAAAGGAACCATCACGCTTCCCCTGACAAACAGGCGTTTGAACCACCAGACCAGGCCTTCATAACCGAGGATAATACGGTTAGCCTTAATGCCCCCTGCCGTACTCCCCGAGGCACCCCCTATCAGCATCAGGAGCATGATAACCAGCAGAGGGAGGGGGAGCCAGAGGAGGGATGAGTTCTGAAATCCGGTAGTGGTTAACCCGGATACTGTGCAGAACGTCCCCATCCTGACTGCATCAAAAAGGGAGATGGTGTGGAGAATGTACAGATTGAGGACGACGATTGCTGAACCCGCAAGAGAGAGGGCTACTATCAGCCGGACGACCGAATTTTTGAATATTTCTCTTGCTTTTCCCCGGTACATCAGGAAATACATCTTGAAAGGAAGCGCTCCTGCAATCATCACGGGGATCAGGAGAAATTCAAGCGAAGCACTGTTATAATAGGACATTCCGGCATCGTGAGGAGTAAAACCCCCGGTAGAGATCGCAACCATCGCAAGGTTCACGGCATCCCAGAGGTGAATGTCTGACAGGAGGATGAGCCCTGTTGAAAGGAGGGTCAGGGTGACATAAATCAGCCATATCCTTCTCCCGGTGGATACAACGTTCGGCATCAGGTCTTCGGATCTCCCCTCCGAACGGTAGAGCTGGGACTGCGAGAGACCAGACCGGTCAAGCATGGCAATCCCGAATGCAATCACCCCAATCCCTCCCAACCATTGCGTGAATGATCGCCAGAAGATAAGAGTTTTCGGCATGGTGTCAATCGATTTCATGACGGTGATCCCCGTATCGGTCCAGCCTGACATGGATTCGAAGATACCGTCTGTCCATGGTACCTCCAGGGCAAGCACAAAGGGAACAGCACCGATAACAGCCGCGGCAAGCCATGTCAGGGCAACCGCCACAAGGGCAATGGAGAGGGAGGGAATATAGGGCTTTCTTGGCACCTTGGAGATGAGAAACCCGGATACGAGAAAGAGAAAGGGGACTGTGCCCATCGGGAGGATCATCTCCCACTCACGGTAGATGATGAGGACGATGAACGGGACCAGGGTGACCAGGGCGAGGAACTCGAAGATGAGCCCCATGTCTTGAGCAACGATCGCCAGGTGCCCAAGTCGTTTCATGTACTATGAACGTTATGTCCACATCCACAATAGTGTTCTCTATCGGGAGCGTGCAGGCACCCCATGATTGCTCTTCAGGGAACGAGATATGGTCTGTTCATGGTAAAAAAGAAGGAGCGGGCCTTTGGGGAATTATCCGGGATAGCTCCATCCTCACAGGAGATGCAGAGACCATGAGGGAAGGCACTGATCCCCGCGCAGAGGAAAGGGAGGACCAATGGGATTCAGCGATAGATTCTAAAGGTCACTGATCCCCGCGCATAGGAAAGGGGTGGTGCATTGTATCAGCAGCAACTTCCCTATAGGCCTTCCCGGCAGCGATCAAAAGCGACAGTTCACCAGAGCCCGCTCCCCCATGTATCAATAGTCCACGAGATCGAGTTCTTTCACCATCCTGACAAGCACGATAAATGCTGCTGCCTCAAGCGGGTCATCAAACCGCTTGATCTCCTCACCATTGTATTCCGCGAGCATCTGTACAAGCCGGTGGCCGTATCTCTGGTCCTGAATCTTCAATGGCCGGCTGGCTCTCTGCCATCGATCTGCCATGGTCCTGATATCGGCTGCAGTGATCATATGATCAGAGCAGATACCAGGATGCGTATCAGGGATCACCATGAGCAGGGTGAAAGTCTTCTTTTGCATTGCAGCAGAGGATCCATCTGCTGTCATCCCCTGGAGCGCTTTCGGGCGCGGTAGGTCTGATCCCTCAGGTGCGGGGTGTGTGCGGTCAAGGTACTCCCCCTGAAGGAACTGGTGTGCAGTATGAGTACGGTGGCGATACTACGGAAGCCCTCTCGTGTAACCATTCCCTGTAGTGATGTTACCCTCGACCTGGTTGTTCTCCATTCCCGAATCAGAACGGCTCCGTAATGACTCTTCTTCGATAGCAGGAAAAGTCCAGGCAGTGGCTCTTGTGGTAACATGTTCGAGATCGATGGGTACCCTGTCTGCGAGAGCGGGCGGATTAGTGGGGTGAGCACCATATACAATCTGGCATGATCTTCTCTGTCGGATTCCCGCCAGCGGCGCAAAAGAGGGATCGAAGGAAAAGGAGCAGCACGGGATCTCATTACTGGATCCCACTGCTCCTATCCAGCACTGTTTTGTTAAGGTGGCGAAACAGGTGGACGATTGAAATTGAATTCTTCAAATATTTTAGCTTTACTCTTATGACAATCGGATACCTGGCTTTATTTCCTTGAAAAAAACGTATTCTCTCCCGCGCGTTCATACTTCCGGAACAATCGGACTCTGCGGGGGTGGCGCCGCCATGATGCACGAATGGGTTTTTAGATCCTCTCTCCTTTCTCCCAGAAATAAGGGGGGGAGGAACCAACGACCGCAGTTGCTTCATGTTCTTTTTCGGGAGAAAGAATCCGTATCGGTCCCGGCCGGCGGGCAGCCTGGACTAGGTGGTGTTGAATAATCCATACACAAATGTTGCAAACATGGCAAAAAGCACGATAAAGCTGAATAGCAGGAGAATGATAATCATTTTCTCGAGATCCTCGCTCATTGGTTTTCACCAGAATACGTTATTCCACGATCATATCTGTTTTCAAGGTAATCTATCCTGCCCCCTGTGCTGTCAGACTTAGGAGATGGCATCATCGATATCGAAGGTAAAAGCCTCATTCAGCACCATACATCGAAATACGGTCTTTTTGTCACCGGTCTTCCATCAGCTGCTCTGACCAGTCTCTGCTAAAACCCCTGATTCCTGCTTCATTCATTGTCGATGAACTGTCGATGACGAGTGATCAGGAAACCGCTGGCCTGACGAAGAGAGAAAAATCCGACATTCCTCCTTCTGAAAAAATACTTTTAAGCCGTTCTTTTCATAACACGTATGCGGAGAGAGGAATCATGGAGAAAGTAGCGCTCGGCCCGATGCCATTCATGAGTGTGATGCCCACCCTGCTGGTCGGTGCAACGGTGAAAGGAAAACCAAACTACATGACCGCTGCGTGGGCAACAGTTGCCTGCATGGCCCCCCCGATGGTCTGCGTCGCGGTCAACAAGGGTCGTTTCACTGCACGAGGGATTGAAGAGAACCAGACATTCAGTCTGAACGTGCCTTCCGTGCACCAGGTGGTGGAGACCGACCACTGCGGGCTGGTTTCGGGAAATAACGAGGACAAGTCCACCGTGTTCCATTCATTTTACGGGGAATTGAAGACTGCACCCCTTGCAGAGGAGTGCCCGGTCAATATCGAGTGCAGGGTATTTCGATCGGTCGATTGCGGAAGCCATACACTGTATATCGGCGAAGTCGTGGAGATCCATGCTGACAAGTCCTGCGTGACTGAAGGGAAGCTGGATATTGACAAGATCCGTCCTGTCATCTATGCCCAGTATGCGTACTATGGTGTTGGTAATCAGGTTGATAAGGCGTTCTTTGCCGGCAAGAAGTATAAAAAGAAGGACTACTGATTACCTATTTTGAACGGTCAAGAATTATCGTTTCATCAGAGGCACTTCTGATATCAGGCTGTTCTGAACAGCATTGACTCCCCACATCTGGGGAGGAGAGCATAAGGATCAGCAGAGACTCTCCCCGTCCGCAGATTGCACCGATCCTGATTCTCTCGTTCCATTCTTGCCGGCAAGAATGGTATAACTGTCAATGACCCCAAAGGCGTAGAGAAATCCTGTCATGATCGATGCTGAGATATCCTGGGTGAGGAGACTGAGTGCAACAAAGCCGATAACTCCGGCTATGAGGAATATTCCCTTGTATTTCTGGTGGTTCTCTATCTGGGTCACCCCGGTGATGAACATAGCGATCCATTCGAGGCTGTGTCTGCGGGATTTCCGCTCAACAGGTAACGGGCTGAACGATTCGGATACCCTTTGAAGGATGCGGTCATCCTCTTTTCGGACAGGAGGTATGGGTGCCGAATCCGGTTCTGCAGCGTTTTTCTGCTCCAGTTCCCTGATTTTTTCACTGCAGAACTCAGCGCCGTTCACATCGCCTGCATCCTGTGATGCATTCCTGAGCAACTTCCATACCACGATGTCATCAGGATCAAGATCCAGAGCATTTATCCAGCATTCTCGTGCCTCTTCGATCCTGTCATCGTTATAAAAGTCCATTGCCCTCTGTTTCCAGTATATCGGGTCATTAGGCTCCATAATTCACAAAATCCACGAATAACCAAAGATATCGTAATTTTTCTATATATTAATCACGAGTACGCATGTTATCGTGTCAAGTGAAGAATTCGTCAGGGCTCTGCGTATCCCCCTGGGAAATGATGGCGTGAAACAGCCTGAACCGGGATGAATGCCATTTTTTTATCACTCGCTATGCGCATGAAGGCTATCGCATGAGGTTTGCATTGAAACAACTCTATCCACAATATATTTCAATATCTGAATGATTACATCTTCAGGGATGAATATGATGAAGTGTCCTCCCCCTGCACTCCTGGCCCTGATAGCGGCAGCAATGGTGATCCTGCCGGTATCGGCGTTCGATATGAGCGGGAATTCCGATGACCTGGTACTTTTCTCTGTCTCTGATGCAGGTCTCCATACCATCACCATGCTCTATACCGGCTCTTCACCCTTCGTGGTGACCCTTGAAGATGGCCAGGGAATTCCCCTCGAATACCTCGCTCTCGAACCCGGTTCGTTCCAGGGTCAGGTGAAGGTGGACCTTGATCCCGGGGATTATTCCCTTGTGATTACCGCTTCGGGTCCATGGTCCATTGATATCGCAGCTCCCGTCCCTGTGACGGCAATCACCACTCCCCCTACTCCGTATGTGACGACTGCGATACCCACTATAATTCCCACCACCCCTCCAACTCCCTGTCCGAATGGGGTGTGTCCAGGCCCACTTCCTACCACTGAACCGACCGGCATCCCCACTGGTTCACCCACCACGTTACCGAACTGCTGGCCAAACTGTCAGCCGACTACCATACCGACAAGCATCCCGACCACAGTGCCTGTTACCACCCCAATAACTCTCCCTACCACATCACCGACAACAGCACCGACCACAGTTCCAACGACCGGGCCGACAATTGAACCGATGCTGCCCCACCTGTTCTACGGTACCCTGACCCTCCTTGGGGAGCCGGCAGATCCGGGGATCGTCCTCATGGCAACTGTTGAGGGCGGTGGTGGTTCCCTTACGACCACAACTGCAGGGTACTACGGCAATGGAAGCCCCCTCGGAGACAAACTCATCGTGCAGGGATCCATTCCAAACGGAGCGGCGATCTCATTCACTGCGGACGGTCATCCGGCAGAATGCTATGAGGTGAATGCCGGAGGACCATGGAAATCGACCTATCCTTTCACTTCAGGGGCTCTTACCGAGCTCAATCTTCGTGTTCCTGAACAGGGAGCCACCTACACCATCAATGCAACTGCCGGGAATGGCGGAACCATCGTCCCGGGTGGGCTTGTTTCGGTCAGCGCCGGTGCCAATATGACATTCACCATCACGCCGTATTCAGGATATGCCATACAGAATGTGGTGGTCGACAGCGTATCGAAGGGAGTAATCTCCACGTATACTTTCACCGGGGTCTCTGAAAACCATACCATCTCCGCAAGCTTCCGGCAGACCTCCAGCGGAGGAGGAGGTGGCGGAGGTGGCGGCGGGGGAGGCAATGGTGGTACTCCGACACCGACCGTGACGACAACCGCAACAACAACACAGGCAGGCAAAACAATCTTCGTCAGCAGTGGGGGTTCAGGATCAGGGGTGAATTTGACCCCGAATGTCACCCCGACGGCAACGGTCACCACGCTGGAAACTACTCCCATCCCTCCCGTTACCCTGACCCCTGGCGAGAGCTTCTGGGATCGGTACCCCCAGGCATGGATGATAGCACTTGCACTGGTGATCATCGGCCTTGCAGCATATGGCTACTACACCTATCGGAAAGAGCAGGCAGGAGCTCCCCCTGAAGTGAAATAATGGCGATCCCTTGTTCTCTCTTTTTATAGGAAAATGCCTCCGGCATTTTCATCTCGTATGCATGTGTCCTTCGAAGGAATCATGTAGTTTTTTTCCTTTGATATCTCAGTTCAATACTATTCACTGGCATTTCCTGAAATCATGGTATCCCGATTCCGTCCCAGCGTGGTTTTTTTTCATATCGTAATCTCGCTGACTGGGAAGTATTTTATAGGATTACAAGCAGAATGAAATTAAAAAAGGGATTCTTATGAAGAAACTGCAAATGTTTGCCATCATCCTGATTGTGGCTATGATAGTAGTGCCTGGCCTTGCAATGGCCGCCACGCCTTATTCCTGGACGGCGTATAAAACTACTTACAACAACATGTTTGGAAAAGCCCCCACGGGCAGTGCTTACACATGGACTGCCTATAAGGCAACGTATAATGAATTTTTTGGTGCAGCCCCTGCAGGCTCTCCCTATTCCTGGACGGCTTATAAATCCACCTATGAGAACATGTTTGAAAACCCTCCAGCCCTCAAGCCCTACTCCTGGACCGATTACTCGAAAGGGTATGAGGAAATGTTCGGAGATGCTCCAACCGGCACCCCTTTCAAGTGGACTGACTATTCAAAAGCATATGAAGATATGTTCGGGGTAAAACCCTAACCCTTTTTTTTAAATTGTGAAAACCGTTAAAGAATTTGCCTCACAGAGGCAGATAGTATCCCTGGCACTATTCTTGATGTACAGAGGTATTGGGTCCAGCAGAATCAACTATGATCCGATTCTAAAAGAATCTGGAATCACCTTTTTGCATTCGCGTGAGGTAAGTCTATGGGGAGATTTGGGAGTAACAGCTGGATAGCGAGTGTTCCTGACTCATTTACCCTTTCTTCATCGCTTCCGACCTGAGCTCTTTTGGCATCAGCTCGATTGCATACCGCAATGCCGTCCGGGGCATCACCGCCCTGTTCTTCATGACATAGGCAAACACTTCAGGAGTATGCTTCCGGCTGGCTTCCTTCAGGAGCCAGCCATATCCCTTCTGAACCATGTCTTCCGGATCGATCAGCACCAGGTCGGCGAGTTCTAAGACCTCAGAAAGGAATTCCCCGTGTTTTACTGGAATGATTAACGAAACGCATGCGGCCCTGCGCATCCACCTGTTTGGTGAGACCGCCCAGCGTTTCAGCACGCCGACCTGGTCAGGGTATTTTGTGATGAAATCCCCGACCGTATGATTGCAGAACCCATCGCAGGCTGCCCAGTTAGAGATCCAGCGGTCGATCCAGTGCTCGAATACCATCAGGTCTCCGGGCTCGAACCGGTCTGAGAGCAAAGGAACCCAATTGGAGACGATAAAAGCCTCCTCCAGGTACCCGGAACCGTACAGTTCTTCACAGAGGGCAAAGATGTCAGATTTCTCACGTGACCGGACCTCTTTCCAGTATCTCTTCGCAATTGCCATAACATCCGCGGTTTTTAATCCGTAACAGGAGATCTCCTCCTTAAAGAACCGCTTGGATGACTCCCTGATGGCCGGATCAGCCTTCTCCTTCAGTTCCATTCGTATTGCAGCAATGACCTGATCCATGCGATCAGCTGGGTGACAAACAAGGATAAGCACTGTGGAATCTCTTGGCAAGACCATTCCGTAAGTCTGTCCCGGCACCTTTGACCGTTGCAATACTGATACATTATTGGTTTTTTTCCGGACAGGTCTTCGCGTCATAGAGAGAGAACGTTCCGTCAGGAGACAGGTAACGGGAGATTTTTCATGGTCTATGATTTCTCTCTGGCGTACAAATCATGGTTTCCCCAATAAAGCGGTATTATAGATCGGCATGTGCAGCAAGATACCCTTCACTGATACGAGCGGAATGCCCCGTTTTACGGAGTGAAACCCTCTCCCCGCCATTCAGAGGTATACCGCTCCTGTATGCCGCATCACGATCCTCTTTTCCGAGAGTTTTCCTGGCGGGTATCTATTTATTGGGATGAGGGTACCTTTATTCATGACATCAAGGATGAACTTTTTTTTGCTGTTCATTGCCATTTCATGCATCCTCACCGCAGCGTGTACTGCACCCCAGACACCCCGTGAGACGTCCCCTGTCACCGCTCCCACAACAGAGAGCAGCCCGATCCCGACAACTGAACCTCCAACACCTTCCGATACTGTACCAGAACCTTCCGATACTGCACCACAGGCAGCCCAGTTCACCAGAGACGACGTCTACGAACTCTTCATGGACATTGCATTCGGCTGTGACAATACCGGGGTGACCATGTTCTCTCCCTCATCTGAAAACCACCTCTTCTTCTCTCTTGAAGGCCAGGTGAATTCCGCAGACATCGATGTTGTATCCCTGTTTACCAGAGAGTTCAACCGCATCACTCCGATTGAGGTATTCACCGACGAACCCCTCAACAGCCGGGGCAGCCCCATTATCTTCTACCCGGAGGACTCCCTGGACTCTCTTGAAAAGCGCTTCGTTGCCTGCCAGGAGCTCGATCCAGAGACCGGAAAACCCCTCTACATCATCTACAACACCGTGACCGAGTTGCCGAACGGGGAGCGAGAAACAACCACGAAAATATACCTCAACGCCAACCTGGCCGGGGTGGAACGGGAACATTACCTGCTGAGGGCGATGCTCTACTACGTGGGGTTCCCGGGCCAGACCTATAACTATCCCGACAGTGTCTTTTACTACAACACCCAGTCGACGACAGCCTTCACCCCCGTCGACATTGAAGCGATGAAGACCCTGTACCATCCCGGGATTTATGAGGGGATGTCGATCCAGGAGGTGCGGTGGCTCTTCTTCAACGATTGATTTTTTTGGGAACCTGTGGTGATATGATCACCTCATGCTCCGCATGGGCTGGGGGGGCCAGGTGATTCTGAACCCTGCAGAAAAGGGATATCCCCTGTTCATTAATCGCAACTGTCTCAACCGGGGAGGATGTCATGGGCTTGCTTCTTGAACATAGAAGATGTGCCCGGAAAGACCCTGGAGTGTACCAGGTCATCACTCTTCTCTTTCAATAGTGAGTACGAGTAGCGATACTTCATGATCCGGGCGATAGTTACCGTCGCATCTTTTTTGAACAGAAGGACATTTCTGGTCATTTCTGGTCATTTCAGGTTATTTCAGGTTATTTCATCCTTGTATCCCGGAACACTGATGAAATCGGAACATCTCGCGGATTCGCCAGATGATATACGATTCCGGAATCCTCCCCAGTACTGTATTGGTCATGGTGGGATACAGACTCCTACTTCTGCAAGGATCTGCGGCATTGCCTCGGAAAGGCCAGTGATGATAAACTGAATGGCAATAGCTAAGACAAAGATTGCCAGGAACTTTGTAATGATCCTGAGCTCATTCTCCCCGATGAAGCGAAATATATAACTCGAATAGGCCATCCCGATGTAGGACATCCCGATTGAGATAAGGATTGCGATTATCACGAGGATGTTCTGGACGAGCCCTTCTGCTTCTGCCGCTATCAGGATGACTGTGGTGATCGTCCCGGCACCACAGGTGAGGGGAAAGGCAAGGGGGACAATCGAGATGTTCTCGAGCTCTTCCACGGAGAAGAGTTCACGTTTTGCTGAGATCATGTCGGTTGCAAACGAGATCAGGAGAATACCTCCGGCGATCCTAAAGGCGGGAAGGGTGAGTCCAAGGATGGTAAAGATTACCTGGCCT
This sequence comes from Euryarchaeota archaeon ADurb.BinA087, assembly GCA_002068435.1. Taxonomy (GTDB): domain Archaea; phylum Halobacteriota; class Methanomicrobia; order Methanomicrobiales; family Methanospirillaceae; genus UBA9949. The sequence goes on along the minus strand of MVZQ01000011.1, from coordinate 3,031 downwards.
GTGACGGCAAAAAAGATAAGGACCAGGGTTGAAATCTCCATTGAGGTCCGCATGACCTTCTTCCGCTGGTCCTCATGAACATGCTCGGTCAGGATCGAGAACACGGCAGCAGTGCTGACGGGATTCATGATCGCCAGGATCGATGCCGTTGCAACAAGGAGATATTCAAGGTCCAGCATCAGATTTTCCAACCGGTAGTATCGACATGATACGTGCATCTCAAAAAAGGTATCTCTCATCCATAGTGCGTCGCCAGGTAAGCTCCCAGCACAAAAAAATATCCTGCACACCTCCAGGCCCCCTGTTTCATTCGGCGTCGGACCGTTGCCTCTTTTCAGCCTGTCAGCACTGATTCAATGAGTAGACAGGAATTGATATGTTTAGATTAACGAAGACAGGGAAGAACACCGGAACTACCCAATCTTATACACTCAAAACCTGTTGAGAAGCATGAAGGCGCCACTCCCCCTCGATAAAATGCCTCTCGGTGCCTGATGTTACTGCCACTGGTGAAACGGATGTATTCGATGGATGCCTCCTGTCTTCATTAGCAATGCATGATATCTCTCCTGATGAATTTTCCAGGTTGCGACCCATTACCCCGGGTTATGTAAAAAAATCCATTCAGCTTTTCTTTCACAAAAAAACGAGGAGGTATCACAGTAACGTAAAAAATCTGATGGTTGCGAAAAAAATCGCAGTTTACAAATTATTTATCATCTTTTATGAAAATGTTCTTGATATGACTCGTCGGATCCTCCTGGTGAGCTGCCTTCTCCTGTTTGCATTAGCCTGCGCCGGGTGTCTTTCAGCGCCCTGGGACTCAGATACCGTGAAGATTGACGAACAATTTGCCCCTTCCACGTCCGGCTCAGGAATCCCTTCCCGGATTACCCCTTATCCGGTCTCCACCATCGTTCCCACGTATGCCCCCGGATATGCTGCTGACCTGGAAGCCGACCAGAAGATCATCAGGACCGGCAGTCTCAATCTCGAAGTGGAGAATGTCTCTTCCACACTTGATCCGCTGAAACGGATCGCGGCCTTGCATGGCGGGTATATCGGATCCATGTCGGTGAACACCCAGTATGGGAACCGCCTGTATGCATCCCTGATAATCAGGATCCCTGCGGGTGAATTCGATGGGACGGTAAGTGACATTAAGGCGCTCGGGACCCTCAAATCTGAATCGCTCAGTGCGGATGATGTGACCGAGGAATATGTCGATCTCCAGGCCCGGAGGAACGCCCTCGCCAGCCAGCTCGTCCAGTACAACCGGATCATGGAACGGGCAGAGAATGTCTCCGAGATCCTCGAAGTCCAGGTCCAGATCGAACGGGTGCAGGTCGAGCTGGACAGTATCGACGGCCGTCTCAAATATTTGGACAACCGGATTGACTATGGCACGATTACGGTAACGCTCGTGGAGCCTGAACCGGTAGGACGCGGGGAAGAGTTCTCTCTTGTCTCGGTGCTCAACGAAGGGATACAGGGATTCCTTGCGGTGACCGGGGGCCTGATCATTATCCTCATCTCAATCATCCCCCTGATCCTCCTTGGGATTATTGCATACATACTCTACTGGATATGGAGAAAGCGAAAAGGAGCGAAAAAAACGACATCAGGGGAGAAGAAGCGAGAGGGCAATCCTCCGGGACCGTGAGAGGAGGATCATTTATGGGGGAAGGGAGAGCCTCCCTCCTTTTTCCCACTCCTTTTATAGAGGAGTGTTTTTCGTGGGGGAATCAGCATGCTGGTCCTCATCTCCGCAGGTCTGGTAAATTGCCCGGGATACTGCGGAAAAGAGCCGTTTGGTCTATTGCTTTCTCCCTGCTTCAAGCAGATCGCCTACCATGACACCAATGATAAAGAAGAGAGCAAGGAGGATCACTCTGACCGAGAGGTCTATGGCACCAGCCACCTGACTGCCCCCAATCTCCCCTTGGGGAGAGACGAGAGAGAGGATCACAAGGATGAGACCGATCACAATGCCGAGAGCGAGCCCCTGCCTGATGAGGGTCATAAGATCCTCTTTTCCACTGCGGAGATATCCAAATGCGATCCCCATGAGCAGGGCTGCCAGTTCAAACCACATACCCTCTCTCCTCTTTTATCATCTGTCTCCTCTTCCTTATATCGACTGGCCCTTGTACCCGAAAAGATACCGTGCGGGTGAAGATAAGCACCTGGTTAACAAAGATGAGGGAGGGAGGGATCCTGGTACTCTTCCCTGAAGGGAACCAAAGGATCAGGCCGGATGTGCCTTGATCTCTCCCGGAAGGATCTGCTCTATCAGGGATGAGGGAACCTGGTCAGAAGTGGATACGATAAGATAAAATTCTGCATGGTTTCCAAGACGGCCGATATATGTTGCATCAATCTTGTAGTTGGTGGAAAGTATCTCGGCACCAAGAATGCGGAAGACTGCCTTTCGTTCCGATATGGTCCTGGTCTGGCCGGCAACAAATTTTTCATTGGTGTCCCCTATCTTCATAATCAGCTCATCACCAGTGCTGAGAACGATGATGGGGGTTCCTGCAATCATGACCTGTTGGCCGTCCGGAATCTGGACAGCATAGGTCGTGGTATATGGGTATCGGGTACCTGGTTCAGCAGGAAGGGAGGGGTCTACTGAAAGAGTGAGGAAGGCTATCACGGCAAGTACGATCAGAATGAGGAGAATGGCAAGGCCAATTTTCAGGACTGAACGACTCTTCCCTGTTTCCTGGGGAGTCCCTCCTTTCGGACCCTCTTCTGTGGGGGGTTGGACTTGTTCGGCCATATTGTTCACTCACAATAGAAACGTATCATCACGCATAAACCTTACCAAGGAAGAAAAGGACTCTTTCAGGCTGCTTGATTGATGATCGTCGACAACGGTTAAAGGATACCTTCACCGGCAGGACCCACAAGGTGAAAGGGTAGATGCCGGTGTGAATCCGGGGGTGTCATATCACCTCAATTAAATACTCCCAACTAGTAATCATCACTCATAATGAACGGGAGAGGATGTCGGCACTTCTGCATGGGA
>MVZQ01000010.1 GCA_002068435.1 Euryarchaeota archaeon ADurb.BinA087 | reverse complement strand
CCTCGGATATCGTGAGGGAGGGATCGCACCGATCTACACCTACGCAGTATCTGAGAACATGGTGATGGCAACCCCCCAGGCGCTGACCCTCACCTCGATCGTGATCGGGGTTGCGACCACGGCGCTGATGCTCTCGTTTGCCGTAGTCATATACCGGATGTACGGGACTGTGAATGTCGATGAGATCAGGGAGCTGAAAGAATGATCCCGGGATATATTACGACCAATGCACCGGCACTGCTGATCGCCGTCCCGTTGCTCGGGGCATTCCTCTCCCCTTTGATCGGCAGGATCTCACGGGACACACGGGCACTCTGGGTCCTTGCCGTGATGACCCTGACAACCCTCATCGGGTACCTGACTGCATTCCTTGTATACACTGAAGGGACACTGATCTATGTCTTTGGAGCGTCAGAGGCCTCCCTTGCCATACCCCCCGATTCCGGGGGAATACCGATCCGGATCATTTTCACCCTTGATGCAATGAGCGCCCTGATGGTGACCATTGCCGTTACGGTCGGTTTTGCCGTTATTCTCTACTCACTCACCAGCGATGCCAGGAGGTCAGGGCTCGAAGCGTACTACACGATCTTCCTCCTGATGATCGGTGCCGTCCTCGGGATGGTCTCGACCGGAGACCTCTTTAACTTCTTCGTCTTCCTTGAGATCTCCTCGCTTGCATCGGCCGGGCTGGTCGCCTACAAGGTCGAGAACGGGAGGGCGGTCGAGGCAGGGCTCAAATACCTGCTCGTCAGTACTATCGGCGGGATATTCTTCCTCTTCGCCATCGGCATCCTGTATGGCCAGTACAACGCCCTGAACATGGCGATGCTTGCGGACATGATCCAATGGACCCCTCTTGACAAACTCGCTCTCGTGCTGGTTGTCGCAGCCCTTGCAGCAAAATGCGGAGCGGTCCCGATGCATTTCTGGACCCCCGATGCCTATTCGATGGCCCCCTCCGCGGTTACGGCAATGCTGGTTGTTGCAAGCCAGGCGAGCCTGTACGGGCTGTTCCGGATCTGTTTCACCCTGTATGGCATCACACTCAACTACGTGACGATTGGGTGGGTGATCATCATCCTGGGGATCCTCTCGATGATCATAGGGGTCACGATGGCAATCCCCCAGAAGGACATCAAGAGGCTGATGGCCTACCATGCCGTCTCCCAGACCGGGTACATGCTCCTCGGAGTTGGCGTTGGACTTGCCGTCCTCGGCGACCAGGCGCTCCTCAACTCCTACGGGATGACTGCGATGGAGGGCGGGATCTTCCACATCTTCAACCATGCGATGTATAAGGGCCTCCTGTTCCTGACGGCCGGCGCCATCATCTACCAGGTGGGGACAAGCGATCTAAACCGGATGGGAGGTCTCGGCCACCGGATGAAATGGACGATGATCTTCTTTATCATCGGGGCGCTCGCCATTGCCGGGATACCACCCTTTAACGGATTTGCCTCCAAATTCCTGATATACGAGTCCGTGTTTGCCTTCAGTCCCATCCTCTCAGTCATAGCAATGGTCGTGAGCATCCTCACCCTTGCCTCGTTTGTCAAAGTGTTCCATTCTGTCTTCATGGGCCCTCCCCTTCCCGGGAATGAGCAGGTAAGAGAGGCGCCGCATACGATGCTCATTGGGATGACCATCCTTGCCGCGATAGTGATCATCTCCGGGATCTTTCCGGAATTCTTTGTCCAGAACCTGATTACCCCGGCTGCTCATGCGCTCACCGACCAGGCAGGATACATTTCAGCAGTGCTCGGAGGTGCATGATCATGGTATCTGCAACATCCCTTACCAGCGGATTCGGGATCTGGGACCCGGTCCTATGGGTGCTTGCCATCATCATCGGTCTTGTCATCGCCTGGATCCTCTGGAGTTCCGGCGTCTCCGCATTCAAGAAAGGAACCGAACAGGCACGGCCATACCTATCAGGAAATGCCGAGCCCCCAAAGGGTGAGGTTCACATCAGGGCAGGGAACCTCTACTGGGGATTCACGGAAGGGATAAAGGGGTACTACCAGAGGATCGTACCCCTTCATACCGGGATTATGACCGATTATCTCCTCTGGATGTTCTGGGTGGCAGGTATCCTGCTCATCATCGTGATGGTGGTCTGACATGAAAATCCCCTCATCATTCAACCGCTCGCTCTGGGTCTTCCACCTCAATACCGGGTCCTGCAACGGGTGCGAGATCGAGATCGTGGCCACGATTACCCCCCGTTACGATCCGGAACGGTTTGGGATTCGTCTCGTGGGCTCACCACGGCATGCCGATGTGCTTCTTGTCACCGGGCCGGTCACCCGGAAGATGGCGCCGCGTGCACGAAGGGTGTACGAACAGATGGCGGACCCGAAAGTGGTGATGTGCATCGGTACCTGTGGCCAGTCGGGTGGTGTCTTCTTCGATTCCTACAATCTCGAGGGCCCTGTCGACCAGGTACTGCCGGTGGACGTATACGTGCCAGGTTGTCCACCCCGCCCAGAGGCCATCATATTCGGGGTAGTGAAAGCACTTGAAAAACTGGAACGCCTGGAGGCGCAACAATGAACGCAACATCTCACCTCACCCCGCAGGAGATCATCGACTCATACAGGGCTACCTTCGGTGACGGACTTGTGGATGCGAAAATTACCGAACGGGGGGAAGGGACAAAAAAGGTCAGGGGCTACAATATCTGGCTCCGATTGAGGCGCGATCTCTTCCGCCCTGCAATCCAGAAGCTGATTGAGATACGATTTCCCCATCTGGCAGTCATTGCAGGAAACGACCTGGGGAGTGAGATCGAACTTCTCTATATATTCTCCGTATTCTACGGGCAGAAATTCGGAGAATATATGGTAACCATAGGCGTCAGATTGCCTAAGAGCGACCTTACCATTCCCACAATTACTGACCTGATCCCGGGGGCCTTGTTCTCGGAGCGGGAGAAACAGGAGTTTTTCGGGGTCACGGTCACCGGTATTCCCGATGGCAGGCGACTCTTTCTGCCGGAGGACTTCCCGCAGGGAGTCTATCCATGGAGAAAGGATGAGACCGGGATCCCCCCTGAAATGGTCAAGAATCTCTGGGAAGTGGGCCGCCCGAAGGATCGTCCAGCTCCCCCCGTTCCGGAAAAAGCCCCTGCTCCGCAAGGGAAAAACGAAGGAGGTGAAGCTCCATGAGTGCTGAGAAGACCAAGAAAACAATTCCCTATACGGTCCCAATCGGGCCGGTCCATCCCGCCCTGAAGGAACCGGTGATGTTCACTTTCGGGATGGAGGGCGAGATCGTAAAGACCGTGGACTTCGCCCCCGGCCAGACCCACAGGGGTATCGAGTGGATGGGGATGAGGAGAAACCCGGTCCAGATCGTTCATATGACCGACCGGGTCTGTGGGATCTGCGGGATCGTGCACTCGCTCTCATTTGCCCGTGCTGTCGAGCAGATCGTAGGGATCGAAGTCCCCGAGCGGGCTGACTACATCAGGACGATCCTCCACGAACTGGAACGGATACAATCCCACCTGCTCTGGGCTGGAGTTGCTGCCCATGAGCTCGGATTTGATTCGCTCTTTTACCTGGCATGGAGGGTCAGGGAACAGTCGATGGACCTGATCGAGAACCTGACCGGAAATCGGGTGAATTACGGTATCATCCAGATAGGGGGCGTCCGTCGGGACATTTCCAGTGAACAGCGCTCGTTGATCGAGAAGGGGCTCGCCTATTACCAGGGACTCCTGGACAAGATGGCAACTCTCTTCCTCGAAGACAGTACAGTCCGGATGCGATGCAGGGATCACGGGTTCCTGTCAGAGAACGATGCCCGCATCCTATGTGCAGTCGGACCTACCGCACGCGCATCCGGCCTGAACATGGATGTCAGGCAGGATTACCCGTACTGTGCCTATGGGGACCTTGATGTGAAAGCGATCCTTCCTCCCGCAGAAACCGGTGGACCGCGTGGAGATGTGTATGACCGGATCATCGTCCGGCTCCTTGAGATCGGGCAGTCGGTAGAGATCATCCGCCAGTGCCTGGAGAGCCTACCCCCCGGAGAGATCCTCTGGGAACCGAAAATGGCCAAGCTCCTTGCTGCCTGTAAGAAGGCAGAAGGTGAGGCTATCGGGAGGGTAGAGGCTCCCCGTGGTGAATGCATGCACTATGTCAGGATGGCGGGCAAGGAAGCCCCCGAGAGCTGGAAGATCAAGGCCTCATCATATAGCAACCTGATGTCCTGGATCCCGATGCTCCAGGGTGAACAGCTGGCTGACATCCCGATCATTGTTGCCTCCATCGACCCCTGCCTCTCCTGCACTGACCGTGTTGCGGTGACCAGGAACGGCCGGTCTGCTATCCTTACCAAGGAGGACCTGACCAGGTTGTCGCGGGAGAAGACCCGGAGGATGATGCAATGATCGAAACCCTACCGGCGATCCTCATCGGGGCAGTACTGGTAGCAGTATTCTCGATAATTATCGGCCTCCTGCTCATGGGATTTGACAGGATCGTTGCCGCACGGATGCAGGCACGGATTGGTCCTCCCCTGACACAACCATTCATCGACATCAGGAAACTCCTTGCAAAAGAGAACGTCGTGCCAGAAAATGCGATTCCGTGGCTGTTCAACCTCGCACCCGTTATCGCCCTGGCCTCGGCGATCACCATCCTCTTCTATCTTCCGATCGCCGGGTTTGCCCCCGTCTTATCCGGAGGCGGCGATCTCATCCTCGTGATGTATCTTCTCACCCTGCCTGCCCTGGCACTGGTTGCCGGGGGATTTGCATCCGGTTCACCCTATGCAACGGTCGGCGCCCAACGCGAGATGGTGACGATGATCGCGTACGAGTTCCCGCTTGCTATCGTGGTAGTCGCAATCGCGTGGAGACTCGCTGCCGAAGGTATTTCCCTTCCCTTCTCGCTCGCTACCATAGGAGCCAATCCAGTATGGGGCCTTGTCGGACCGCTTGGGGCTATCGGGCTTCTGATCCTCCTAGTCGTCCTGCTTATTGTAACCCCGGCAGAGCTCTCCCGGGTCCCCTTCGACACACCGGAAGCAGAGACTGAGCTTGCAGGGGGGATCCTTGTCGAATACTCGGGGAAGAACCTTGCACTCTTCTCATTGACGCAGGGGGTAAAAACTGTGGCGATGGCCTCTCTTGTGGTGGCACTCTTCTTCCCTTACCGCCTTGCCGCAATAGCAGGGATATCCGGATTTTTAGGAGCGGTTATTGATCTCCTGTTTTATATCCTGCTGATCACCCTCGTTACCTTTATCTCTGTAAGCGTGATCAGGGTCGCAATGGCACGGTTCCGGATCAACCAGGTTGTCTCGGTCTACTGGATTTATCTCGCTATAGCTGGTCTGGGTGGACTCCTCCTTGTCATGGTTGACCAGATCATGGGGGTGGTCTGAAATGGCCGGGCTCCCCCTTCTCCCCGAGTTGTTAAGGCAGCTCTTCAGCCGGCCGGCAACCAATACATTCCCGTCACGGCACCTGCCCTCATCAGTAACCGGGTTCCTGGCAAAGGTCGCCCGTGGAGAGGCAACAATCCACCCGCCCGTTCCAACCCCCCCCAAATTCCGTGGGAAAATTGTCTACGACCGCGAGGCATGCATCGGCTGCTCACTCTGCCTCAGGGTCTGCCCTGCCCATGCCATCGAGTTTATTCCAGAGACAAAACGGGTCAGGATTTATGTCACCCAGTGTATCTTCTGCTCCCAGTGCAATGATGTCTGCCCAAAAGATGCCCTGCACATGAGCCCGGAATTCCTGCTCGCAACCGAGGACCGGTACGCAGAGAGCCAGATAGTCGAGTGACGATCCAGGCCACCGTCTTTTTTCCAATTGTACATTGTGTTAAACATGCATGATTTTCCGGAAAAACGCTGCCTGATGGACCAGTGCCTACGGGTCAATCCCCCTGCGAATCACATTTTTCCCTGCCCTCAAAGGATCTTATTTCCCGTATACGGTTCTGAATGAGCAGTGTGATCAGCTGTTCTGCCCCCGTTTTCACATCCGGGCTGATCCCCTCCCCTTCTCCCAGATGCCCCGGCTGGATACCAATAAAGATCACCTGCCCGGCTGATTCGGCCAGGTACCTGATCAGGAACGAGAGGGGCAGGTTGTGGGTTCCCACGCTCACATCCTCAATCTGCTCCTCGCTGACGATCCTGAACTCCCCGGGGTCCAGGCCTAATTCGGTTGCATCCACAAGGACCAGAATCTCAGGGTGATGGCGGCGTACTACTGCCGTGAAATTTTCAGGCATCGTCCCGCAATTGAGAGCGAGCCACCCCCGGGCATGGAACCGTGACGCGATGTAATTCCCGATCCCATCATCGCTACGGAGTGTGTTTCCGATCCCAAGAAGCATCCTGACTATTGCCATCACCCGGGATGATTTCCCATTTGTATTGTCATGGCAGGATAAAAAATCAGGCACCTGCGTGCCAGGAACAAGAGCAGGGAAAAGGAGGCCGATACCGGCATTCAGGAACCATGCCCCTGTTCTGTCCTGATTCTATGGATTCGAGAGAGTAATTTCATGAGAATGAAACTATTTCCAGCCTGTTTTCATCGGAAACCGGAAAAAAATTTTATATTACGTGGCATCAACCTTCCATGTCCTGTTATTGGAGTACTACTATGTCTGATGATACAACCACAACAATGGGAATGTGTAACATTTTTGGAGGATTCTTCCCCTGGTGGGTTTTACTTATCCAGGGGATTATCGCCCTGATCCTTGGCATCTTCTTCCTGACCTCCCCTGCAATGACTGTGCTGGTCCTTATCACCTTCCTTGGTGCGTACTGGTTTATCAGCGGGATCTTCACGCTCTTCAGTGCAGCAGGAGAGCAGAAAGACAGGGGAATGAAAATACTTCTTGGCATTCTCGGAATCATTCTCGGGCTTGCCATCCTAGCGTACCCGTTCTATAGTGCATTCATTGTGCCATTTATCTTCATCATCATGGTGGGGGTGTGGGCACTGGTGATCGGGGCGATCCATATCTACCAGGGGATTACCGGCGGTGGCTGGGGGGTTGGAATTATCGGCCTTCTCTCGGTATTGTTCGGCCTGATCCTCCTGGTTCACCCGTATCTTGCCACTCTGGCTCTCCCGTTCGTGCTTGGTGTTCTCGGGATTGTCCTCGGTTTTGCCGCCATCATCGGGGCATTCATGATACGGTCAAAACAGAACGCAGCCTGAAAACCACCCCATATTCTCTTTTTTTTAACCGTTCCCTGTGGTATGAGCCGGTTCTCCTTCGCCAGACTATTAAGGGAGTTCCATCAAACCTAATCAGCGTACGAATGCACAAGGTACTGCAGGGAAGAGGTCACGGATTCCATGTTTGAACTGTTTTTTGAGATTGGCAACTATGCGATCTGGATCTTCGTGGTCACCAGCATTGCCGCAATGGGTCTCAACCTCACGGTCCCTGAAGTCCTTGCACCATGGAAGAAGAAATGGCTCCTCTCGATCTCCCTTATCGCGAACTTCGTGGTTGTCCCCCTTTTTGCCCTCTTTATCCTTTATCTCTTCCCGCTTGATCTTGAGCTTGCAACCGGGCTCATCCTCGTTGCCGCAGCAGCCGGAGCCCCCTCGCTCCCCAAGGCCATGGAACTGGTCGGAGGTAATGTTGCCTATGCTGTAGGCCTCACGATGATCCTGATCCTTGTGACGATCTTCTACATGCCATTCATGCTTCCCTACCTGATCGAAGGGGTCCAGGTAGACCAGACCAGCACGGCGACGTACCTGATCGTCTTCATGCTGGTCCCGCTCCTCCTCACCATGGCGATCCGGGCAAAATTCCCGCTCCTTGCCTACCGGTTGTATCCCATTATCGATCGCGTATCTGACCTGTCCATCATCGTGGTCCTTCTCATCTATACCGTCGCGCTCTTCATGAGTGATTTTTCGGTGAAGGCCGGGACCCTCCTTGGCCTTGAAGGCATCGCCGTTGCAATCCTCTTCATCCTCGGCTCTTTTGCGATTGGGTACACACTCGGTGGTCCCGAACTGCAGAACCGCCAGGTCCTCGCATTCGGGACAGGATTCCGGAATGTCTCGGCAGCACTGGTGGTGGTCTCTGCAAGCTTCACCGATCCCCAGATCCTCTTCATGGTCCTGGTGATTGCGGTATTCGGGATTGTGTTTATGTTTATTACCGGAGGGTGGCTCTACCGGAAGAACAAGAAGGAAGGAAAACGCAATCCTGCACGTGACCTGTAGGATATATACAACCCCCCTCCCATGACCGGAAAGCGGTCACGGGATATTACTATGAACATAGCATCGGCATTTTCATTTGCTTTCAGCTGGATGTGAATTATGTCATTTTTCCCTGTGGTGGGGCGATACTTCTTATCAGTAGCGGATGATGTAGTTTCCATGGTATTTCGTCCGGTGTTCTCATTTTTTATCCTGGTACTTTTCGGATTGCTCTTTACCGGATGCAGCGCTCCTGCCCCGATGCCTGAGGTGCAGGTGGAGGGGGCAGCAATATCATCTATCACCTTAGCAGAACTGACCATCGAGGTCTTTTTGACTGTCGACAATCCATATCCGGTGGCAATAACACTCCAGTCTGTTTCCTTTGATGTGTATTACCGAAATGGTGATGAGAGGAAGTATCTGGCACACGGGAAAGAAGCAGGGATCCTGGTCAATCCGGGAAGGAATCTTGTCACTATCCCTGTAAAAATACAGAATACTGATCTCCTTGTATCCCTCTTCTCATTCATGGAGAGCAGACAGATTCTTCTTGAGATTCGAGGGGTGGTCGTTCCTGACCTGCCAGGGAACCTGGCCCCTGAAATTCCTTTTACAAAGACGGTCTCTATCGTCCGCTGAAAACACCGAATTCCTCTTCTCCCTTTTCCAGGATTTCCCAGGAAGGCTCGAACCGTTCATATGTTGGATAGGAGCGCTGTATCGCAGATTTTCATCCAAAATTCAAGGTCCTGCCAGCGGGGGGAAAAGAGCGGATTTTTTTTATGACAGGCGGTCAGGGACTGATTTTGATTCCACTTTCCGCGGAGGGGAGCGAGCCGGGGGGAGTCCTCCTCACTGCCTGACACAATGCATGCAAATGTAAGAAAAACGTTAATGCCACATCCTGAGCTAAACTAACAACCATTCAGACAGCCACAGGAAGCCTTTTTCCATGAATTCGACCCAGAAGATGTCAGAAGTCTCCCGGATCCTTATCCCCCTTGCAGCGTTCGTCATTGTCCTTGCGGGAATGAAGGCGGCGGTATCGATTGTCGGACCCATACTCTTCTCAATTTTCCTTACCGTGATCTTCGGAATGCTCCTCCACTGGTTCGAGAGAAAAGGGTTCACCACCCGAAACGCCTTCATCCTGACGCTTGCGATCTTCTTTGCAATTCTTGCTGTTTTTATCGTGGTGATCGCAGGGTCTTTTCTCCAGCTGCTGTCCGATCTCCCCCGCTACCAGCAGGAACTCGAGGCAAGTCTTGAGCTGATAAGCCCGTATCTTATCTCAGTCGGGATCGATCCCGCCTCCCTGACCCTGCAGGAGATCGTCACCTCACTCTCTATTGAAGTCGGAAGCCTTATCCGGCAGCTCTGGAATATCGCAATCCTCTTTGTCATGATCATCCTCACTACCATCTTTCTCCTCTTTGAAGCCAGGGGATTTTCCCACAAGCTCCGGATCATCATCGAACAACTCAGGCCGGGTGACCTCCCCCGCTTCATCTCACTTGCGGAGAAGAACGTCGGTTATCTCATCATCCGGACCGAGGTGAACCTCGCAATGGGTATCGGGACAGCAGTCATACTCGCACTTATTGGGGTAAAATACGCAATATTATGGGGTTTCATTGCCTTCCTGCTCGGATTCATACCCTATATCGGATTCTGGCTCGCGGTGATTCCGCCCATGCTCCTTGCATGGTTCGATATCGGCCCCGTAGCCGCTATCCTGGTCCTTGCGGGCTCTGGGATCGTGAACCTCATGGCCGAGTATCTCATGTTCCCGCACCTGGCAGCACGAGGCCTGGCGCTCTCCACCGCAGTGGTGTTCATCTCCCTGATCTTCTGGGGATGGCTCCTCGGTGGCTTCGGTGTGCTTCTTGCAGTCCCGCTGACCCTTTCCGTTCAGATGATCTGCGAACTTTTTGATGAGACCCGGTGGATCTCGCTACTCCTCGGACCAGCTCCCGGAAAGGATAAACGTCCATAACAACGCGTCCCTTCCTCTGCAGATTCCTGGAATTGTCCCCTGATCATGGTGAGGGGGATTTTTTCTTCCCGCTCTGGAGAGGGGAGCAAGCCTGGAGATGGCTTCGATCATGGACCCGTTTCCCGGAATAAAGGAGGATGGTCACGATTGTCCCCGGTTCGTAAGCAGGAATTAATTAGCCGGCCCGGTGATACCTTCACCATGGAGAAGAGTTATGGTATTTACCTCGCCTATTTTTTCATGGCTCTGATCGCCCTGAATGCGTTACGCGCCCTTTTCAGGGGGGAGTACAATGCCATGGTCACCGCGGTCCTTATGCTCGGGATGACCGTGATCCCGTTTGTTGTTGCCAAGCGGATGAACATCCACCTGCCATGGTTCGTCTTCTTCCTGGTTGCCCTTGCCCTCTGGATCCACACTGCCGGCTATGTGCAGGGATACTACACCACATTTTACCCCTACTACGACAAGATTGCGCATATCGTCTCGGGGACAGCTGTGGCTGTCCTTGGTTTTCTCGGGGTCATCTTTGTTGACAAGTACATGAAGATGAACCTGACCACGTGGTTCATCATCTTTTTCACCGTCATCTTCGGTATGGCGATGGGGGCAGCCTGGGAGATCTACGAATTCATGGTGGATTTCTTTTTTGGGGGCAGCCTTGCCGGGCCCATGCAGAACAGCCTGAACGATACCATGCTTGACATGATGTTTGTCCTTGCAGGCTCTATCATCGTCGCCCTGCTGGGTGTGTTCTGGTTCAAGCAGCACCGGAAGGAGGAGATCACCCAGGAGGCAAGGATCCCGGTCTGAAATGATCCTTTCCCTCTTTTCAAGTCTTTTTTAGGAACATGGCTTTGGCATACTCCTTTTGTATCCTCGTCTCAATCAGATTCGTGTGAAACTGTTCTGATCCTTGAAGTAGTTCCGGGCTCTGCAGGGGTCATCCGAGGCAAATCCATCGATTCCCAGGTGTGCTGCCACCAGGAATTCTTCCGGCGTGTTCAGGGTCCAGGAGACCACGAGAAGATCCCGGGCATGGCACTCCGCGATCAGGGTATCGTTCAACAGGGCAAACTTCGGAAGGACCACATCGGTACCTAGTTCCTGTGCGGCACCTGGCAGGCTGGCTGTCTCCTTTGAAACAATAATACCGGTCCTCACTCCCGGCAGATGAGCGAGGGCAGCAATGATGCTCTCCGGGTGGAACGAGACGACAAACAGGTCTTTTCGTCCAAACTCACTGAGCACCCGGCTGATCGCCGGCTCGCTCCCCGGTTCCTTGATCTCGACAAAAAGGCCGCAGCGTCCCGAAACAAGACGGCAGACTTCTTCAAGGGTCGGGATGGACTCCCCCCTTCCGGCATCAAGGGTCTTGAGTTCCTCAAGAGTATGGGCATTCACCGGTCCTGTACCATTGGTGGTGCGATCGAGCATCGGATCATGCATGATAATCGGCATCCCATCACGGCTGAGCCGGACATCCACCTCGATATAATCAGCACAGGTCATCCCCGTCTTCATGGCCCGGAGCGTATTCTCGGGCTCCACTGCTCTGGCACCACGATGGCCTACGATGAACATGGGACTCCTCCAACAAGCTGCGGTATACTCCCTAAAAAACGGCCTGAATTGAGAGGGGAGGGCGGTGGGGGATACGGTTTTTTACCAATCTCCGGTTGTGCCCCACATGACTCTCACGATACAAGGGCGGGAGTTACTCCCTGATCATGACAAGCATCATCTTGAACGGGGTTATCGCTGTCAGGGCATGCGGGGCATGAGCCGGCATGATGATCGTCTCCCCTTCCTTCAGCAGGTGGACCACTCCTGAGAGCCTGATCTCGCATTCCCCGTCAAGGATGATGGCAAGCGCGTCGAATGGGGCGGTATGCTCCGATATTCCTTCATCCCTGTCAAATGAGAACAGGGTGATACTCCCCGCCTTCGAGTTGATGATCATCCGGCTGGCGATACTCCCGTCCTGGTAGGTGACAAGGTCCTTCAAGCGCAGGACCTTTCCCTTTATCTCTTCACGGTCTTCTCTTCCCATCCTTGTCTTCCTCCACTCTCTTCTCTCTTCTCAGGGATATCAGTTGCGTCTCCCGGCACACATGAATGGCTAGTTCTTCATCTCAAAAAAATATTATTTCGCCCCTTCTTTCCCCAGTTCTCCCCCAGCTCTCCTGTATTCGAGGGCTCCTTCAACCGGGCAGACATCAAGGCAGCGGTGGCAGAGATAACACTCCCCTTTCCGATCGTCCCTCTTCGCCTCGTTTGTGGGGCACGCCCGCTCGCACTTCCCGCACGAGATACAGGCATCGGTCCGCCGGATCTTGAACCGGCTCCCCATGGCAGGAACTGATGCAAGAGCCCCGAACGGGCAGATGAACCTGCAGAAGGGGCGATAGAGGAAGAGAGAGATTGCGATGATTGCCAGGAAGATGATGAATCCGGCAGACAGCAGGAGGAGGAAAAAGTCACGGATTCCAAAGAGGCGGAGGAGTCCATAGGTGAAAAAATACCCGGCAATGATGAAGAGGATAAAAAAAATCCACCTGATCGCTCCCGGCCACACTTTACTCCCCACTTTTACTTTTGATACGGGTGCAAGGGAGGCCAGCTCCTGGACGGCTCCGACAGGGCACAGATACCCGCAATAGAACCTTCCGAAGACAAAACTGAGCACCAGCATAACGATGAGGCCCGCCGCCGCAACCGTGAGGGGTCCTCCAACTCCACGGGCATCCCTCAGAACGAGACTCTGGAACTGCCAGGGGATGATCGGTGAGAAGATTAGGAAACCGAGTGCTACCGTGATCAGGAGAATTATCCAGCCAATCCGCCGTGTCCACCTTTTCGTATACCAGAGATATGCAAGAATAAAAAACATCACAAGGGCATAAATGAACCCAAGCGCCCGGGCCTGCTCGAATACCATGGTTGTCTCCAGCATACGTGTACAGTTTTCCCTCTTAATAGGATAATGGGCCTAAGGGATTGTGCAGTCTCCCTGCAGTCTTGTGGTTCGCAATACCGGACAGATGGCCATGCCGGAGGAGACACCTTATATATGACCCATGGGAAAGGAAGCTGGGCAGGAAGTCAAGGCGTCCTGGAGATGATGATCCTATGAGCCTTGTCGTTGCATTCTCAGGTCGTGACGGGGCGGTTATCGCAGGTGATCTCAGGGAGATCCTGATGCAGGGTCCCGATGCTGAAATTGCGGGGTTTGAGCTGGAGCTGTACTCGGGGCAGATCGTCAACGACACCGATCTTGGAAAAAGGGCCGCAGAAAGGGGTATTGCTCTGCAGGTTCGTGACGACAAATGCAAGGTCTCGGAACAGGGTGGGATCCTCGTTGGGGAAGTGTCTGAGTCTGATGGAGCCACCGTGAGGATCCGGAGGCTTTTTGTCTCCTGCGGGACCTATGCCATCGTCGATGTTAAAGAAGGCGGGCCGGTCCTGCAGAGGACAGGGAAAGGGAGTTCCTTCGTGGTGCTTGGAAACGAGGTGACCAGGAGCATCGCATATGACCTGATCCGGGATGAGTGGAAGAACGGTACTTTTACCGATGCTGTCCGCCTCATCATCGGGATCATGACCGCCGCTGCATCACGTACAGCCTCGGTGAGCAGGGCATTTACTCTCCTCCAGACCAGGGGGAAGGCAGATCTGGATACTGCGGCAATCATGGGTTATGGAAAGAGTGGCAGGGATACGTAAGCAGGCCGGCGAGCAATCATCGTGAGTCCTGTAAAGAGAGGTCACGAATCCCCCTTGCTGTCTGAGCCAGAATCTTACGGTGACAACCGATGACAGACGATAATGGGGTTGTTCGCAAATAAAACGTCCCCCCATGGTATACACTCCTCATCCATGGATATTCCCTGCCCTTCGCGACAAGGGAACATATGTTCAGGGAAAGGGAAGAATGTGGATTCCTGTAGCGACAGCCCGGGAACTCCGGTATGATTGGGGGGGAGGGTAACGATTGTTCCTTACCATTACAGTGAAAAAGAGGGACATTTATTACCAAATAACCCTGACCTAGCCTGGAAGGAGATGGGATCCTGAACCCAAAAGTGACGATGATCATCAAACAGTGTTTCCCTCTCGTTATCGAGAGGTACGAGAGAGACCCGGTCTCTCCGGAGGCATCGATCGGGAGTCTTGAACGGTACCGCAAGATGGGATACGATGCGATCCGGAATCTTCCGCAGGAAGAGAAGGAGAGGGACCAGAGCGCGATCGATACTGCATTCCAGGAATCAGCAGAAAAGATCCAGCGACTGGATGAGCAGAGGAGACAACACTGCACCGACACCCACAACCCTGATGATCTCCCGGTTCAATCCTGAAAGGAAATGTCCCGGTATTCATGGCTCGTACACTCTCTGAAAGAGATCTCGCGATCCTCTCCCTGCTTGCACCAGAGGTGACGGATCCGCTCTGTCCTGGATCAGGTCATGGTTTCTTCTCGATCCTTCCCCCGGTCTCAAACCACTTTGCCACGGATGATGCCGATTTTCTCAATCGCATCGAACAATTGCCGGATGAAGATCTCACGTACCTCGCCGGGCTGATTCTGGATGGCACCGAGAGCATCGGGTGCATGCGCCCGGAGCATGTCGTTCTTCTTGCTGACGAGATTGCGAGGCGGATCTCCATGGAGACAGCCGATTCGATCATCGGCCTCTATGCGACAGGAGTTCCCTGCGGACATGAGGCTGATGAAGAGTGATCTGAAGTATACCTGGGTTTTTTGGGAGGACCCTAGGGTTCAGGGATTATTGGTAAAGGTCTGTCTGCTTTCCTTTACCCTGCAATGCTGATACAGCTCTTTAGTTTGTGCCGTTCACCGGGAGTGCCGTCTTTCCACTGATACCGTCTCAGGTAGTTCCCTGCTTTTTCCCCGACCAGAGCAAGTCAGAGGTTGTTTTGATGAAATACATATGACAGGTTCATCATATTCCTCCCTCTGATGAAAACCTCGAAGACGGCGTTCATACCAAAAGAAGAGAGTGCCTGTATTTCTTCACGCGTTTTTGTTCCCCGGAACTTCGCCCACAACAATCCCGGGGGAACAATTGATATCGATGAGGTAGAGATGGTTTGCTGCTCCTTGAGTCCACTTGCTGATCTGATGGTGCAAAGATTTGTCCCAGTCAGGAACCCTTCATGGACAGGAGGTTTTGAATGGCATTTTCTGCAGATTGTGTTCTGTCCATGGCCGGATCACACGCTGGTCCCCGATAGAAACCACGATGAAAATGCACATCACTGAATTTCTATGGGTAAGAGAACATACCATCGGGAATCACTTATTTATCACGTGGATGAGGATTCATCGGGTAAATGAATTCCGTCCCGATATTCATGTATGCGAAGAACGAGATCGGTACCGGATACTGGTTTCCCCCGCATCCATGGTGTAATGCAGGAGGTGCAAAACCAGGGTATAACAAACCCCGAGAGAGCATGCATCGGGCCAAGGAGGTGAGGTGATTGGCCACGATATCTCGAATGAGGTACCATTGCTGCTGCTTCACAGTAACCAGGCCAATTGTTACCTGAGGTCTCCCCTCTTTTCAGGGACGGTCTGCTACCCTACCGGGATCAATCCGGGGTGATTGCCGGTGATGCTACGACCGCCATTCGATGTGACGACAAAGGTATTCTCTGTTCCCACCATACCGACTCCCTTAATCCCTTTCTTTGGTTCTAATGAGATCACCATACCTTCCTCGAGAGGATGGTCAAATCCTTTTGCTATCACCGGATGTTCGGCGATCTCAAGACCAATCCCGTGACCTAAAAACTGGACCTTCCTGTTCCCATATCCCATAAAGTTATTGAGGAACGAAGGTTCGAGTTCCGCCATGGCACTCTCATAGATCTGTGAGGGAATTGCCCCGCATTTCAGGAGTGATGCGACCGTATCCTGTATCTCAACGCACCGGCGGTGAATTTCGATGACTTCTTCGGGCAGGCTCCGTCCAAAGACGTAGGTCATGGTCTTATCGGTGTGGTACCCGTGAAATCCGCATCCGATATCGACAAAGACCAGGTCACCGTCATGCAGCTTCCGGTCACGACTCCCAAGCAAAGGGACCGCGGGTGACAGCCCCGCATTGCCACCAGGGCTGTCAAGGTAGGTGGGGTAAATGGAGCTCTCACCGAATCCGACCAGTCCGAGCATGATGTCTGATTCGGACATGCCGAACCTCACGATCCCATGATGGCCCTCTTCCATCATAAGGCGATAGAGTTCATTGGTAAACTCCGCCTCGCTGATCCCCTCACTCAGGGCTCCCGGAACCAGCTCCTCGAGGACTATGCGGTGGATCTCTCCCGCCCGTTCCATCAATCCACGTTCATAGGGGCTTTTTACGGAACGGATCTGCAGGATCTGCTTGTCAACCGCCCTCACGTATTTGAATGGGAAATGTTTTCGCAACCTCGAGAAGAGGGCGAGAGGGACCTGCTCGGTCTCAAGGTAGACGGTATCCGGAATCGAAGGTATTGATTGCGCTGCATTCCGGTAGCTTCGCATCGGCCTGATCTGCGGGAAGAGGGATTCATCCATGGCCCGTTCATAACTTCTCTTCACCCAGAGGCAGGCTTCTCCATCCCGGGGGATGAGGAGCATGCCGTCCTGTATGGTACCACAGAAATAGTAGAGGTTGACCTTGCTGAAAACAGTGACAATCCCCCAGTCAGGGTGCATTGTGTCCATCTGGATCCGAAACCGTTCCATCCGGCTGTCAAGTTCGCTCCGAGGGACCCTCGTGTTCATGAAGTATATCATTTGGGTACAAACTATTTACGGATAATGAAACGGGTCATTTAATGCACCCATTGGAATGATCATCTCTCCTTTCGGAAGGATTGCATAACATCTGATAACCCAAATCTCTCCTGGCCGGGTACCAAGGGGACTTGCCAAAGAAAAGGGGGGAGATGCGCCGACCGGGACTCGAACCCGGGTTTAGGCGTTGGCAACGCCTAGTGATAACCACTACACTATCGGCGCAAAATGACTCTGCATTATAGGAATTGAATCATTATAAGGATATCGAATAATCGCCTGAAGGATATCCCTGGACACGTTCGGGTGGCAGGGAGGGGCCGATGCGTTCAGGCTGTGTCATCGGAACAGAAGATACCAGGAATCGCCTCGATTCCAACATCTTAATTTCACGTCACGCCAGATCATATGCACATGCGCCCGCTCATGATCGACCTTACCGGGAAGAGGGTGGTGATCATTGGCGGGGGTGAAGTAGGGGCACGGAAAGCACGGTTCTTTGCTCCTGCAGCAGAAGTGACCGTCATCTCCCGTTCATTTTCCCCACATCTCTCCGGAACTGATGTGAAACGGATCCCCTGCGATATCAGGGACCTGCCTGACGGGGAGATATGCGCTCTGCTGGACGGGGCATTTGCAGTCGTCGCGGCGACCCCGGATCCGTCGCTCAACAACCGCATCGGGACCTTGTGCCGGGAGAAGGGTATCCTGTTCAATAATGCTTCGGGCGATACAGGCGATCTCCTGATCCCCTCGGTGATTGCCGGTGACCACTTCCTCCTCGCCCTGAGCACCGGGGGGGAGAGCCCGGCGGTATCCAGGTTCCTCCGCGAACACCTCCAGTCCACGCTTCCTGACCTCGACAGGATGGTGGCACTCCAGGCAAGGCTCAGGCAGTACCTCCCGGAAAGAGAACCGGATTCGCGGAAGAGAAAAGCTATCGTGACCGCAGTCCTCTATGACCCTTCCGTATGGGCTGCATTGGCGAAAGGTGAAGAGGGGGCATGGCAAATCATAGAGGAGAAGTACCTGCAATGAACCAAGCCCTCTTCACCCCAATCGCGATAGCCGGCCTGAGCCACCATACCGCAACGGTGAATATGCTCGAGGCATTCAGGTTCCCTGATGAAGCGGCGTTTCTGAGGAAGGCAAAAGACCGGTTCCGCGGGATCCTGCTCCTCCAGACCTGCAACCGGATCGAGATCCTGGTGCATGGTGAAGCTACCAGCCTCGTCTCACTCCTGCAGGAAGAGGGCAGGACGGACTTTTCAATCCTTACCGGGATCGATGCTCTCCGCCACCTTCTCGAACTTGCCGCGGGCATGGACTCCATGATCATCGGTGAAGACCAGATCATCGGCCAGCTCAAGACAGCGCTTGATTTTGCACGGGAGAGAGGGTGTGCAAACCCGGTCCTTGAACTCTGCGTGAACAAGGCGGTCCATACCGGGATTGAGGTGCGGAAGCAGACCCAGATCAACCGGGGTGCGGTATCCATCGGATCTGCCGCAGTCCTCCTTGCCGAGGAGCAACTCGGCTCCCTTGAAGGAAAGAGGATCCTCGTGGTGGGGTCCGGGGAGATGGGGATGCTCGTTGCCCAGGCGCTTGCGGCAAAGCAGCTCACCGCGATCTACGTTGCCAACAGGACCTACGGGCGTGCCGAGGTGCTTGCCAAAAAGATCGGGGGAAAAGCGGTGAGGCTGGATGATCTCCCCCGCTACATGCTCCTCTCTGATGTTGTCATCTCGTGCACCTCTGCCCCCCATCCCGTCATCCACTGTGACGACCTGAAGGAGATCATGAGAGGGCGGTGCTGGCCGCTTGAAGGCCATCCCAGACCACTCATCCTTATCGATATCGCCCAGCCCCGTGATGTCGAAGAGGGCGCTGATGCCATTGACGGCGTCCATCTCTTCACCATCGACAGCCTCAGGCAGATCAACGAGAATACCATGAACAGCCGCAAATCGGAAGCGGCCAAAGCCCGGGCATACCTGGACGCTGAGCTCGCTCATTTTATCCGCCTCCTCAACGGCAAAGCAGCCGATGATACCCTTGCCATCCTCCATACCTGGGCTGAATCGATCCGCACCCGGGAGAGAGACCGGGCGATCAGCCGCATCGGAACCGGGGATGAGCGAACGAGAGAGATCGTGGATGACCTGACCAGGGTCCTGGCAAACAAGATCCTCTCCGATGTCACCTTCTCGATACGACTCTGCGCAGAGGAAGGGGACCTGGACTATGCAGAGTCGCTTGTCGCAGCGATCACCAGGGGTGAACGATTATGTTTCCGCAACAACGAATGAGAAGGCTCCGCGGAAGGCTTATCCAGCCCTTTGTGAAGGAGCACCACCTCAATAAGACCGATCTCGTGATGCCGCTATTCATTGATGAGATTGCAGAACGACCCACGCCGATTCCCACCATGCCCGGTCAGTTCAGGTATCCGCTGGCAGCTATCGGCCCGGTGGTGCGCCAGCTCCAGGAGAGAGGGATCGGCGCCGTGCTCCTCTTTGGGATACCGACCCGGAAGGATCCTGAAGGAACCGAAGCGTACAATCCCCGCGGGGTAATCCAGCAGGCCGTGCAACGTATCAAATCCGAGGCCCCGGGGGTCCTCGTCATCACCGATGTCTGTGCATGTGAATACACCAGCCACGGTCATTGCGGGATCATCGGGGAGGGACCCTGCGGGATGGATCTCCGGAACGATCCTTCCCTTGAACTGATAGCAAAGATCGCGGTCAGCCATGCTCGGGCAGGTGCGGATCTGGTTGCCCCTTCCTGCATGCTTGACGGCATGGTCGCGGCGATTCGGACGGCTCTGGATGAAGAGGGATTCCAGGAGACCGGGATCATGTCCTATTCCACCAAGTTTGCAAGCGGACTCTATGGTCCTTTCAGGGAGGCGGCTGATTCGGGCTGCGGATTCGGGGACAGGAGCACCTACCAGATCCACCCGGCCAACTCCAGGGAAGCCCTCCGCGAATCCGAGATTGATGCGCGGGAGGGTGCCGATATCCTCATGGTAAAACCGGGAGGATTCTACCTGGACATTGTCTCATTGGTCCGTGCACTCGGCCTCCCTGTAGCCGTGTACCAGGTGAGCGGCGAATACGCCATGATCCGGGCTGCAGCCATGAACGGGTGGATTAATGAGAAGGCCGTGGTCATGGAGAGCCTCATCTGTGCAAAACGTGCCGGCGCGGACCTGATCATTACCTACTATGCCGCGAATGCGGCAGGGTGGCTTGATGAAGAGCAGTGATTATTTCGAACAGGCCAGGATGCTGATGCCCGGCGGGGTGAGCAGTCCTGTCAGGGCTATTAAGCCCCGTCCGTTCTATACGAAGTCGGCACAGGGGAGCAGGATCGCCACGGTTGACGGCGAGGATCTCATCGATTGCTGTATGGCATACGGCCCGCTCATCCTCGGCCATGCCCATCCCCTCATCAAAGAGGCGATCGCCACCCAGCTCGGGAAAGGGTGGCTCTATGGGACCCCCTGCCCGCTCGAGCCCGAATACGCCGGGATGGTTATCCGCGACCACCCCGGCATGGAGATGCTGCGGTTCGTCTCGAGCGGGTCCGAGGCGACGATGGCAGCCATCCGGGTGGCACGCGGGTTTTCCGGCCGCCCCGACATCGTCAAGGTGGAAGGGGGCTTTCATGGAGCCCATGATGGTGTCCTTGTAAAGGCAGGGTCAGGAGCGACGACCCTCGGGATCCCTGACTCGGCAGGGGTCCTTGCCGACGTGGTTGCCCATACCTGGCAGGTCCCATACAATGATCCCGATGCACTTGAGAGCCTCCTGTTCCGGCACCCGGAGATCGGCGCATTCATCATCGAACCGGTGCCCGGGAACATCGGGCCTGTCCTCCCGGAGAAAGGGTATCTCCAGGAAATCCGCAGGATCACCCGTGCCCATGACGTCCTTCTTATCTTTGATGAAGTGATCACCGGGTACCGGATCGGAATCGGGGGTGCACAGGAATACTACAATGTCAGGCCGGATCTCACCACGCTCGGGAAGATCATCGGGGGAGGCCTCCCTATTGGTGCATTTGGCGGGAGACGAGATATCATGGAATGTATCGCACCGGCCGGGCCGGTATACCAGGCAGGAACGTTTTCGGGAAATCCCCTCTCGCTGGCTGCCGGAATGGCGACGATCCAGTGGCTGCATGCCCATCGCGGCATCTACCGCGAGCTCGACTCTGCCGGGAAACGGATCGGTGAAGCAGTTACCGGAAAAGGGGGGTCATTTGTCCAGCATGGCTCGATGTTCAAATTCTTCTTCCGGGCCGCTCCGCCCCGGAACTACCGGGAGGTAAAAGAATGCGACACAGGCCGGTTCTCCTCGTTCTGGTCAGCCATGCTGAAGACAGGTATCTTCCTTCCGCCCTCGCAGTTTGAGACCAATTTCCTGTCGGCAGTTCACAATGAAGATGATGTCGAGAGGATCAGCGACGCGTACCGGTCATGCCTGTGAGGATTGGAACCAGGGGGAGCAGGCTCGCACTGGCACAGGCAGAGCGGGTCGCCTCCCTGCTGAGGGATTGCGGTACTGCTTCAGAGATCGTCATCACCACCACCAAAGGGGATACCGTTGACGGGGTTCCTCTCCACGAGATCGGGGGGCAGGGAGTCTTTGTCAGGGCGCTTGATGATGCCATCATCGACGGAACGATCGATGCAGCCGTCCATTCCATGAAGGACATCCCGGCAAAACGGCCTGACGGCCTCCGCACTTGTGCCATACTCAAGCGCGATTCTCCTGCGGACTTCCTGGTCCATACCATTCCAAGGGAAGAGATCCGGGTGATTGGGACCACAAGTACGAGAAGAAGGGCACAGCTGCTCAGGCACATGGAAGGGATCCTGGTAAAACAACTCAGGGGGAACGTGGATACGAGGCTCCGGAAGCTTACGGAAGGGCAGTACGACGCCATCGTCCTTGCTGAAGCGGGGCTCGAGAGGATGGGACTGTCAGTGTCCGGAACCCGCCTCTCCCCGCAGCGGTTCGTCCCCTCCCCAAACCAGGGCACGATCGCGGTAGTGTGCCGCGACGACCCTCCCCTCTGCGAAGTATTCGCACCCCTCGATCACGACCAGACCCGGATTGACGTGGAGATGGAACGCACGGTAATGGAGGAGGTAGGGGGAGGTTGTTTCACGCCGCAGGGGATCTATGCCCACCATGGCCATCTGATCGGGGAGATCCTCTCCCTCGACGGCACGAGAAGGATCAGGAGGGAGGATGATGTCTGCTCCCTTGAGGATGCCAGGATATTTGGACAGTATCTCCGGAAAGAGGGTGAGGAACTGATCAGGGAAGCATATGAGAAACTGAGGATTTGTGATGAAGGGTAAGGTATATCTTGTCGGGTCCGGTCCGGGAGGGGCAGGGCTTCTTTCCCTCCGTGCCCGCGAAGTGATCGATTCGGCCGAGGTGATCCTGTACGACCAGCTCCCCGGGGAGGAGATCCTCCTCTCACTGCCGGAGCATGCTGAAAAGATCAACTGCGGGAAATACGGATCTGACCATACGCTCGAGCAGGAGGAGATCGAGGAGCTGATGGTCCGGAAAGCACGAGAGGGAAAGAGAGTCGTCCGGCTCAAAGGAGGCGATCCCTTCCTCTTTGGCAGGGGCGGCGAGGAACTCGAGGTGCTCAGGGGGGAAGGGATCGAGGTCGAGCTCGTCCCGGGGATCACGAGTGCCCTTGCTGTCCCCGGGGCAGTCGGCATCCCGCTCACGCACCGGAAATATGCATCCTCGGTCACGATCCTGACTGGACATGAGGATCCGACAAAAGAGGAGTCGGCACTGGACTGGGCGCTGCTTGCCAAGCAGTCAGGGACCATTGTCATCCTGATGGGAGTGAAAAACCTCCCCGTGATCGCCGGCTTGCTCATCCGTGAGGGAAAAGATCCGGACACCCCGGTTGCCATCATCGAGCGTGGTCTTCGGAAAGACCAGCGGGTTACCACGGGCCCGCTGGCGAGAATAGGAGCCCTTGCAGAGGAACGGCACGTCAAACCCCCGGCTGTCATCGTGATTGGCGGCGTGGTGAATCTGTACCGGGAAGGAGACGGGATCATCCCTCTCTGAACCTGCCTTACGGCGATTTATCCAAGTATTAATACCTTAATACCACTGTACTTTAGTCAGGTGCCTGCATGAGCCTGCCCGGCGGACCCACAAAGGATGAGATCATGACGATCTCCCTCGCAAAACTCTCACTTGAGCCCGGCGATATCGTTGCCGACATCGGGTGTGGGACAGGGACGGTCTCTCTGGAGGCAGCACGCAGGGTTGCAAAGGTTTATTCGGTCGATCTGAGAGAGGAGGCCGTCTCCTGCACGAGGGATCGTGCCCTGGCGGCCGGAATGACCAATATCGAGGTGAGCCTGGGACACGGGATGGATCTTATCAGAGCTGTGCCCCATATCGATGCTGCGTTTGTCGGCGGGTCCCGTGGACTTGCGCGAATGCTCTCCCTCCTCGCGGAAAAGAAGGTGAGGTCGGTGGTCGTCAATGCAGTACTCCTCTCGACGCTCCACGAAGCGGTGACCACGATGCAGGAGTTATCGATGTTCAAAGAAGCGATCCATGTTTCGGTCGCACGTACTGCTCCCCTGGGTGGCGGGCTGATGTTCCGGCCGCTCGATCCCGTATACATCATCGTTGGAGGAGCCCCGTGCTGATCGGGCTTGGGCTCGGCCCGGGGGAACCGGAATACCTGACGCTCAGGGCAGTCCGGATCCTCCGCGAGGCCGACGCGGTGTTTGTCCCGGGGATGATCGCAAGGGAACTGGTAGCCCCTTACCGCGATGCAGAGATACTTGACTTCCCCATGACCGGAGATGAAGAGAGGATCCGTACCTGCATGGAGCAGAATGCCGACCGCATCGCTGGGATTGCCCGGACCAGGACAGCTGTGCTCGGTATCCTCGGTGATCCGAACTTCTTCTCCACCTATTCCCGGCTCACTGCCATCCTGAACGTCCGCCATCCCGGTATCCGGTGCAGGACCGAGCCGGGGATCAGTGCCATCACTGCTTTCGCCTCGGTGGCCGGGATCTCGCTTTCCGGCGGATTCCTTGTCACTGACGGCCTGGTGGAACCACAATCCCGGATCATGCTGAAGGTCCGGCGCCCACGCCAGGTAGCCGAATCGCTGAAACGGGAGGGGTTCCGATCATTTGTCCTGGTGGAACGGATGTGCATGGAGGGGATGCAGATATACCGGGACGATCAACTCCCCGAAGAGAGTGACTACATGAGCGTGCTGTACGCGGAGCGGTGAATGCCGGTCATCTATTTTGTGGGGGCCGGACCCGGCGATCCCGGTCTGATCACGGTCAGGGGCATGGACCTGCTCTCCCGGGCGGAGGTCCTGGTCTATGCAGGCTCCTTGGTAAATCCCGAACTGGTGGCAAGGTCATCCGCCCGCATAAAGCTTGACAGCTGGGGAAAGTCACTGGAGGAGATCGTCCCGCTCATGATCCGGGAGGCACAGAACGGGGCACTGGTTGTCAGGCTCCACTCAGGGGACCCAGCATTGTACGGTGCTATTGTCGAGCAGATGCAGCTCCTCGAAGAGGCAGAGATTACGTGCGAGGTCATTCCAGGAGTCTCATCGCTGTTTGCAGCATCGGCCGCGCTCGGGACACAGCTCACCCTCGGCGGGATTTCAGATACCCTGATCGTGACCCGCCCTGCAGGAAAAACCCTGGCACATGATGAGATCCATGAGCTCTCTGCCCACATTGCCACGATGGTCTTCTTCCTTGGGGCAGACCGCCTGGATGAGATCACGAAAAAACTCCAGTACCCTCCCTCAACCCCGGCAGCGGTGGTATACCATGCCAGCTGGCCGGACCAGAAGATTGTCAGGGGAACGGTCGCAAATATTGCCGCGAAGGCAGCAGAAGCAGGGATCACCCGATCGGCGCTCCTGGTCGTAGGAGGAGTCCTGGATCCATCGGGATCAGGCCACAGGAGGTCGATCCTCTACTCATGAACAGGGCCGTCATCTATCTGCCACGGTTCTCTGAAGCTGCCGGAAGAATTGCCCGGGTGCTTGGCGCCGACCTCCTTGAGTATTCGGAGACCGCTTTTTCGAGAGCCATCTCATGCTACCGGGAGATTGCGGCGGTGATGTCGATGGGGATAGCCGTCAGGGGAATCGCACCCTACCTGAAAGACAAGTGGACGGATCCGGCTCTTGTGGTGGTGACGCCCGACCTCCGTTTCGCCATACCGGTCACGGGAGGCCACCACGGTGCGAATGCACTGGCAAGGGAACTGGCGGTACTGGGAGCATTTCCCGTGATCACCACCGCCACCGAGCGGGAAGGGGTTCCTTCAGTGGAAGGAATTGCTGCAGATGGGGGGTATTCCCTGGTCAACCGGGACGCATCAAAAGCGGTCAATGCCGGGTTCCTTGACGGGACTGCCGGGCTCTATTCGGTGGAGGGTCCGGCCGTGGTCATCGGGGACAAGGAGACCGCATTTCTCATCACAGATGGGGAATACAGTATCGGGATAGGGTGCAGGAAGGAGACCGGGGCAAAAGAGATCGAGGAAGCGGTCCGGACCGTGCTTGCCACGTCAGGGATCAGGCCCGATCAGGTTTTCATCTATGCCACGACCGCAAAGAAAGCACACGAAAGCGGCATTCTCGATGCTGTCCGTGCCCTTGGGCGGCCGCTCCTCTACCTGGATGACCTGACCATCAATGCCATCCCCACCCGGTCAGGGTCGCGGGCATCCCGCATCGGACTCTCGGGAGTTGCCGAACCATGCGCCATTGCCACGGCAAAACGAAGAGAACTGGTCCTGGGAAAAACAGTTATCGGAGGAGTCACCATTGCCATTGCACGATAACAGAAAGGGGAAGCTTTTTATCATCGGGATCGGGCCCGGCAGCCCAGACCAGATGACAGGACAGGCACGGGAGGCACTCCTGCAGTCCGAAGTCATTATCGGCAACGATACCTACCTGTCACAGATCGGATCGCTTATCAACGGAAAGGAGATCATCCGGAGTTCGATGGGGCAGGAAGTGGAGCGGGCAAAGCGGTCCATCGAACTCTCACGATCACGCATCGTCTCGATGGTGAGCGGGGGCGATGCCGGGATCTACGGCATGGCAAGCATTGTCCTTGAAGTCCTCGAGCATGAACCATGCAGTGTTCCGGTCAGGGTGATACCCGGCATCACCGCTGCAAACGCGGCAGCATCCCTGCTCGGATCTCCCCTTTCCGGTGATTTTGCGGCAGTCAGCCTCTCCGACCTCCTCACTCCTCTTGAGGTGATCGAACGGAGGCTTCATGCCGCGTTCTCCATGGGGACGCCGGTGGTGCTCTACAATCCAAAAAGCAGGGGAAGACCCCATCATTTTGCACTGGCTATGGAGATTGCCGGGAGATACCGGGAGGCGGCCACGCCGGTCGGGATAGTGAAGAATGCCTACCGGGAGGGTGAGGAGATCATGGTCACCACGCTGGGAGAGATTATGCACGCCGAAGCGGCGGTGGACATGCACACCACCGTGATTGTGGGTGGCGAGGAGAGCAGGATCTGGAGGAACGGAGACGATGTCAAAGGAATCATCACCCCGAGGGGTTACCACAAAAAATACGTATACTGATCTTGGTGCGACAACCACCGAGGCATATGAGATATCACGGACGAGCAGGGCGCTTGCACAAAAGGCGATAGGAGACGCAGACTACGAGGACCGGGTGAGGCAGCGGTGCTCCATCGCGGTGGGCGATTTTGCCATGGCCGGGCTCCTACGGTTCAATAAAAACCCGGTGGAGGCAGGCCTTGCTGCCCTCTCCCGTGCTGCGCCTCTCGTCACGGATATCAGGATGGTCCAGGTCGGCATCCAGAAGAAGGGACATGGCAGCCCGGTTCTCTGTGCCCTCGATCATGGGGCAGATCTCGCCGTATCCCGGGAGATCACCCGGAGCAGTGCCGGGATCCTCGCGCTGAAAGACCAGCTTGCCGGATCCGTGATCGTGGTCGGCAATGCCCCATCTGCATTGCTTGCCATCTGTGACCTGGTCCGGGAGGGGTGCCGGCCTGCACTCGTAATAGGGACACCGGTCGGTTTTGTCAAGGCAGCCGAATCGAAGGAAGAACTGCGGAGCCTTGACATCCCTTCCATCTCGAACGAGGGGACAAGAGGCGGGACCCCGGTCGCGGTCGCGGCGATAAATGAGATCATCACCATCCATGCAGAGCTCAAGCGCCAGCCCTGAGAGGATCACCGATCCGGTGACAGGATTTTCCTATCCCGCATCATGGATCGCCGCATGCAACGACAAGGAAGGCCTGGATCTCGTCAGGGCGGGGCTCGCTGTGCTCACTTCCTCCGGGATGATACTCAGGCGCGGATATACGACCGGCACCACCGCTGCAGCCTGCTGCAAGGCTGCCACGCTCTCCCTGAAAGAAGTGCCAGACGAGGTATCCGTCCTTACCCCTTCAGGGATAAGGGTCTGTGTCGCGGTCGAAGCCACCCATGGCACAGCATCCTGCTTTAAATATCCCGGGGATTATCCTGGGGATGCCACTGCCGGAATCGGGTTTATTGCTGAATGCAATCCTGCCGGCAACGGGATCAGCCTCTATCCCGGGGAGGGTATCGGGCGCTTTGCAAGGGATACCCCAAGGAATCGGAAGGGCGACCCAGCTATCAGCTCTCCTGCCCTCTCCTCCATCCTTGCCGCGATTCAGGAAGGGCTCGAAACAACAGGGCTTCCAGGGGTAACCATCCATCTCCAAGTACCACGCGGGGAGATCGTTGCGAAAGACACGCTCAACCCGAAACTCGGAATCGAGGGAGGGATCTCGATCCTTGGCACAACCGGACTCGTCGAGCCATGGGACGATCACCTCACAAAGACCGTCATGGAACGGGTCCGGACCTCTGACCGGGTAGTGCTCACGACCGGGAGGACCGGGCTCCGGTATGCCCGTCTCCTCTTCCCCGGTTACGATGCGGTACTTGCAGGGTCCCATCTCAAAGAGGCGCTGGGAGAAGTAAAGGGACAGGTCATCCTCTGCGGACTCCCTGCACTTATCCTGAAGTTCCTGGATCCGGAGATTCTGAGCAGAACAGGGTGTGAGACCATTGAAGAATTCGCTACCCGGCCGGAGTTCAGGGCACGGATGCATGCATCATTTCTTAAGGGAAAGGAACGATATCCGCGTCTGAGAGTTGTAATCGTCGATCGTAACGGGAATATCTTGGGTGATTCGGGGTGAAAGTCGTCGGGGTAGGTTGTGGGCCCGGGATGCTCACGGAACAGGCAATAAGGGCGATCTCTGATGCGACGATCATCTTCGGCTCGAAAAGGGCTATCGCCCTTGTGGAAGCCCATATCCCTGCAGGCTGCCTCGTCCGTGAGATGGTCACGTTCAGCCCGAGCCAGTCGATCCCTGATAACGCTGTCATCCTCTCAACCGGCGATCCGCAGCTTGCCGGCCTCGGATATCTCGGTGGTGAGATAATCCCCGGCATCTCATCGCTCCAGATAGCTGCAGCACGACTCCATATCCCGCTGGAACAAATATCCGTCGTAATAGCCCATGGCAAAGATCATGGACCAGCGCTTGACAGGATTGCAGACGAGGTGAGATGCGGACAGATCACCTTCATCATCGCGGATCCGAAGTTCTCAATCACCGCGTTATGCGCAGCGCTCTTGGGAACAGGAGAAGACATCTCCATTGCAGTCTGTGAAGATCTCGGCTATCCTGGTGAGAAGATTCGGATCGGATCGATAGCAAGGCCTCCACAGCCGGACTCCCGGCTCTTCTCGGTCATGGTCGGCAGGATTGAATGCCCCCCTGGGGACCAGAAGAGCCACTGAAGGGCATATATGGAAGCACCGCCTACCTCTTTTCAAGGTAGAAAGGAAGGTGAACCATGGAGAAAGCAACAAAGAAACAATTGAGCCTGTTCTGTTTCCTTGCAGGTTTTATTCTCGTACTCATCCAGGATCTCAAGGGATTTTCCACGATCGATATGGGATTCTCCTGGCCATGGGCAATCATGTTCTACACCGGGCTTCTGCTCATGATGATCGGGTATTATCTCCGGGGTTGAACCGGGATCCCGGGATCACACTGCCACAACCCATGGTACAGTGGGGAGGTGCCGGGCTGCAGGGAAATATCAGGTAATTTTCACCATATCCCTTTCCGGGGCTATGAATCCCTCCTTGGCGAGAGCGGAGAGGACTGGATCGACCCGGTCCGGGGAAAGGCCGGTCTCCCTGCAGAGTTCTTCTATTGTCAGCGTTCCGTGTTTCACGAGGAGAGCCAGGATCTTTCCCCTCAGCTGGCGGACAGACCCCTCGAACGGTGATTGTTTTTTATACTGCCGGCTCCTGCGATTCGGGTTCTCTTTTGTTCTCCCCAGGTAGGCGCCATAATCCATCAGAGCATAATACCAGTCCCTCGGATTCTCCCTATCAAGGGTCTCTTCCACCAGGGGCAGGATCTCCTCGTCTGTCACTACAGGACGGTCATGGAAGAAGCAATGGATAAATACTCTCCGGATGTTCGTCTCGAGGAGCACCGAGGGTTTTCCGAACGCAAAAGCACGAATGGCAGCTGCTGTTGCCTTTCCGATTCCTGGAAAGGAGAGGAGAGCCTCTTCATCATCAGGGAGGGCCCCGGACCATTCGGTCATGATCAGCGATGCCGTCCTCTTTAATGCAAGGGCACGACGGTTATACCCGAGGCCCTGCCACTCGCGGAGCAGCTCCTCAACCGGAGCAGCATGGAGTGCGGTAAAATCCGGGAACCTCATAATGAATCCGTCATATTTTTCCAGTACCCGTGCCACCTGGGTCTGCTGGAGCATGAATTCTGAGACCAGGATCCGATAGGGTTCGCGGGTCTCCCTCCAGGGGAGATCCCTCCGGTTTGCCCGGTAAAACAGGTAGATCCTGTCCCGGAATTCGCCCGGGCACAGAGTGGTGGGCTCAGGTGTTTCTTTCATCACGGAGCTCTCTGATGGCGGCAACATACTCGCCGGCATTAAATTTCCGGTTCAGGCCGGCAGCGTTCATGTATCGTATTGTTCCAAAAACAGGTCGTTCTTTCCAGGGCCGGTCATGCTTGCCAAAACACCACGCTACCCCCGCGTACCCGTTTGGATCGCGCCCGTCCAGTTCGTATCGGTTATTGAGGGTCAGGGCGGTCTGGTACGCTTCCTCCGGGGTCTCAGACCATTCGAGGATCTTCTTTCCCCAGTACATCCGCATATAGCCGTGCATCTTTCCAGTGAGCACCATCTCCTCCTGGGCCGCATTCCAGTAGGGATCATGCGTCCGGGCCGATTCAAACATTGAGAACCCGTAGGAATACTCACGCCGGTCTGCAGAATGGACGGAAAGGGTCTTTTTTGTCCAGGCAGGGAGCCCTGCAAAATCATCATACAGGGGGTTGTAATGGACAAAATTTATCGCGAGCTCTCTCCTGACGATGAGCTCTTCAAGGTAAGCCGCTGCAGAAAGGCTCCCTGACCGGAGGATATTCTGTGCAATAAAGGCGGGAGAGATCTGGCCGAAATGGAGGTACGGGCTCATGCAGGAGAGCGCCCCGGCCGATGGATCATTCCGCTCTACGGGGTAATGGTCGAGATGCCGGGCAATGAACCGTTTGAGAAGGGCGGCAGCCGCTTCCTCACCGCCTTTCCAGGGTAGCGGATAGGGCTGCAGGGTGCCGCCCTGTTCCGGGATTATTTTCGGAATATCGGAAAGCAGCGATTCGACGGTCATATCTCTCTCAAAATCCTGCTCAAGGCCAATGGATGATAGGGATGGTTTTCTTTCTTCCATCGGGAGAAGAAACCGGTCGATGTGGGGGGTGATCTTCCTTCTGAATGTTGCAGCAGACCATTCTTCTTTTTCGGATGCGATGTCTGCCGGAACGACTACATTGGTCTCAACACGGATCAGGGGACAATCGAGCTCCCCTGCCACCTGCTGTTGCCACTGGTCCTGGAACCGCAGGTAGCCCCTGTCGGTCACCACCAACGCCGCATCTCCCCCCAGTTCCCGTGCGGCGGTTCCAGGAGGACCAGTCCTGACAAGGAATCGCACTCCCTGCGCTTCCAGATCGCGGGAAAGGGCGATCAGCCCTTCGACCATGAAACGGTAGTGCGGGTATGTGGCCCCGGGATAACCGGGTATCAGGTCAAAACAGGCAAGAAGCGGAAGCGAATGGCGTTCAGCCATCCTGACCGCATACTGGAAAGCATGGTTGCAGGTGACCCGTGGTGCTGCCTGCATCCAACAGAGGATGTAATGCCCTTTCTTTACCGATTTTTTCGAGAGATACGCTACCCTCTCTTCCTGGATCATTGCCTGATGGTTGACGTTCTTCCTACATTACCATTCACTGTTTTTCCCTGATTGAAAAGAGGGAGAAGGGTGATCTTTATCTGCTGAACAATTGTCTCCAGGATATATGGGGGACTGCCCCGGTCCTGGTATAGTCTACCCACACCTTCTCCGGGTCTCCATGCAGGGTGATATGAGAACGCCAGGAAAGGCCGGAAGGGTTCACGGTAGTAAAAGTATCAGTGAATACGGTCTTTTCCCTGCTTCCGATGATGGTCTTGGTAAAGGATACCGTCTCGTTCACGGTACCTTCCACAGAAACGCTCGTGCTCGTGGAGATTGGACCACTGAAAGAGAATACACTCCCGGGTAGATCTGCTGCAACGGACCCTGCAATAAAAATGGCGAGCAGCAGCAGAATGATGGTTGCTTTTATTCCTTCCTTCATATGACATACTCCCATGGTTCCGGGAAGGAATCATGTTCAGTGGAAAGAAGAACCCCGGCACTATATAATCTTACTGAACCACCCGGTTCAATCATCTGAATCACACCC
Organism: Euryarchaeota archaeon ADurb.BinA087; assembly: GCA_002068435.1. Taxonomy (GTDB): domain Archaea; phylum Halobacteriota; class Methanomicrobia; order Methanomicrobiales; family Methanospirillaceae; genus UBA9949. The sequence continues at coordinate 3,071 of MVZQ01000010.1, read as the reverse complement.
TTTTAAAGAGTTCATCCATCTTTTGTTTCCGGAACACGATCATCGTTGGTCTCCCGTGAGGGCAGGTGAAAGGGTTCCTGGTCCGGGCAAGCTGATCAAGGAGATTTCTGCATTGATCTAAGGTGCAGAAAGCACCCGCCTTGATAGCCCCCCGGCAGGCAACAACACGCCTCAGCTGCTCACGTGTATCGATGCCCCGTGACATCCCGGGGGCAATGATCCCCGCTATAATATCCCGTATCTCACCGGGTTCGATACTCTGCCCGAGGAGGACTGGGACTGTCCGTACGAGAAAGGTCCCGGGACCAAATGCATCGATACAAAATCCCTCTTCTGCAAGGAGGGGAAGTGATGCGGAAAGAGCCTCGCTTTCGCCGGGTGAGAACGAAAGAACAACAGGTTCCAGGAGCTCCTGGAGATCATGGTGCTGCTCGGCGTATTCCGTGACCTGTTCGTAAAGAACCCTCTCATGTGCTGCGTGCTGATCGATGACCAGGAGGTCATCCCCGGGAGTGCCTGCAAGGATGTACAGGCTCCCGAGCTGGCCGATAATTTCAAAATCGGGGAGTTTCGATTCCACTGAGGTATCCGGCTGTCTACCGGTCAGGCTGATCTGGCGCTCGGTACTGATCCGCTCCCGGAGGAGCGGTTCTCTCACCCCGGTCTCCCCACCCAGCTCTGGCACACGGTAACGGATCCGCCCGGGATGTTCTGCCCCGGAAACGGAATCACCAGTCGCCCCGGCTTCCGGGATAAGGGATGCCCCGCCAAGGCTCTCGCTTATCGCTGATATCAGGACCTTTCTGACCTCCTCCTCCCGGCTGAGCCTGACCTCCCGCTTGGTAGGGTGCACGTTGACATCAACTTCCGATGGAGCAATGCTGAGATCGAGAAATACCACGGGATACCGGCCGGCCGGAAGGAGGGTGCCGTATGCCTCCCTGACTGCATTTGAAAGGATACGCGAGCTGATACTCCTCCTGTTCACCGAGATAAACATCTGGTACTGATTCTTTCTCGAGAGTTCAGGGACCGAGATGTATCCGTCAACGAAAATTCCCTTATTATCCGCATGCACCCTGATCATCTGCCGGGATACGGGAAGGCCGAACAGGTGGATGATGGTATCCATGAGTATGCCTCCTCCGGGCACTGAAAGGATCTTCCGATCGTTGTGAGTCAGTTCGAACGCTATCCCTGGATGAGTGATGACAAGGCGCTCGATGATCCCGGTAATGCGTGCAATTTCGGTTGATAACGTTTTTTGAAATTTCTCGCGTGCAGGTGTGTTAAAAAACAGCTGCTCGACCGTGATCACAGTCCCGAACGGGCAGCCTGTCTCAGAAACCAGGAGGAACTCCCCTCCCTGGTTCACGATTTGTGTCCCCGATATCCCTGTCCCTTGGCGGCTCTTCGTGACAATGGTCACCTTCGCCACCGCTGCAATGCTGGCAAGCGCTTCGCCGCGGAACCCGAGGGTGGAACAGGCGAACAGGTCATCGATGCAGGCAATCTTGCTCGTTGCGTAGCGGGCAAAGGCCAATCGTGCATCGTCCGGGCTCATGCCACACCCGTCATCACTCACCTGGATCGAGGTGATCCGGCCCTTCTCTGATCTCACAGCGACCCTGATCCGTACTGCACCGGCATCGATCGAGTTTTCACAGAGTTCTTTTACTACTGATGCTGCCCGCTCCACAACCTCCCCGGCTGAGATCCGGGATACCGTGCCCTCATCGAGGACCCTTATCCGGCTCCCCTGATCGGGCGTCATCGCTCATTCACGCTTCCTCTCCCCTGCCAGCTGTTTCAATTCATAGAGTATCTCGAGGGCATCCCGTGGGGTCAGCTGATCAGGATCGATCTTTTTCAGGTCGCTGACAACAGGATGTTCGACAAGAGGGGGTGGATCGACAAGCAACATCTGGGTGTATCGCTGAACCCTCGGTCCCCCCGCTCCTTCACCACGGATAAATTCTTCCATGAGAGCCGACGCCCTCGTGATCACTCTCCCGGGCAGCCCGGCAAGTGAGGCGACATGAATCCCATAGCTCCGGTCGGTAGCCCCGGGTATCAGTTTCCGGAGAAAGATGACATCGTTGCCGGTATCCTTTACTGCAAAATGGTAGGTACGGACCCTTTTTAAATCATTCTCGGCTGATGCTAACTCGTGGAAATGCGTTGCAAAGAGGGTTTTTGGCCCGGAAGCCCCCTTTCCATGCAGGAAGTCAAGGACTGCCCGTGCGATGCAATACCCGTCAAGGGTGCTTGTTCCCCTGCCGATCTCGTCAAGTATGACAAGACTTCTCGGAGTCACATTATTCAGAATGTTTGCAAGCTCGATCATCTCGACCATAAAGGTGCTCTGTCCTGATGCAAGATCGTCAAACGCACCGACCCGGGTAAAAATCCGGTCGACGATTCCAATCCGGGCATGGGCTGCCGGTACAAAAGATCCTGCCTGAGCCATGACCACGGTGAGCGCCACGGATCGCATGTAGGTGCTCTTCCCGGCCATATTTGCCCCCGTGATGATCTGGATCTGGCAGTCACTGGAGGAGAGGACGGTGTCGTTGGGGACAAACCCACCTTTCATACCGGGTTCCACAATGGGGTGCCTGCCCTCCCGGATCAGGATATCCTGTGTCTCATCAATGACAGGACGGGTATACTGTTGCAGAACGGCTGCCTCGGCGAGTGCCGCAGCAGCATCGATCGCGGCAATACCCCTTGCGACAGACTGGAGAGAGGGGACGCCATCATTGAGCTTCCTGAGCAGTTCCGTGTACAGTTCCTGTTCGAGCGAGGAGAGCCGGTCTTCTGCCGTTGCGATGAGCGCTTCCTGCTCTTTCAATTCCGGGATCGTGAACCGTTCTCCCGATGCGGTGGTCTGCTTCCTCTGGTAGGTGGGGGGAACAAGGGCGAGGTTCGCCTTCGTGACCTCGATATAGTAACCAAATACCGAGGTATAGCCGACCTTAAGCGATTTTATCCCAGTCTTCTCCCGTTCCTGTTGCTGGAGGGTGATGATCCATTCCCGGCCGGATGCAGCCCTGCTCCGGAGTTCATCA
>MVZQ01000009.1 GCA_002068435.1 Euryarchaeota archaeon ADurb.BinA087 | reverse complement strand
CATTGGAGTAGTGAGAGCGATGAAGATCAGGGCTGACATCCCCCCAATTACCCGGCAGAATACAAAGAATCCTTCATTGATGCTTTCACTCGTGAGCGAGAGCGAGAGCCAGGGGAGCGGACTCCAGCTCCAGTATACCTCCCCGCCCCCGGAAAGCAGGATGATGACCGCGACACTCATCACCGCAAATGTGAATGGGACAAGGAAGAGTTCCCCATATGTCTTCGCATCAATTCTTGCGAGAAAGAGTATTGCCCCTGAAAGGACCAGCGCAATAAAAAGGGGCGGGAAGTAGCTTGACGAAAGGAGACAGAGCAGGATTGCACCGGTCCCCGCGATCAGCTTCAGGTAGGTGTTGACCTCTCTCAGCCTATTGGTCTGGGCAATATCTTCCAGGAATTCTTCATACATGCAGGAAATACTCCTGTCGATTCATGCAGTCTTCTTCTGGCCCTTCCAGTAGCCAAATACCCAGCCGACAAATATTCCCCCGATCGCCGCTTGTAAGGCAAACAGGGCGGACTCTATCTCGCCACTGGGGGGAATCCATTGCCCGATTAACGGTTGAAATTCCTCTTCCGATTTCCCTGTTAGTTCTGCGATCTGAGAGGACCCCACAGTATCAGACCCGGCAAATTCTGCATCGGACATGATTGAACTCGTGTAGAGAAACAAGCCACAGAATCCAATGATGGCGAGGAGGGCGATGATCTCCAGCCCGTATTTGAAGGACATCAGGTCTCACCCCGGGCTGCCCTGATCTTTTCTTCCGGAAATACCTTCAACTGGAGGATTATATCGGGTTTCAGCTTGACAATATATTTGAATACCAACGCGAGAACCACTCCCTCTACAATAGCGAGAGGAACTTGCGTGATTGCAAAGATCCCCATGAAGAGGGCGAAGGAACTCATTACACCCCCAACCTCTGCAGGATATGCCAGTGCAAGTTCGAATGAAGTAGTAAAGTAGGTGAACAGGTCTGCCAAAGCACAGACCATGAAAACTGTCAGATACATATTAATCCGAGTATTACGGAGTGCCCGATATACCGCATATCCTGCAAGAGGCCCGACAATCCCCATCGAAACGATATTCGCCCCAAGTACCGAAAGGCCACCATGAGCAAGAAAGAGGCTCTGGAACAGGAGCACAATAGCGCAGATAACCGAGGTTATCCACGGTCCAAAACATATGGTGGAAAGACCGGTTCCTGTCGGATGGGAACAACTGCCGGTGACCGAGGGAAGTTTCAGGGAAGAGAGGATGAAGATGAATCCGCCCGTCACCCCAAGGAGCGGGAGGGCTTCGCGATCCTTTTCCAAGACTTTTTTCAACTGGTAAATGCCGAATACCAGGCAGGGCAATGCGATAATCCACCACACCACGCACCACTGCCATGGTAAGAATCCTTCCATAATGTGCACCATATCACCTCAATATTTATTGTTTTAAAACAAATCTATTTGTATTATTGTTGAGCTATTTATTCCTTGCTTACCGGTCCTGGCGGGGAACAATACGGTCAAATCAGAGGTAGAATGTCCCGATCAATAGTCCGAAGGCAGCGACAATGAGGATCGCAAATACTGCCGGGTTCCATGCGAGCACTTTCTTTCCGTCAAGAACACTGATGGGAAGCAGATTGAAGGCTGCAATCATTGCGTTCACCTGCAGGCCGACAATCCCCGCCATCGTCAAGAGGCCTCCATACGAGGTTGTGGGATCCAGTGCGGTGCTCACCAAGAGGAGGACGGCAAAAGGGATGCAGAGAGCCAGGTTTGTCAATGGACCTGCGGCTGAAATCTTCCCGTTCTGTTCCCTCGTGACACCCGAACCATAAATCATGGTCGCACCGGGTGCGGCAAAGACAAGCCCCACAAGCGCTGCAAGCACTACTGCGACAAGGAGCATGAGGTTGTCCTTGCGGAACTCTGCCCAGTATCCGAAATGCATCGCGGTGAACTTGTGCGCCAGTTCATGGAGGACGAACCCGATCCCGACCGTAACCATCGAGAGGACGAGGAATACGAGATAGGTTCCCAGCGTCGTCTCCTGAATAGGATTTCCCATCCACACCCCTACTCCGCCGGTAAAGGCGAGCGAGAACGCGATGGAGATGGCAAACCAGGCAATGATGAGATCATACCGTTCCCTTCGTGAAATACGTTCAAGCATGGGTCCTTCCCTAACCTGTAGGCATTCATAAGGGATATCTGTTGTCACAGAAGAACACCAGATTTAAATGCCCTACCGTGCCGTTACTATATGCTATGCCGATAGATGCCCTGAGAGCGGAGATCAACAGGATCGACCTGCAGATAATCGATCTCATCGCCGAGCGACAGAAGATTGCAGGAAAGATCGCCCAGATCAAGACCAATGAAGGCCTGCCCATTCATGATCGGAAGAGAACCCACGAAGTATTGGAGGGGGCCTTCAATGCAGCGGTCGAGAAGAATATCAATCCAGTCTTTGTGCAAAAAATCTTCGAACTTCTGATCGAGATGAGCGAAGAGCGACAGCGCGAATGTTCGGGCGAGGGTAATCTTCCCTGAAGAAGTCAAAGAATTATTCCTCCCTCCGCTTTTCACTCCTTTTTCTGTCCCTTATCCTTCCCGTCCCCGAATGATCCCGGCACAATCCGGCTGAGATAATGGGATTACTAACAACTGGCAACGTTCTTCCTTTCATTTTCTGATACCAGGACTGGTTTTGAAGCAGATAGTTTTTTTAAAACCAGACAATATTGGGGAGTATTTTTCTGCGGTCCCACATTCAGATTATCTCGAAGATCAGAATGATTCCGAGCAGGATCATGACAATTCCCATGAGTACCCGGACCCCCCGGCGTGATCCGGTTTGCAGCTGCTCAAGCCGCTCGACAGGAAGGCCGAATGCAAATACTCCAAGGATGATCACAAGGGGCAGTATGAAAAAGAGGTTGTAGAGGAAGAGATAGGGGATTCCCTCCATGATGCTCATTCGGTTTGAGAGCAGGGAGAGGATAGCAAGGTAAATTCCGCCTGTGCAAGGCAGCTCAAACATCCCTACCAATATCCCAACGATAAACGCAGCAGGAATTGACGCTTTCTTGATATACGGTTCTATGATTCCTTTTCCTTGCTCGGGTATCGAGAGCAGGGCAGGACCATTTTTACCGCCAATAACTGACAGGATACTGTAGATACCTGCCGCTATTGCTATCACTGCAGCAATGGTCGAAATTATCCGCGATATTCCCGCAGACTGGACAACGGCAAAAATCCCGAGCCCTGACATGAAATAAAAACAGAAGACCGCAAAAATGAATACCGAGCCGACAACGAGCATCTTTGAACGGGATTCGAGTGAGATCAGCGAGAGGATGAGGAAGATGAGGACTGCGAACGCACAGGGATTTATCCCGTCTGCGAGCCCCGCCAGGATAATAAGAGGAACAGTAAGGGTGCCTGCCGAATCCTCCCCATCAGGAATTATCTCCTCTCCGCTCCCATTCACCCGGGTGCCATTGACAGCATCGGGAAGACCATTCGTGATCTCTTCGTAACCAGTGAGGGAGATATTCCTGACAAAGACTGCCGGAACGGGTATGAATCCGGTACCGTAATAGTCCCTGAACGAATGAAAGAGTGCAAGGTTTTCGTCACTCTCCATGATATCGATAGGGTGGATAACCACATCAGGGCGGTTCCTTCCAAATTCATCGATATATGGATGAGTTTTCACGCATTCTCCACAATTCTGGTTGAAGAAGAAATAGATCACCGGTTTCCCTTCTTCAAATTCAACCGGAACGAAAGTTCCGTTGTTTGCTGCCATACGTCCGGTTGATGTTTCTCCACCAGGAGTTTCGGCAGCTGCACAAGGGAGAGAGACCAGGCTAATAAGGATGATTAACAGAACACCATACTTCAAAATTCTCTGTAGCATCATTCTCCTCCCAGCCTCTAATATGATCAATCCTGGTAAATCATGGTCCCCACACCCTCATCAGTAAACATCTCAAGGAGGAGGTTGTGGGCGACATTCCCGTTAATGACATGGCCAAACTGAACCCCGGCGGTTACCGCGTTCACGATCGAACTTACCTTGGGGATCATCCCCTCAGCAACTACCCCCGTGCTGATCAGTCCCCCGGCCTCGGATACCTTCAGCCTCCGGTATACTTTAGTTCTGGATGCATCCATGATCCCTTCCACATCGGTCATATTGATCAACTTGTAGGCATTCAGAGCAACTGCTATCTCGCCTGCTGCCGTGTCCGCATTGATGTTCAGGTTCTGCCCGTTGCGATCGATGGCAATGGGCGAGATTACCGGGATATACCGGTTATCAAGGAGCGTGTTCAGCACCGCAGGATTGATCTCCTCTATCTCCCCGACATGGCCGAGATCGACCTCCTGTTCTCTCCCGTCAACCCTGACCTTCTGGGGGGTCATTTTTCTGGCGATGATCAGGTTACCATCATTTCCAGATATACCAACCGCCTTTCCACCGCATTTTGCAATCAGGGATACAATATTGCTGTTGATCTTCCCTACAAGGACCATCTGGGCAATCTCAAGCGTCTCTTCATCGGTGATTCTGAGCCCTCCGACAAATTTCGGCTGTTTCCCGAGTGCTTTCATCTTCTCTGTGATCTCAGGTCCCCCGCCATGAACAAGCACCACCTTGATCCCCACCAGCTGCAGGAGGACCACATCGGAGATTGCCTTGTCGAGGATGATTCCATCCACCATGGCATGACCTCCCAGCTTGATCACCATTGTTTTTCCATGGAACTGCCGAATATACGGCAGTGCCTCGGTCAGGACCTCTTCGCGTTTCATGTGGTATACCTCCCGTTGATCTCGACATATTTTTCAGTCAGATCACAGCCCCAGGCCGTGGCAGACCCCGGACCGGTGTGAAGATTGATTAAAAAGATCACCTTCTTCCCCTGCATTGTTTTTTTCGCGGCAGCAAGATCGACCACAATCTTCCCATCGGATACGAGGGGACATGAGATGGATCCGTCACTTATCACGAGATCCACGGCGTCCGGATCAAAACGGACACCTGCTCTCCCTGCAGCGGCGATCACCCGTCCCCAGTTGGGATCTTCACCGTATAGCGCGGTTTTTACGAGCGGGGATGCAACAATCGTACGGGCAACCGTCGCAGCTTCCTCCTCTGAGGGGGCGCCATTTACGATCACCTCCAGGAGCTTTGTTGCACCCTCCCCGTCCATCGCGATCTGGATGGCAAGACTCCGGCAGCATTCTTCGAGGACCTCTGAAAATTCCCCGGGAGCAGGGGATCCGGCTAAGCCGGTGGCGGTGCAGAGCGCAATGTCATTCGTACTCATGTCACCGTCCACAACTATCCGGTTGAACGACCGGTTTGAGGCCTGCCGGAGCGCTGCTGAAAGGGTGGCTGCAGAGAGGTCTGCATCAGTATACAGAAATGCCAGCATTGTCCCCATGTTGGGTGCGATCATCCCGCTTCCTTTTGTTATCCCCCCGACAGAAAATCCGTTCCCCCTGACAAGCGCATGCTTCTCTGTCAAATCGGTAGTCATGATTGCCCGTGCTGCATGTGTCTCTGCCTGAATGCTGCGCTCCAGAAGAGGAGCGATCCGGCGGCACTGGTCTTCAATCCGGGGAAGGTCAAGATATCGGCCGATCACCCCGGTGCTGGCGACCCCCACGTATTCCGGATCGATGCCAAGCTCATGGCCGGCTATCTCCCCCATGCGTATCGCGTCATTGTAACCCTGCCCTCCGGTATATGCATTGGCACATCCTGAATTCACGATCACGGCATCGAGATGCCCATATTTTACCCTCTCCTCCATGAGGGTGACGGGCGGTGCCCTCACGAGGTTTGAGGTGAACACTCCCGCTGCTGCACCACTGGCCTCTATCAGGGCAAGGCCGAATTTCCCCTCCTTGATACCGGTTGCCCTGACCCCTTCCACACCACAGATACTCTTCACGCTCTCTTCTCCGGCATTTCAATCGATAGCTCCGCCAACGCCGCGTATGATATCCGCCTTTGCAATGATACCCGTCAGGCGTCCCTGCTGTACCACAGGGAGACGGGCAATCTTGTGCGAGAGCATGAGAGCCGCTGCATCCTCGATATCTGCCTCCTCATCGATGATGATGGGAGGGTGGCTCATGATCTTTCTTACCGGTGTGTCCCCGATATTGGTGAGTGCGGTCTTGGTCTTCTCCCAGTTCACAATCTCACGCAGAGGAACTTCTATCACCTCGAGGGGTGAGGGAAGCCAGAGATCATCGGAAAGTTTCCCTGTCTCAAGAAGGGAAATGATATCAGATTCCGTCACCACGCCGACCACGGTCTCCTTTTCCATGACCGGGAGACCTCCAATGCGGTTTTTTCTGAGAAGACCTGCTGCAGTACGGACCGGCTCATCTGCCGAAACCGTAACAGGATTCCTTGTCATGATATCCCGAACTTTCATTTCTGTTTCCTCCATTCAGGGGAGCAGCCCGGGTGCCCGGAGCCCGTCCCTCTCGTCAAATCCACAGATGATATTCATGTTCTGGATCGCCTGCCCGGCTGCCCCTTTTCCAAGGTTGTCGATGGCAGAGACCACCACCACCCGGTCTCCCTCGCTTTCTGCCCTGATATCGCAGAAATTGCTGCCCCGAACAGCGGCAAGCACCGGATTCTGGTACCGGATAAAGTATTCCCCGTCGTAAAACCTCCGGTAGAGGTCTTCGACCTCCTCCTGACCCATCGGTTCATTCAGGAGGATGTGCGCCGTTGTCAGGATTCCCCGGTTGACCGGGACAAGGTGGGGGGTGAAGTAACACCGGGCTTCATTGTTGATGCGGCTGATCTCATTCCGCATCTCTGCAAGGTGACGGTGAGCAGTCCACTTGTAGGGATTGATATTGTCTGCCACATTCGGATAGTGGGTGGTTGCCGAGGGGTTGTCTCCCGCACCACTCACCCCGGTTTTGGAATCGTAGATCACGGTATGGGCATAACGGGCGAGCGGGGCTGCCGCGAGGGTTGCACCAGTGGGAAAACATCCCGGGTTTGAGACAAATGCCGCCGAGCGGTATTCATCACGGTGCAGTTCGGGTATGCCATATGGCGCTTCGAAATAATCGGTATGGGCAACGCCGTACACCTTTTCAAAGGTCGCCTTCGGCAGGCGGTAATCGGCTGAGAGATCGACGACCTTGATTCCGCGATCGAGGAGTGGCCTTGCATAGGTCATTGCGGCAGTATGGGGGACCGAGAGGAAGGCGACATCGGCATCGATCGAGTCGATGGAAGGATTTTCAAAATTGAGATGGGTGTAGCCCTTCAGGTGGGGATGCACCGAGTCCAACGGTTTTCCTGTAAGCTTCCGGGAGGTGGCACAGGTCACTTCTGCCCTGGGATGCGAGAGCAGGAGCCGTATAAGATCTCCGCCGGCATATCCGGACGCCCCAATAATCGCGATCTTCATAAAAACCTATTCGGCGTGAGGATTTTAATGCTTTTTCCCCGGGAAAAAGGGGAATAATCTTTCAATCCATTCTGCTTCGCTTTTTTCCTGCGTGTTGAGGATTGCGCGCTTCTGCAGAGAGTGCTATAACAGCACGATACGCAAATGAACGTGCATCCTTCCACGGCGTCAAACCGATTCAGCAGGTTTTTTTATTATAATGATTAATCATTACAATACACCCCGGAGGGATGGAAATAGAATGTGGGATAGGGTTCCAATCCGAGGCTGACCTGAGGGGCTGCTTCGGTGAATGGTGAGACGAACAACAGTACAATCTTCATAAGGAGGAATGCGTTCACAGGATCATGGCTTCCGGGACGACCGGACCTCCCATATATCCTTTCGGATGCAGGATTTGAATGACGATGGAAAGATCGTATACGGATAAGGAGTAACCTTACATGCCAGAATCATTTGAAGTGTCCATGGCCGGGGATGAGAAATATTATGTCCCCGACCAGTCGTATAAGGAGCAGGCGTGGACAAAGGACTATGCCCAGTCCTATAAAGAATTTTTAGCCGATAAAACGGGTTTCTGGGAGAACCAGGCCCAACAACTTGAATGGTTTAAAAAGTGGGACAAAGTCCTTGAATGGAATTATCCCTACGCAAAGTGGTTCGTAAACGCCAAGCTCAATATCACCCACAACTGCCTGGACAGGCATGTGAACAACCACCGCCGGAACAAAGTTGCACTCGTCTGGAGGGGAGAAGAGGGAGAAGAGAGGATCTTCACCTATAAGAAGCTCTTCCATGAGGTCTGCCGCTTTGCAAACGGACTGAAGAAGCTCGGAGTCACAAAAGGTGACAGGGTATGCATTTACATGCCCCTCGTACCGGAGCAGGTGATCGCAATGCTCGCATGTGCACGGATTGGAGCCGTGCACAGCGTCGTTTTTGGAGGGTTCGGGGTAAATGCCCTCAATATGCGCATCAACGATGCAGAGGCAAAGATAGTGATCACCGCAGATGTGACAATACGGCGTGGTAAGACTATTCCGTTGAAAACCATCGTCGAAGAAGCAATCATCAATTCCCCCAGTGTTGAGAAAGTGGTCGTTCTCTCCCGTGAAGTGGATCAGCCGGTAGAACTCCACAAGGAGCTGGAGATAGACTACTATGAACTGATGGAAGGAGTATCAGCCGAATGCACACCAGAGGTCATGGATGCGGAGGACCCTCTCTTCATCCTGTATACTTCCGGTTCGACAGGGACCCCGAAGGGAATCGTCCATACCTGTGGGGGGTACATGGTCGGTACCTATTATACGACCCTCAATGTGTTTGACGTCAAAGACAACGATGTATACTGGTGTACTGCAGATACCGGCTGGATTACCGGGCACAGCTATGTCGTGTATGGACCGTTTGCTGTCGGGGCAACGGTGGTCCTCGCAGAAGCAGTTCCTGATTACCCCGACGCGGGGGCTTTCTGGAAGATCGTCGAGGATCTCGGAATCACGATCTTCTATACCGCCCCGACTACCATCCGGATGTTCATGCGGGTCGGAGAGGAATGGCCAAACAAATATGACCTGTCCTCCCTCCGGATCCTCGGATCCGTCGGAGAGCCGCTCAACCCGGAAGCGTTCGAATGGTATTACCGGGTCATCGGGAAAAACCACTGCCCTGTTGTTGATACCTGGTGGCAGACTGAAACAGGTATGCAGATGATCACAACCATGATAGGTGAGCCTATGAGGCCGGGGTTTGCCGGAAAATCCCTTCCCGGAGTCGTTGCAGATGTTGTTGACAAGAGAGGGGCACCGGTTGCACCCGGAAATGGAGGATTTCTCGTGATGCGGGATCCCTGGCCGGCGATGCTGCGGACGGTATACAAAAACGATGAGCGATACAAGACCTACTGGAACACCATCCCGGGTTGTTATATGGCTGGCGATCTTGCTGTCAAGGGCAAGGACGGGAATATCATGATCATCGGCAGGGCTGATGATATCATCATCACGGCTGGTCACAATATCGGGACTGCAGAAGTCGAGAGTGCCCTCGTCTCACACCAGGCAGTCGCAGAGGCCGCCGTCATCGGGAAGCCGGATCCGCTGAAAGGGAACCTTATCAAAGCATTTGTCATCCTCCGTGTCGGGTTCCAGCCGAGCGAGAAATTAAAATCCGACCTGATCTACCATGTCAGGATGACTCTCGGTCCCATCGCAATGCCCTCTGAGATCGAGTTTATGGACAAGCTCCCGAAGACAAGGTCCGGGAAGATCATGAGAAGGGTGTTGAAAGCCAAAGAGATGGGGATAGATCCCGGGGATGTTTCTACCCTGGAGGAATAACCACATTTTTTCTGGGGGTATGCATTGAATGGCTCCTGAAGAGGCCTTATTCGGGATGCCGGCAGAGAGAGGTCGCTGGGGCCTTGTGATTGTCGGCATGATCATCAACCTGTGCCTTGGCACGATTTATTCATGGAGTGTTTTTGTCGGACCGCTGACCAGTTATTTTCAGGATACGCTCGGGCTGACGGTAACCGCGAATGAGATCCTGATGCCGTTCTCGGTATTCCTCGCATTTTTTGCCATCGCGATGACGCTGACAGGGAAGTATATCGAGAGTATCGGCCCCCGAAAGATAACCATCATCGGTGGAATACTGACCGGCCTTGGATGGCTGCTCGCATCGACCGTGACCTCGGTATGGATGCTCTACATTGTGTATGGAGTCATTGGCGGCATTGGTGTGGGTATCGCGTACGGTGTCCCCGTCGCGGTTGCTGCCCGCTGGTTCCCTGACAGGCGGGGGACTGCGGTAGGGCTCACGCTCCTTGGTTTCGGATTCTCTGCCTTCATCACCGCAAATATTGCAGGATACCTCATCGGTACTACCGGGGTAATGAACACCTTCAGGCTATTTGGCATCGTATTCATGATCCTGATCGTCCTCCTGGCACTGCCTCTCCGTTTTCCTGCCGAGGGCTGGAGACCGGCGGGATGGGTACCACCTGTCCCGAAAAAAGGAGAAGAACTCTGTGAGTGCGACAGGGCTGCAATGATCCGGACTCCCACCTTCTATGGACTCTGGTTCTGCTACTTTATCGGGTGCCTGGCAGGGCTGATGGCAATCTCGATCGCAAAACCTGTCGGGACCGAGATAGGAATCGCCACCGGACTCGCAACGCTTCTCGTGGGATTCTTTGCAATATTCAATGGTGGTGGCAGGCCGGTCTTTGGCGCTCTGACGGATCGGTTCAATCCGAGGAACACGGCGATATTCTCCTTTGTCCTGATAGCCCTCGCATCGAGCCTCCTCTGGCAGATGCCGTCGGTCCCGGTCTATATTCTCACCTTTGCCATCCTCTGGGGGTGCCTGGGCGGCTGGCTCGCCATTGCTCCTACCGCAACCGGGAGTTACTTCGGAACCTGTGACTATCCCCGTTGCTACGGGGTTGTATTTCTTGCATATGGGGCAGGGGCTATTGCAGGTCCCCAGCTGGCAGGATTCATCAAGACGACGACCGGGAATTACCTTGCCGTCTTCCCCTATGTGCTGATCCTTGCCCTCCTTGGTATCCTGGTCGCTATGCTCCTTATGAAACCCCCGAAAAGACGGGTATAAACCCCCTTTTTCCTAGCCATTGCAAAGGAGAAGGGCAGATAGGATACGGACTCCTGGAAGGGCTGGCAGGATTGGAGAAATATCACCCCCACATTAAAGGCCACCTTTCACAATCGGGGAAACAGGGAGAGGCCATCCGGTTCGTTCTTGAAAAAGGAATTACCCTTACTGCGCGGATGTTGTGAAACATGGCATTTGGCCAGTTCAAACAGATCAAGACAATAATATCCTTGTTTATCCCAATCTTTTCAAAGGCTGGTATAAAAGTGATGGCAGAGAAAGAAGGGATTGGAAAATCCCGGCTGGAAGCGTTGAGCGACGGCATATTTGCTTTTGCCATGACACTGCTCGTGATCAGTCTTGCGGTGCCTCTTGTCCCTGACGGAGAGGCAGCCGTTCTCCTTCCCGGGAAGATAGCAGAAATGTTTCCGGAATTTGTCATCTTCTCCATCGCATTCTTCATTATCGCCGGATATTGGCTTGCCCACCACCGGATCCTCCGGTCGATCGAATACGTTGATGATCGGCTGATCTGGACAAATCTCCTCCTCCTGTTCTTTATTGTGCTGATTCCTTTCACGACCTCAATTTCAGGGGACTATAATGCCGTATTTGAAGCCGTCCTCCTTTTCCACATCAACCTTCTCTGTGCGAGTATCGCCCTCACCCTTATCTGGCTGTATATCCGGAGCCAGTATGCAAAACTGACAAATGAAGAAGAACCGGAGAACAGACTGAAACAGTTCGAGGCTACAGGAAGATTTCGGGCTCTAGCAATCCCTGCAATTACGATTGTTGCCATATTCGTGTCTTTCATAAACCCTGCGGGCAGTATGTATTGCTATCTGCTCATACCTGTCATCATGGTGGCCGGAAAAAAAAGCAGCACGTCTTGTATGGTCGAATGATTAACCTATGATTCCCGAAAGTCCTGGAATACCACGCGAATATGGTCTTGCCCCGATCGTTGGAGTGAGGCCTGTAGTCCTGATCCTCGGCAGTTTTCCCTCAAAGATGTCGATCCGGAGGCAAGAGTACTATGCCAATCCCCAAAACCAGTTCTGGAGGATCATCGCAGATCTCCTCAATAAAGGAGAAAGGGTGGACATCCCGTCTCTGGAAAGGATTTTAACCGATCATCATATTGCCTTGTGGGATGTCATCGCGTCCAGAAGGTACCAGAAAGGCAGCATGGACTGCGACATCATCGATCCGGCATTCAACGATATCCCTGCATTCCTCGCAGCCCACACTACGATCCGGTATATTGGAATAAATGGCGGTAAAGCATGGGTATCGTTTCAACAGCTGGTCCGGCATGATCCGATTGACCTTGCCATTCTTTGCACGCAGCTTCCCTCCACCAGCCCGGCCTACGCGGCATGCAGGTATGATCAGAAATTATCACAATGGCGAACCTTCCTTGAAGGAAGGGAGAGACAGATTGCTCCAACTTACCGCTGATCTGCGGTCTTGCTTTCTGCGGCACCTATACTTCGAAATCAAGGCCTGGAATCTATCGTGGGGGATGAGAATTTACGGGATTCTCACAGCAGGGACTGAAGTTAATTATTTATAATATAATGTTATATAAAAATAACAATAGTGAGAAGTATATAACACACATTGAGAGACAAGGGCGGATCTCTCGCATTTTCCCTGACATCCCTTTAAAGAAAGGCAATGTGGGGGGGGCAAGGAGGAAGGATACTTCCCATGAAGACGCGGATAAAGGAATACCGGGCACGGAGGGACATGACCCAGGCGGATCTTGCTAATGCCGTTGGAGTGAGGAGAGAGACCATCGTTTTTCTTGAAAAGGGGAGATACAATCCCTCCCTGAAACTAGCCCATGCCGTGGCCAGGGAACTTGGTTCAACAATAGACAACCTGTTTATATTTGAGGATGATGTCGATGTCGTTCTTGAGGAATGAGCACGGGTTCTGGTTCTGGTCCTGGCCTTGGTCCTGGCCCACCCCTGGAAGTACAGAATTATCGCGATTGAATCTGGTGATGATGTGATGAAAACTGTAATCCTTCCTGTTCTTGGAATCCTTCTCCTTGCTCTGGTCCTGCCCTCCTCTGCGAGCTATTCGCTGCAGGATGTCCTTGTCATTCCTCCGTCAGATACCTCCCCTCCCGGCAGCCCGCTCAGTGTGTCTGCAGTGCTCCTGATCGTCCCCACCGGCCCGACCACCTTTATCGAAGGGTATAGCCTCGTACTCTCGACCGATCTTGACAGGGCAGCGTGGAATGCCAGGGTGTTGGTTGACGGGCACCAGGCTGCGGTGTTTGAGAAATCCGGAAGTACCGTTTTTATCAGCGGATATCTCCTCTCTTACCCCCTCAGCAGCGATGTTGAAGTGGAAGTCACCCTGAAAGGAACAGTCCCAATAGAGGGTGCAGTAGATCCAGTTACAGTTCTCAGGGTCTTCGAGCTGAACAATCGGGGGGAGGTTGTTCCCGGTTCAGAGACGGTCGTGACCCGCAATCTCGATCTCCCGCGAACCCTTTCTTCTCTCCCAGTCCCTTCAGAGTGTGATGCAATACCGGCACCTACCAGAGCAGCACCAGGAATTGCCTCCGTGGTGGTTATTGCATCTATAGCCCTGGCCTTTCTCTTTACAAGGAAGAGGGCCCTATGACATCCAGACTGTCTGAATGATCCCTCTTCTGTTAATGAGGAACGAGGGGAGAATAACCAGCCGGAGCGGTCCCAATTGCCAATACCACATTGGTCAGGAAGAGCAATTGGGATTGGGTTCACCACGCCAGGGATTTGCCTGGGGAGACGGGGACGTTCCCTCGTTCATTCTGCGGTTATGATCAGACTAACGCCAGGATGTCTCTCACAGAAGGAGGATCACGAGGCCAAGCGTGATCAGTTTCGCAGTCATGCTACAGGTGTAGGAGACTGCTGTTATCCTGAGGCCGAATGTTCCAAAAAGGGAGATATTGAGGGGGAGTGTATACCGCAGATAAATGAGGGTTATCACCATCATGCTCCCGACAAGAAGGGTCATCAGGGCAGTCTTGACCACCAGTATGCCCGTATTCATAAGTGAGGCCACCACTGCATATCCTGCATATGATCGAAGGATCTGGGCTACGAGGGCTGTTGAGCTCTCTCCCGGCAGGCCGATAGCACCGAGAATCGGCTCAAAAAAGATCCCGATCATCTCCATGACCCCAAAGATGGTCAAAATGGTGAAGACAAAGACGGTTATAACGGTGACAGGAATTATCCGTATCAACTGAGGCCATGCTTTCCGAATTCCTGCCACGATATTATTTCGGGAGAGAGATACTTCCCTTTCAGGGACCGGTGTCGTTTCTGAAGAATGGCAAGGGATTTTTTTATGGAGAACCAGTCTCGTATACAGAATGGCACCGAGTGTCTGGAGAGCACTTGAGAGGAGGTTCAGCAGAACATGCATGGTACCAATAACCGGTCCCAGGAGGACAATTGCTGCAGGCAGATGCACTCTGAAGAGGGATTCGCCAAGGACTATCGGAAAAGTACTCATCACGAGGGTGGGGATGATCTCCTCTTTTCCGACCTTTTCGTCATGGTAAAAGCCCGCATACATGGCCTTTCCTGCCGTGGGATTGATGAAAATGGCAAGAAGGGAGGTGGTAGATTCAGGTGAGAGTCCGGAGATTCGGCAGAGAGGCCTCGTAAGACCGTTCAGCCGTGAGAAGATGCCTGTTTCAACGAGGATATTGGCAAGGAGAATCCCCAGGGTAAGGAGGACAACCGCTTCGAAAAGATAGGTCAGCAGCACCGGGAGCGATGCCAGGGCCGATGGCATTTTTTGGATCACATACGCTCTGGCTGGAAGAGACTTATGAGGATCGGTGGGTTTGGTTGGGAATGGCAGGAGAACAGGTTTGTCCAATCGGTCTCTTTATATCAGGTCACATATCAACCACTCGCTATGCAGCCGATTGGCGCCACCTTTATGGAACTCACACAGTACGATCACCTGTCTCCATCAGACCAGAACCTGAAAAAAACACCCCCCCCACTCGCAAAACCTGTTCCTAAAGGTGCACAGTATATCCCCCTGCCCAAACCCGGTACCATAACCGTTCCCCCGATGGATCTTCGCAAGGCCTTCGAGACAAGGCGCTCTCTTCGCCATTACCGCAAAGAACCTCTCAGCATCGAAGAGCTGACCTACCTCCTCTGGTGTTCCCAGGGTATCGTACAGGTCGTGGATCCTTTTTATACGCTGAGAAACGTTCCTTCTGCAGGAGGACGGCATGCGCTAGAGACCTACCTGCTCATCAACAGGGTGACCACCCTTCGCCCCGGCCTTTATCGGTATGTACCGTTCTCCCATTCGCTCATCGAGATCGATTCAGGCCTTACAATCACCGATAAAGTGATGGCAGCCTGTCTTGGACAGGCTTTTATCCGTTCTTCTGCGGTCACCTTCCTCTGGTCGACCATCATCTACCGGATGGCCTGGAGGTATTCCGAACGGGCATACCGACTGGTCCACCTCGATGCCGGCCATGTCTGCCAGAATCTCTATCTTGCTGCAGAGCAGGTGGGTTGCGGGGCCTGTGCCATCGGGGCTTTCGATGACAAACTCATGGCTGACCTGCTGGGAGTTGATATTGAGGAGGAGTTTGTTCTCTACTGTGCCGCAGTTGGAAAGAGATGATGCAATCCTGTCGATCAGGGCTACTACAAGGTCTCCTGGTAGGAAATATCTCGCTTTTCAATCACCTGGCAGGAGTCAACAATTGAAGAGAATTGAGAGAAAGACATAATACCGGATCTGCACGAGTATCACTTCGTGATTCTGCATGCCGACAATTGTTCACTTTGATGTACCGGCAGATGACGTTGCACGGGCAAGAATATTCTATTCCGGGCTTTTTGGCTGGACCTTCACCGCTCCGCCCGGTTTTCCCGATTTCTACCTTATAGAGACCCGCGACCTCGAGGGAAAACCGGCAACCGGAGGGGGCATGGGAAAACGGGGTAGCCCGGACCAGCGGATCATGAATTATTTTGGCGTCCCTGATATCGAAGAGTACGCATCGAGGGTGACGAGACTGGGTGGCTCGATGATAATGCCCAAAACAGTGGTACCAGGGTATGGCTATCTCGCGATCTGCACCGATACGGAAGGAAATGCGTTCGGGCTTTGGCAGGAGAATCCCGGAGCTCCATAAACCATTCAGGAGCGATCATGGAGCGAGGTGCCGTTCAGGCAATGATACAGGGCATGACCCGCCCGGGCGAGGACCTCCGAATCCTCGGCATCAGTGGGAGCCCCCGCGAGATAAGGAGCCGGACCCGCAAGCTCCTGCAATGGGTTCTTGCCGGCGCCGCGGCAACAGGGGCAGAGACCGAGCTTGTCGACCTGACCAGCCTCCGGATCGAAGCCTGCACGGCTTGCGAGAGTTGTTCTCTGACAGGCCAGTGCGTGCATACCGATGGTTTCCCATTTCTCTATGAGCGGATGGCTGACGCCGATGGAATCGTGCTCGGCTCGCCAGTCTATATCGATCATGTCACGGGGCAGATGAAAGTATTCATCGACCGGCTTGCTGATGCTATCCATTACCAGACCTTGTCAGGGAAATATAGATGCGCCGTTGCGACAACCTGGAGTTCTGGCGGTGAAGAGGTTGTTTCGTACCTGAACCATGTCCTCAACTATCTTGGTATCCTCACCCTTGAGGGTATCAGCGTGGCGACAGGGAATGATCCCGACTCCGCCTTCGGGCCGGAGGAGAGATCCCGGAACCTCGGGGGGATGCTCACGAGGGCCATACGAACCCGGGAGCAATTCCCCGCACAGTCTGCTGTCATCAGGGAGAACCGGGCTTTTTTCGCACGTATCGTTGAGCAGAACCGCGACTGGAGGCCTGACGAGTATGCAGAATGGGTCCGGAAGGGATGGATCACCTGAAGATAGCTTAAAGGACCCTTTCACTCTTCTGATCGAAAAGGAGATTCCATGAACCTTGAACGATTTGACCAAATGAACAACCAGGAGAAACATGAATACCTCGAGTTCCTCCTCTGGCACTACCGCGTCGTTGATGCCTTCTGGTTCCTCTATTGCACCGATGAGTTCGGGCAGCCCGTTGCCGAGTCACTGAACGAAAAGGTCTGGGGCCGCGTTGCCTCGATGGCTGCAAAGGATATCAGAAACCGTTTTGGTATCACCGAGAAGGGACTCAGTGGATTTGTGAAGACCCTGAAGCTCTTTCCCTGGGCGATTATTGTAGACTACGAGATTGAGGAAAAACCCGGTGAAGTGATCATCAGAGTTCCCTCCTGTCCAACACAGGAGGCACGCCTTCGAAGGGGGCTCTCCGAATACGTCTGCAGGGAGATGCACCGGGCGGAATTTACCTCTTTTGCCCGGGAAATTGACGAACGAATTGTTGTTGAGTGTCTCTTTGCCCCCCCGGATCCCCATCCTGCAGACCTGTTCTGCATGTGGCGTTTCACCTTGAGGGAGAAGTGATCTTTTTATCGGATGGTTTTGCTTATCAACATGGGAGAACTCAATCCTTCCGGTTTACCGTAGACCCGGGATCATCTGATAAGTTCAGGGAAATCGCGCGGTCGGGCTGACGGGCATTCTTCAGTGGAATACTCACTCCTTCCAGTATTCTCTAACTGGTCCCTTCATCTCCATCATAGCAGTGAGTGAATTTTCTGATCTGATTGGAAAGAAACGTCACAGGCTGCCGAGAGAGGATCTACCACAATCAAACTAGAGATGTCATCATCCCAATCCGCTTCCTCTGCGCGATCTGGTATCCCGATATCACTGAAATATACGGCCCGAAAGCCCTGTCAAGTGCTTCATCCCCGGTATCAACAAAGAGGAGCGGGGTCTCTGACAGTTTGTGCGGGGTAGCAACAACGATGATGTTCTCGATCCCAATCATCCGGATTACCCGAGGGCTGACTTGCCGGGTACCTCGGCCAAGGACAGCCCCCTGAGCGCCGATGATGCTCACGATGAGCCTCGATTTTTTCTCACTTGCCAACAGCCGGATTATCTCTTCTTCATTCAGATCTGATGCAACAAGCCTACCCTGCTTTACAGCATCAAATCCAAGGATGGATTTTGGCAATCCAAATTCCCGCGCTATCGCCCCTGTGGTACTCCCCGGCCCGATAAGATACAGAATATCGGGGGTTCCCAGGATCACTTCGGCAAGGAACCTTCCGATGCCTTCTTTTGCCCGGTCTTCATCTTGATCTTCCAGGACCTGTTTTGTTCCCTGAACCAGTCCAGGCAGATACAGGCTCCGTGCATAACCATGGAGTTGGGTCCTGAGATCCCCATCGCGGTATGCTCCCTCATCCACGTCCACTATCTCGGCATCCCTGATATGCAGGGTCGAACGTGAGGTGTGGAGGATGATGTCCGCTGCTGATTCAGGGGTGATGGCAAACACGGCTGAATACATCTTCACTCCTGCCGGAATTCCCAGTATGGGAATACGGTCAAGGACCGTATCATAAACATCCCGTGCTGTACCGTCGCCTCCGCAGAACAGAATCAGATCAATCCCACGTGCTTCGAATAGTGTACAGGCACTCCGAGTGTCTTCTGAGGTAGTGGTGTATGGTGTCTGATATACCACCTCAAATCCGATGATTCCGGCAGCATCGAGAGCGTCTTCGCCCATAGGTCCCGAACAGCTCAGGAATCGGAGGGGGGCTGCCCTGAGTCTCCGCAGTGCCACCAGGGCCCGGTTCCCTGCTTCCGGTCGGGCTCCCCTCCTGATGGCTTCAGACAGGAATCCATCGGTCCCCTTGAGCCCGACGGCCCCACCCATTCCCGCAATGGGATTGACCAGGAATCCAATAGTGAAAGTCATGCAAGAACTACGACTAAGGAGAACCTTGTTGAAGGATATAGAGGGGGAGGAGGGTAATCCTCATGGGACTTTCGGAAGCCTGCTGAGGGCTTCTCTTATCAGGCTGTCCGGGTATTCATAATCGGACAGATTTCCTGAATAGTATGCGTCATACGCCGACATGTCAAAATCGCCATGCCCAGATGCGTTGAACAGGATCGTCTTCTCCTCACCGCTCTTCCGGCATTTCAGGGCTTCATCGATCGCTGCTTTAACCGCATGAGAGGTCTCCGGGGCAACGATGAAGCCTTCACTCCTCGCAAAAGTCTGGGCTGCGTCAAATACCTCACTCTGATGGTAAGAGACCGCTTTCATCACGCCGTCATGGACGAGCCTTGACACGATTGGTGAATCGCCGTGATACCTCAAGCCTCCTGCATGGATGGAGGGGGGAATGAAATCGTGTCCGAGCGTATACATCTTCATGATAGGGGTCAGACCCGCCTCATCACCATAATCATACGCGTAGAGCCCTTTGGTCAGCGTTGGGCAGGATGCCGGTTCAACGCCGATGATCTCGACATCCGGGTGTTTCCCGGTGAGCTTGTCTCCTGCAAAGGGAAACGATACTCCGGCAAAATTGGATCCGCCACCGACGCACCCAATAACAATATCAGGATACGATTCCACCGAAGCCAGCTGTGCACGGCATTCCAGGCCGATAATTGTCTGATGGAGACAGACATGGTTGAGCACGGAGCCAAGGGAGTAGTGCGTATTTGAATGCGTCGCTGCATCCTCAACCGCCTCCGAGATAGCAACTCCCAGGCTCCCTGGGGTATCAGGATCTTTCTCCAGCATCGCGCGCCCTGCATTCGTTTTCGTGCTCGGGCTTGGTATGCATTCGGCGCCCCATACCTGCATCATGGACTTCCGGTAGGGCTTCTGGGTATAACTTGACCGGACCATGTAAATGGTACACTGGATATCATACAACATGGTGGCAAAAGCAAGTGCGGATCCCCACTGACCTGCCCCGGTTTCCGTGGCTATTCGCTCCACCCCTTCTTTCATATTGTAATAGGCCTGGGGTACCGCGGTGTTGGGTTTGTGACTTCCTGCCGGGCTGACTCCCTCCCACTTGTAATAGATCTTTGCCGGGGTCTTCAGAGCTTTCTCGAGCCGGGTTGCGCGATAGAGCGGGCTCGGCCTCCAGAGCCGGAGAACGTCCTGTACTTCCCCGGGGATATCGATATATCGATCAGAACTCATCTCCTGCATTATCAGCTCCATGGGGAATATCGGTGCCAGGTCGGAAGGGCTTGCAGGATTCTTGGTCTGAGGATTGAGGGGAGGATCCAGAGGTGACGGGAGATCCCCCTGGATGTTGTACCAGCGCCTCGGCATCTCCTCTTCATCAAGGATGATTTTTGTCTGCATGAATATCGGTATGTATTGTACAAATATATACATTATTGTATACTTTAGCGTATTATAGAATCTGATTGCTCTTGGATAATGGGTAAAAAACCGGTAGATCTGGCGTAAACCCATCAAAGGGATTGATGTCTCCTCCAGACTACACTATGGGAGGTACCCGCAGTGGCTGAACAGAAGGCAGCGGAAGATCAGCATGGGCAGGGAGGGGACAACTGGCGCATTCCGGCATCGGTGAATGACCAGTGGAACTTTTTATTAAAGATGATATGGGACCAGATGATTCACCTCGTTATTCAATTTGAAGGCAGGGTCGATCTTCCCGCACTGCAAGGTGCTGTCCGGGAAGCTCTAGAAGCCGAAATCCTCACAACCGCAAAATTTACCCCCGGTGACTCCCCCTGCTTTGAACCTGCTTTCCCCGGGTCGGATACCCCCGTGTGGGATGTAATCACAACCGCACATCCGGACCTCTCCCTTTCCAGCCTTCTTGGATCACCGCTCGATCCCCTGAAGGGTCCAATGGCCCGGATACGACTAATCCGATCAGATACCGATCTGCTCTGCATATCGTTCAACCATACCATGACCGATGCATATGGGGTGAAATCGTTCGGGAGCCTCCTCGCAGGCTTGTATGGTTCCGGAAGAGGGAAAGAAATGAATCACCCGCCGGGAAACCCGCACGACCGCTCCCTGAAGAGCATCCTCTCCCTGTTTTCAGGAGACGAACTGGCAACCGCCGCCAGACGGATTAGGAACCGAAATGGGGCATGGAATATTCCCTTCGAATCGTTGAAAGTCGGGGGGGGGCAGTATGTAAAACAGACCATTAGACAACCGGGATTCTCCTCTATTCGTCAATTTGCCCATAATAGTTCGGTGACAATCAACGACCTTCTCCTCGCTTCATTTATTCTCGCGTTAACCAAAACGGCACCGCCACCACCCAATACCTGCAATCCTGTGCTCACCTCAATTGATCTGCGGCGTTATCAGTCTTTCAGCTTTCATCATGCTCTCACTAACTTTTCCGTCGCATTCGAACTGCCGGTGATGATCCCGGATCATGTTGATCCGACCGATGTTCTCGGCCAGATCCATGACATGATGGCCTCGAGCAAATCGGGTCATTCCGGGATTGGAGCTGCCATACTTCTTCTGGGTGAATTTGACGATGGATTCCGGATGGTGGAAAACAAACTGACCGATATGGAAGAGAAGACACGGGAGGGGCTTTCCGGAAAAAATCCCTTCTTCACCAACCTGGGTGTTATCCCTGAAGGAATCGTTGACTATGGGCTCCCGGTCAGGGATGCATGGATGCTTGGGCCGGTTGAATACCCACCGGGACTCTGCCTTGCCGCCTCGACCTTCCGTGACTGCCTCACCCTTTCTGTGGGGTATTCAGGAACTGCTTTGCAGAAAGAATGGGTTGCCTCCCTCCTCTCCGCTATGGCTGCCACTCTCTCGCGGTTCACTTCTAGGGAATAACAGCCCATGCGGGGAGCTCAGGAGAGATTCCGAGTACGGTGGGGATGACCAGGGTCATAAAAACCGTAATCAGGATACACCCGATGACATTCAGGGCAAGACCCGTGCGGGCCATCTCCCTGGTAGACAGATACCCCGTCCCATAAGCGATCGCATTCGGAGGTGTTCCGACCGGGAGCATGAAGCCAAGCGATGAGGCAAGGGCTGCCGGAACCATCAGCATCAACGGATTGATACCCATCGACACCGATGTGATTGCCATCAGCGGGATCATGATCGATGCCATTGCTGTATTTGAGACCACCTCATTGAGAAAGGTGATAAAGAGGGAGATGAGCAGAATAATCACGATCAGCGGGAGCACAGCAAGGAGGGCGAACGAATTGGCGATCACCTCGGCAAGCCCGCTCGCAATAATTCCTTCCGAGAGACAAATTCCTCCTCCAAACAGGATGAGGATCCCCCATGGTATTCCTTTCGCCGATTCCCAGTCGAGGGTGAAGATCCCTTTCCTGGCATCAACGGGGAGCATGAAAAGGATCAATGCACCGCAGATTGCGATGGTGGCATCGGTGATCCCGGGAATATAGGTGGTAATTCCCGGTATTACCAGAGAGCCAATCTCCTTCGGGGTCCTGAATATCCATGCGAGGGCGACAGATAGGAAAATCAGGAGTGTCCATTTCTCTCCTGATTTGAGCGGGCCGAGATCGCTCAGCTCATGCCCGATCATATCCCTGCTTCCTGATATCACCTTTGGCATATGCCGGTGGGTGACCGATGTCAGCCAGAACCAAGCGATTAGCAGGAATATGGCCATAAACGGCACTGCAAAAATCATCCACGAGAAGAAATCAATCTCTGGAGCAGCAGGAAAAATGCTCGATAACTGGGCGACAAGAATCCCGTTTGGCGGAGTGCCGATGAGCGTTGCGATTCCACCGATGGTGGCGGCATAAGCGACTCCAAGGAGAAGGCAGGTAGCAAACTGTCGCTCACCACTCTGTTCTCCGCTTTTATCGGTCAAGACCCCCGGGAGAAGGGTCGAGACGAGGGCGAGTGCAATTGGGATCATCATCATCGCAGTGGCTGTATTGGAAATCCACATCGAGATAAACGCAGTAGCAACCATGAATCCCAGCACGAGCTTCTTTGTTCCCGAACCGGCAAGGCTGATCACATTGAGGGCGATTCGTCGGTGAAGGTTCCACCGCATCATGGCCGCGGCGATTAAGAACCCGCCCATGAACAGGAAAACAGTCTGATCCGCATAGGAGACCGCTGCTTCTTTGGGAGAAAGGATCCCAAGGATTGGGAACAGGACCAGGGGAACAAGTGCGGTAGCGTAGAGCGGAATTGCCTCAGTGATCCACCAGACCACCATCAGACCGGTCACTGCTGCTGCGAGCTGAGCGGGATAAGGAAAGGTCACGGGATCCAGCGGAATTAATGCAATTGCCAGAAAAACAAGGAATCCGACGATAATCCCGTACCTTCTGTGCATGAATGGAATTGTTGGTTGTAATCACCTATGAACCTGATCTATTTCCCCGATTTTAGATCCGGATGATCCTGCCTTCCCTGTGTTCAGTGTCGTACATGGCACAGGTGGAAGATCCTGTCAGGTATCCACATACTTCCCCGGGATTGATCACAAGGGTAGGGCCTTTCTCGGCAATACCTGCCCGGTGCGAGTGCCCGTGCACCACGACATCGTATAATCCACTCTCGATTAAGACGTCAAGAATGGCACCCTCATGGCCGTGCAGAAGAGCTATCCTTACCCCGTCAGTGTGGAACTCGGAAAAACTGCCGGCGATAGTGACTGTGCTGGTCTCACTGCATCGTTGCCGGAGGAGAACATGATCACCGTCATTATTCCCGATCACCCCGTGAACTTTCCCATTCAGGGTAGCCAGTATCGGTATCACGAACGGTGAGATATAATCTCCGGTGTGGAGATACAGATCTGCAGCCTCCCGATTCAGCACCTTCACCGCTTTTTTGAGATGGGGAAGATGATCATGGGTATCCCCGAGCATCCCTACCCTCAACAGTCACACCTCAGCTCGGATATAGAATTAGGGGTGTAAAATGGTTCCTGCGATCATTGCAGTCTGCATCGGTGCCTCTCCCGGTACGGTAAATAGGATGAACGTATACCCTCTTGCATGCAGATGAGGATCGGAGGAAAAGAGGTATCCTCTGCAGATGAGCGCTGGATTCCAGTGATCAATCCTGCAACGGGGGAGGTGATCGACCAGGTCCCCGCGGGAACACTCCACGAGGTGGATGATGCGGTCAGCGCTGCCCAGGCTGCCTTTGACACATGGGCAAAAAAGACCGTCAGGGAAAGGGGGATGATCCTCTATCGGGCTGCAGGAAATGTCCGGGAGCAGCATCAGGAACTCGCCAGGCTGCTTACCATGGAGCAGGGAAAGTTGCTCCGGGATGCTGTGGACGAGATCAGGGGGTTTGCCAATATCCTTGAGTATTTCGCCGGGATATCGGGTGCCGTGCAGGGTGATTTTATAGGCCTTGGGTCTCTTGGTGATGCCATGGTGAGACGAGAGCCTATCGGGGTGTGTGGGGCTATCATTCCATGGAACATGCCCGCCATCATAATGGGCTGGAAAGTGGCACCGGCTCTCCTTGCAGGAAATACCCTCGTCTTCAAGCCCTCCTCCACTGCCCCGCTCACCTGCCTCTCCCTTGCAATGCTGCTTGAACGGTCCGGACTCCCGCCTGGGGTACTGAACGTGGTTACTGGAAAAGGCGAGGTGGTAGGGGAAGGAATAGCCAGACATCCTGCCATCAGGAAGCTCTCATTTACCGGGGACAGGGCAACCGGGTACAGGATTCAGGAACTCGCCAGGTCGCAGCTGAAGGATCTCTCCCTTGAACTCGGGGGGTCCGATCCCATGATTGTCTGGAAGGACGCCGATATCGGGAAGGCAGTTGCCGGGGTCATAAAGGGACGGTTCTACAATGCCGGCCAGACCTGCACCGCGGTAAAACGGCTGTATGTGCACCACGATATAGCAAAAGAGTTTGTTGCAAGACTGAAGAACAAGGTGGAGGCGATCAGGGTGGGGAACGGTCTGGATCCAGGGAGTGACATGGGCCCGTTGTCCGGAAAGCCTCAACTGGATGACGTGATCTCTTTTGTCAATACCGTAGAAAAGAAGGGACAGGGCACTATTCTTACCGGAGGAAACGTTCTGTCCGGGGATATCCATGGAAAAGGATACTTCTATGCACCGACCCTCGTGACCGACACGGTCCCGGAGTGCGTCCTCCTGGAACAGGAGGTGTTCGGACCGGTGCTGCCCATTGTGCCGGTCGATGATCTTGAAGCGGCGATATCAAAAGCTAATTCCACGCCATACGGTCTTGGGGCCTCGATATGGACGCATGACCTTTCCGTTGTCCACGAGGTGTTCTCTTCCGTTGCGGCTGGTGTGGTCTGGGTGAACCGTCACCTCACTGTCCCGCCGGAAATCCCGTTTGGCGGCGTGAAAGAGAGCGGACTGGGGCGGGAGAATGGAATCTCTGCATACTATTCCTATACACGGACAAAGTCGCTTGTTATGAACTGGTAATCTCCCTTTTTCTCATCGATTCTCCCGGTTTGATCCAATTCTCCTATAGCACTTATTGCGAAAAGGAGGTCTTCATTCAGGTAAAAAGAGGATGGAATGGCGGTTCAGCCATCTCAGCGATATTTTTTAAAGCGAATCGCTTTGAAGTGATCTTCTATCCGGTAATCTACAAATGGCAGGACATGCTCTTTTTTTATCTGGCATTTTTGGGACGTTCATTGGTTTCGTCCATGGCATTGATAGCGGGGGGCATGAGATCCTTTTACAGGGAGCGTTGGCTGACCAAAGGCGCGACTATGCCTATGTCAGGAACCATTACTGCCGGAAAAACCAGTAATATCACCACTGTTACCGCTGCGAGCCCCCCGGGAATGAGGAGTCTGATTCCCACCGCATTCCCTCAGGTCCCCTGTTTCAATCCTGTCACAGGTACTCCCGGGGGTGATTTTCACTCATGACGGAGTGCCTCGATTGGATTCAGGTTCGCAGCCTTCCATGCAGGGTATAATCCTGAAATGAGGCTTGTGCCAAGGCCGAATCCAACCCCATACACGATATAGACGAGACTGGAAGGCACAAAGAGGTACTCGGTGGTCTGAAGCATCACCATACTCACGGCATAACCGCCTATGATCGAGAGAGCACCCCCAATAAAACTCCCAATCAGCCCGAGAATAAGCGCTTCATACAGGAACATGCGCAACACCTCTTTTCTCTGCGTTCCGATGCTCCTGATAACCCCAATCTCTTTTATCCGCTCGGTGACTGACATCAACATGATGTTCAGGATGCTCACTCCTGCAACGATAAGGGATATCCCGCCAATGACGGTGGTGAATGTAGAGATCTGGCCGAATGTCGTGAGGATCGTTTCAAGGATTGCCCTCGTATCGATCACATCGACCACTGTTTCCTTGCGGTTCATCGTACGGTCGATGGAGTCCTTGACCTCCTCAATCTCATTCAGATCGTTCACCTTGACGATGACCTGGTTATACTCATCCTGCCCGAACGCCTGGCTGAACCACTGGTCGTCCACCACAATACCGAAATCCGGGTTGATGTCAAACCCCATTCCGCGTTCTTTCAGGATGCCGACCACCCTGACGGATCCCCTTTCACCGAGACTGATACGGGATCCGACCTTGATATCGTTCTCTTCGGCAAATGTCGCCCCCACCATGGCACCTGAGGCTCCCCTGAGATAGGACCCCTGTTCAACCTCGAGCAGGACAGGGATGTCATCCGGTTTGAGGCCATATATCGTCCCCACCGTATCCTCTGATCCGATCTTCATCCGGGAACTCCCCGAGTAAACAGGAATGGCGACATGAGGGGCAGCTGCACGCCTGATCTGTTCCACATCGCGGTCAGAGAGGAGGTTTGAGGACTGCGATCCCCCTCCAAATCCCATGCCGCCCACATGGGGAGTTACAATAACAGAATCACCGACTGTTGAGAGACTGTCGGAGATAGCAAGGACCAGGCTGTTCCCAAGAATCCCCATGGATACGATGGTCACGACACCGATTATTATACCGAGGATGGCAAGGAGCGAGCGGAGCCAGTGGAGCCGGACGTTTCTCCGTGCAAGCTCAAAGAACATCAGGGAATGCATGGTTGCCAGCCACCTCTTCCTGATCCATGGCATTGCCAGATGCTCATGATATCTTTCCATCAACGATCCGTATGACCCGGTGGGCGTATTCTGCTATCGAAGGATCATGGGTGACCATGATGATCGTCTTTCCCCGGTCCCTGTTGAGATCATCGAGGAGATGCATGATTGCCGCACCGGTCTTTGAATCGAGGTTGCCGGTCGGTTCATCGGCAAGGAGGATCTCCGGGTCGTTGACCAGAGCGCGCGCTATGGCGACCCGCTGCTGCTGCCCGCCGGACATCTCACTCGGTTTATGCAAGAACAGGGACTCGTCAAGATCCATGGCCTTCAGTACTTCCCTGCAGCGTTCCATGCATTCCCGGCTCCCTGTTTTGAGGATCAAAGGATACTGCACATTCTCAAGAGCGGTAAGCAGCGGCAGGAGGTTGAACTGCTGGAAGATGAACCCGAGATAGTCCCTCCGCAGAACCGTCAGATCTTCATCGCTCATCCCGAGAATGTTTCTACCTCTGATACAAAGGGTTCCTGCAGTCGGTGTATCGAGGCAGCCCATCAGGTTGAGAAGGGTAGATTTGCCCGAGCCTGAAGGCCCCATGATGGCAATAAAATCCCCCTCCCTGATGTCAAGGCTTACCTTGTCGAGCGCCACCACATCCCCACCGGGAAGCGGGTATACCTTCGTCACTTCACGGAACCGGATGATGGTGTCTCCATTGCACTCCGGATTTATCGCTTCTT
This sequence comes from Euryarchaeota archaeon ADurb.BinA087, assembly GCA_002068435.1. GTDB lineage: Archaea > Halobacteriota > Methanomicrobia > Methanomicrobiales > Methanospirillaceae > UBA9949. The sequence goes on along the minus strand of MVZQ01000009.1, from coordinate 7,313 downwards.
CCATGAGTACCAGATCGCTCCCCCCATAACAGCAACCGATGCAAGGATGACAGCGATCATGGCAGGGGCAATGCCAGGTGACCCCTCATTTGCATTGTTTTTCGGAGGGATGACCACGGGTGTTGACCGCTGGTAGGGATTGCCGTCAACATCACGATAATTGACAGTGACCTGAACCTTGCTGGTATTCTCGGCAAGGAAGGTGAGCTCAAAGCTGGAGAAATCATCCGGCTGGAGAGAGCCTACCACGTACTCCCGGTAAGGATTTACCGGTTCTGCACCCTCGCCGGCAGAGAGGACTACCGAATTAGCCACTTCAAGACCAGCGTTGGTGACATCCCCGGTAAGGGTGTACTTCCCGCTCTCATACTCGACAAGGATGTTCGAGAGGATAGGATCGGCCTGTCTCTTCGACTCTCCAAAGATGATCGGGAGCGTTACCACAGCTGAGTGTGGATTGATCCCGTTTTTATAATCGACAACGATTTCAAGAACGGTCCGCTCTTCCGGAGTGATATTGAAGGAGATCTTCTGGGCCTTGTCAGGGTCGAGGGTTCCGATAAAATAACTTGAGGGGGCCGGGTCGAGTGAAGTCCCGTGGAAGTGGACGATCACACTCCCGACGCTATTATCCCTCGGGTTGCCCACCATGATATCGATCTGTTCCTTCCTTCCGGCACTGTACGTGTCAGGCTTATTCAGGACGGAGATCTCAAGGGGATCGTTCTCGACCCGGATCTGGACGGGATATCGGAGGTACCCGGCATCGCGGAAGTCAAGAGAGAAACTGGGATAATAAATTCCGGGGGGGACATCCGCCTTGATGGTGAAGGTAAACTGCATCCGGTTGCCTGCACCAACCGTTGTCGTTGTGTCATAGGAACTGGACAGGATGGAGATGTCTGCGTCATACATCGTTGCCCTCCTTATTGCAACACTCTCCTGCCCGTTATTTACTATCTCTATCGTGATAATCCCGGTATCTCCCTCAAAAAAGACTCCGGGATTGATTTCAACGCCCGAGACGGTGACCTGGGCTGCACCCTCTCCAATCTGCTGGGCACCCGCAAGTGAAACAAGAGGGCAGCAGGCGATCAACCCTAACAGTATCAGGAAAATGCCTCTTTTCATCATGGACCTCCCAGGAAAGGCATCCCGATAAACGCCATGTAGAGGGTATAGATAGCAAAAATGATGACCGGTATCAGGACAACGATGATTGCATTACGAATGGAAAGGCTTCGTGCGTTCTTCATGCCAAAAATCCAGAGGTTTGCGCTCCATGCAAGAAAGATGACCGATATTACAGCCGAGATCCGGGTATACTCCCGGAATGCCGGGTCCATCAGAATATCATTCATGAAACGCTGCACCGCGGCCGGGTCCTGGATATTCGAGATGACCGGCACTTCCACCATGGGGAGGTAATACAGGGAGACGAGGGCGGAGATGATCAACCCTATGATGACCGGAACAAGACCATATCCGGTGAATTCGAGGGTTCTCCTGAACGTGCCGCTCCCTGAAAACACCATGGAGAGGAGATAAAATATCCCTGCAAAGATGATCCACCAGAGGATGAGAAAGGCAAAAAAGGCCGAGAGTGCACTGACAGCCCCCATCACCGGGGCCATTCCCTCTCCTGCCGCAGCAGAGAACAGACCTGAATATACCCCCGACGCCAGGTAAGCTCCAGCTGCCGAGATGATTGCACCAATCACCGCAATTATTCCGGGGATTTTCAGGTCCTCGGGCACATTCATCCGCTCACTGAAAAATGTGTCAGGGCGAAAGAGGAGGAATGGTAGCATCCCTTTCATATGAATCGGGGATAATTTTTGATGTGAAAGTCTATCAACATTCCCCCCTTGGAAACCATTCTCTGTATGGATCCTGCCGGGAAATGAGATTATTGCTCAAAAAAGCCTTTAAAAGAACTCTTTCCTCCAGAAAAATACAATCCCTATCACTGACGCGATAATCGAGAACGCTATTGCGACAAGGAAGGCATACGGGCTGTGCTGGAAGGGAAGTTCGACATTCATCCCGTAGATGCTCGCCACAAGGGTTGGGATCATCAGGATGATAGTGACGGTGGTAAGGAGCTTGATGATCACATTCAGATTGTTCGAGATGATGGAGGCAAAAGCATCCATGGTGCCGGTCAGGATGCTGGTGTAAATATTTGCCATCTCGATCGCCTGCTTGTTCTCGATCACCACCTCCTCAAAGATATCACGGTCGTCATCGTCCATCCTCATGCAACCCGAGGTATTGAACTTCTCGAGCATCAGGGCATTCGACCTGAGGGATGTGATGAAAAACACCAGGCTCTTCTCCATGTTGAGCAGCCTGATCAGCTGCACATTCCTGAGTGCTTTGTGCAGGTCATTCTCAATAGCTGCGGTTGTCCGGTTAATATCCTTCAAATACCGGAGGAACATCAGTGATGTTCGGAGGAAGAGGAGGAGTACAAAACGGGTCCGGTTCTCAGTCGAAAAGTTCCGAACCTTTCCGTTCAGGAACTCCTGGACCACGTCGACCTCGGTCAGGGTGACCGTGATGACAAGCCCCTGCGTGAGAATGATACCGATTGGAAGCGTGGTGAAGGGGATGTCTGCCTCTGAAGCCTCACGGCGGGGTGTCCGGAGGACGATCAGGGTGTTCCCTTCCTCGCGTTCGATCCGGGCCCTCTCATCAACATCGAGCGGATCGGTAAAAAAGTCGGGGGGAATGCTGAAACGCAAGACCAGATCTTCGATCTCGGCCTGGCTTGGACTGACCACGTGCACCCAGGCACCGCTCTCGTAGGTAGTAATGGTGTCCAGACCATTTTTCCCAGCGGTCTTGTAGATGGTGATCATGATAGTTCTCCCTGGCAGCCGTTTCCCCTACGAGCAGGCATTGCACTTGATATACTATACCTGGATCAAGATGGCATTCCATTCCTTATCTCTCCTTCGCAGTGTCATTGGGAAGGAACGCTCCGTAAGGAGGATGAAACGAAAATGGAAGCGGAGCCGCCCCGACCTTGGCCGACAGCACTGATTGTTACCCCTTTCCCCGCTTCTTTCCACAAAAAAGGGATATTCATCGTTCTGGTGGCTGATGTTTGAAAGAGGGGGTGCAGAGAGAAAGGACCCGCGATCAGGTGAGGCTTTTGATGCGTCGCACCGCTTCCTGGAGGTGGCCCATGGAGGTCGCATAGGAAATTCTTTGCCATCCTGGTGTATTGAATGCAGACCCGGGGGTAACTGCCACGAGCCCCTTCTCAAGCCATTTCCGTGCAGTTCCGATATCATCTCCACCGGTATTCACATAGGCATAGAATGCTCCTTCGGCAGGAGCGACAGTATAGCCCATCAGGAGCAGCTCCTGGACAAGATAATCCCTTCTCCGGTGAAACTCCTTTCGCATCGTCTCGACACAGGACTGGTCGCAGGCAAGGGCGGCTACCCCGCCATACATAGCAAACGTTGTCGGGTGGCTGATCGAATGCTGCTGCACCTTGGACATCTGGTTGATGATCGCCTGAGGCGCAACAGCCCAGCCCAGCCTCCATCCCGTCATGGCATATGCCTTGGAGAATCCGTTCACGGTGATGGTCCGCTCCGCCATATCCCGGATCGAGCCAAGGGAGATATGTTCCCTGCCATAGATCAGCTTTTCGTAAATCTCATCTGAGAGTGGGATAAGGTCATAATCCTCGCACATGTCAGCGATAATACCAAGCGAGGAACGGTTCAGGATCGCCCCTGATGGATTTGACGGCGAGTTGATCACGATCATCCTTGTCTTTCCGGTGATCTTATCGAGAACAGACTCATCGACCTGGAATGTCTTTGAATTGAGCAGGTGATGGACGGGTTTTCCCCCGGCCATCCGTACGCACGGTTCGTACGATACCCACGACGGATCCAGGATGATCACCTCATCCCCGGGGTTCAGCACCGCGACCATGGCATCATAGATGGCATCTTTGGCACCGCAGGTGACGATCACCTGCCCGGTGGTGCAGGGTATCTTGTTTTCCTGCTCCGTCTTTCGTGAGATGGCTGAGAGCAGCTCCGGAATTCCATTGCTTGGAGCATAATGCGTCTCCCCGCGGCTGAGTGCCTGGATACAGGCCTCCTTGATATGGGCAGGGGTATCGAAGTCCGGCTCTCCTATCGAGAGGCTGATGACATCAATACCATTCCGCTGCATCTGCCGTGCTTTATCAGAGATTTCGAGGGTTGCAGAGGGAGCGATCCCGGAGATAATATTCGAGAGCTCTCTCATGCCAATCTCTGGCACATTTTTACGGCGGATTCAACGGCGCGTTTCGCATAATCGATACGCTCGCTTGCCTCCAGGCGCGTCATACCCGGCCCGGAGATGCCAAGGGTGACCGGTTTTTCGAATTCGAGGGAGAGATCGATGATCTTCCTGGCAGCGTGCTGGACCACAATCTCATCGTGCTGAGTAGCACCCTCGATGACGCAGCCGATGGTGACGACCGCATCGACCACTCCCTTCTTCAGCATCCTTTTCACGGCCAGGGGCATATCATAGGTCCCCGGAACGTACATGCAATCGATCACCTCAGCGCCAAGGAACGAGGCGTGTTCCCTCCCTTCCACTTCCATCATGTAGGTGATATCCCGGTTGAATTCCGAGACCACGAAACCGAGTTTCACTTTCATAGTTCTCCTCTCTCTATATCTCCCACTGATAATTCATAAACGAATGCCACTTCATTCACCTTCGTGCGGGACCGGCATCGGGAAATCCCTGCCGCTGCCCTGTTCCTGCCTCCTTCGTCATTTCCTGGGGGTAAAATGCGAGTTTCAGGGCATTCTTCGCATGCTCACGGGTCCGCTGCTCGGCAAGCCAGGCGAGTTCCCGGTCGTCTCTGGCTTCATCCTCATGCACGAACACCTCGATGATGTGGGTATTGGTCATGAGCTGGCAGGTGATCAGGCCGGTTGATGCCTCATGGGCACACATCCTGTCCTTCTCTTTTCCACCCGGCATTCCAAGGGCCATGACAAGGCCGCAGCGCCGCTCCTCTATCAGCTTTTTGCATGCAACGGGAAGATCTTTTATCCCGGGTACGGTCACCCGTTCAATAGTGACACTGGCATTTCTTTTCAGTTCATCAGCGGCTATCCCGCCCATGTTCACCCTTGCAAAGGTTGTATCGGCAATCCCGATCTTCATCCCAGTACCTCAGCGGCAGCCCTGACCCCGTTTCCGGCCAGCCGGACGCCATGCTTTGCAAGCGCGTGCTCGACCGCAGAGAGCGTCCCAAGGATTTCCGGAGCACCTGTTGCCCCCATCGTACCGATCCTGAAGATCTTTCCCTTGAGATGATCCTGGCCACCAGCAATCTCAATCCCCATCTTCTTGATGGCTCCACGGAATGTGCTGTCTTCCACTCCCGTGGGAAGGCAGGTTGCAGTGACTGTGTTTGAATAAGTGTGATCCTCGTCGACTTTCGGGAAGAGGTCGAGTCCCCATGCGGAAACCGCACTCCTGACCGCCTGAGACAGCTTCCTGTGGCGCGCAATCCTCGTGGCAAGCCCTTCCTCTTCGATAAGCAGGCATGCCTCGCGGAGCGCGAGGAAGAGGGGAACTGCAGGGGTATACGGGGTCTCCATCACTTTTGCAGAGGCACTCTTCCGGTAAGCGGCAAGGTCCAGGTAGTAGGGGCGCCTCTCAGAGAGCCGTTCCCATGCCCGTTTGCTTACCGAAATGGCCGAGAGGCCTGCCGGGGCAGCCAGGCATTTCTGGGAGCCTACCACTGCGATATCTGCCCCCCATGCATCGGCATACACCTCGTCTCCCCCGATCGAAGTGATTCCGTCCATTACGAAGAGTGCGTCATATTTCCTCGCGAGCCTCCCGACCTTCTCTGCCGGATTTTTGATCCCTGCAGAGGTCTCGTTGTGCACCAGCGTTACCATCCCAGCACCCTCTGCAAGCTCCTGCTCAAGCGCTGCCAGATCGAGGGGGGTGCCCCATTCCGACCGAACCAGCTTGGCTGTGCCGTACCGCTGGGCGATCTTGAACATCCGTTCGCCGAATTTACCGTTCTCAAGGCAGGCGATGGTCAGCCCGCCCCCGAAGTTTGCCACCGCTGCTTCCATGGCTGCGGTGCCGGAGCCGCTGATCACAAAGAGATCATTTTTGGTTCCGAAGGACTCTTTCAGGACACGGACACAGTCTGCATAGACGGCACCGAACTCTGCCCCGCGGTGGTTGATGGCCTGCCGCACCATTGCCATCCGGACCCGTTCGGGCACCGGGACTGGCCCGGGAAGCATCAGGAGAGGTTCTTTTTCCATTTTATCAGTCCATAGTATTTTTATAATGACGGGATATAAGTGTGGATGGCGAATCAATGGTCGAAGTAGCCATTCTCAGCGGATCGGCCTCAGATGCGGCCATTGTGGAAAAGGCCGCGGCAGTCCTGGAAGAGCACGGTCTCAGCTACGAGGTCCGTATCATCTCTGCACACCGGGATCCTGATGTGCTTGATGAATATGTGAAAAAGAGCGATTGCAGAGTATTTATCGCAATCGCAGGGCTTTCTGCAGCACTTCCCGGGGTTGTCGCATCGAAGACCGAAAGACCGGTGATCGGTGTTCCCGTCAGCGGGAAACTGATGGGTCTCGATGCCCTTCTCTCGATCGTCCAGATGCCGAAAGGGGTGCCTGTTGCCTGCGTCGGGATCGATAACGGAGAGAACGCAGCACTACTGGCATGCCGTATCCTCGAGACTCAAAGAGGCAGGGAATAAGGCCCCTGATCTACCCGGAATCCTGCTCATTCCCCGTCCCTTGCCCATGTTAATCCCCCCCCCTTCATTCCTGGTCTTGGTGAACCCCCGTCCGTGCCCATTCCTGGTCCCTGTGAGGGGTAGCTGTCCTCCAGCGGTGATAAGGTTCGATCATACTGGACAATGACCAGGACATTAGGAGATCGGAAACCTTTGCGAGGGTTATCTCTTTGTCTTAAACATCTCCTGCATCATCTTGACGGCACAGAGATCCCCGCACATGGAGCAGGTATCCAGATCTCCGTCTCTTGCATGGATCGAAAGGGCGGCGTCAGGAAAGAGGGCGAGGGCGAATTGTTCCTCCCAGTCAAGCCTCCTTCGGGCATCCGCCATCTGCCTTTCACGCGGCATTTTGAAGCCTTCCTTTCCCCTTATGAGATCGCCGATATGGGCAGAGAGCTTTGCAGCCCGGGTACCTTCAACGATGTCTCCCACCAGCGGGAGCGCCAGGTGCTCGCTCGGAGAGACCATGCAGAGGAAATCGGCCCCG